>JASJMK010000001.1:0-5549 GCA_037619625.1 Actinomycetes bacterium
GATCGCATCAAGATGATGAGTACTGCCGAAACTCACGAAACTCTAGAAGTTGGAGTGATCTCGCCTGACCCACTTGCTTCATCTGCCATAGGTGTTGGCGAAGTGGGTTACTTGATCACTGGTGTTAAAGATGTGCGCCAGTCACGAGTTGGCGACACTGTAACTTTGGCGGCGAACCCTGCAACGCAATCACTTGGCGGATATCGCGATCCAGTTCCTATGGTGTTCTCGGGACTTTACCCGCTTGATGGTTCGGACTATCCGGAACTACGCGAAGCTCTAGACAAACTAAAACTTAATGATGCTGCCTTGGTTTATGAACCTGAGACATCAGTGGCACTTGGATTCGGTTTTCGTTGTGGCTTCCTTGGGTTACTTCACTTAGAGATTGTTCGCGAGCGACTAGAGCGCGAATTCAATCTTGAATTAATCTCAACTGCACCGAACGTGGTTTATCGAGTGGTCATGGACGATGGCAAAGAAATAATTGTGACTAACCCGAGTGAATTTCCAGGTGGAAAAGTTGCAGAAGTAAATGAACCCATAGTTAAATCAACAATCCTGACGCCAAGTGAATTCGTTGGATCAATTATGGAACTATGCCAAACCAGGCGAGGCACTTTGCTAGGTATGGATTACTTATCTGAAGACCGAGTTGAGATGCGCTACACCTTGCCATTGGCCGAGATCGTGTTTGATTTCTTTGATCAGCTGAAGTCCAAGACTCGTGGGTATGCCTCACTTGACTATGAACCAACCGGTGAACAAAGTGCAGATTTAGTTAAGGTAGATATTTTGTTGCACGGCGATCCAGTAGATGCATTCAGCGCAATTGTGCACCGCGACAAGGCCTACAACTACGGATTGGCAATGGCTGCAAAGTTAAAGGATTTAATTCCTCGCCAGCAATTCGAAGTTCCAATCCAGGCTGCAATCGGAGCCCGAATTATTGCGCGCGAAACTATTCGCGCGATTCGAAAAGATGTTTTAGCAAAGTGTTACGGTGGCGATATATCGCGGAAACGTAAACTTCTGGAAAAGCAGAAGGAAGGTAAGAAGCGAATGAAAATGGTGGGCCGAGTGGAAGTTCCACAAGAAGCCTTCATTGCCGCGCTTTCAACTGATGACAATGGTGCAAAGGTAAAGGCCAAATAATGTCGGCGCAGGTTGTTTCACTTAACGTTATGCATGCAATAATTCCCGACGTCGGTGGCGAAGTTGGAGTGACTGCAATAGACAAGCGCCCCGTTATTGATTCGCGTCAAGTTACAACCGCAGGTGTTGCAGGGGATCAGCGCGCCGACAAACCTAATCACGGGATGACCGAGCAAGCTGTTTATGCTTACGCGCTGGAAGATTACCAGTGGTGGGAAGCGGAGCTTGGAATCGATATTTCAGCTGGTAAGTTCGGCGAAAATTTAACAACTACGGACATTGATGTGACAAACGCTGTGATTGGTCAGACTTGGCGAATCGGCACAACTTTGCTGCAAGTTACCGGGCCGAGAATTCCATGTGGCACATTTGCGCGCTGGATGGAAATTGACAAGTGGGTTAAGCGTTTTATGGCTGAAGGTATGCCCGGTGCATATTTTCAAGTTTTAGAAGCTGGCACCATTACGCCAGGTGATGAAATCGAGATCGTAGCTACGCCGGAACACGGTGTCACTGTCTGCGATGTTTACCTATTAGTTGCTGGTGATCGTGATGCCGACCGGTTGGCGCGAGTAATTGCCTGTCCAGATCTTCCAAGTGCGATGCATACCCAAGTTTCTGGGTATCTTAAATAACAGATGCGTACTTTAAGCGCATACATTCACATTCCATTTTGCGCTTCGCGCTGTGGTTATTGCGACTTCAACACTTATACCGCAGCAGAACTTTCGCGTGATGGCACTTCAATAACAACAACCACCTATCCCGATCGAGTTATCGCCGAAATTAATTGGCTAAGAAAACAAAATTTGGCTGATGATCGTCAAATTAGCACGGTATTTTTTGGTGGCGGAACTCCAACCATGATCTCTGCGACAAACTTGGTGCGGATTCTGGCGGCGACAAAAACTGCTTATGGGCTTACCTCAGATGCCGAAGTTACAACTGAGGCAAATCCCGATTCGGTTTCCTTACAGGATTTAGAGATTTTGCGCGATGGTGGCTTTACTCGAATCTCGTTCGGTCATCAAAGTAGTGCCAGCAATGTTTTGCAGATTCTGGAACGCACTCATACTCCTGGAAAAACTTGGCAAGCAATTGAGGATGCTCGAAAAGCTGGATTTGAACATGTCAGTGTGGATTTGATTTATGGAACGCCCGGTGAATCTGAGCAAGATTTAATCGGAACTTTGAATGACGTTGCCAATGCTGATGTCGACCACGTCAGTGCTTATTCCCTGATTGTTGAACCAGGTACAAAATTAGCGGCTCGCGTTGCACGAGGTGAAGTAGCACAACCAAGTGATGATGTGGCTGCACATCGCTATGGCGTTATTAACGCGGCCTTAGAAAAAATGAATATGTCTTGGTATGAAGTTAGTAACTGGGCAAAGCCAGGAGGTGAATGTCGGCACAACATTGCTTATTGGAAGAACCAAGATTGGCTTGGCATTGGGCCAGGGGCACATGCACATACTTCTGGCACAAGATCATGGAATGTGAAACATCCGGCAGCTTGGGCGGCCTTAATTGATGAGGGTTCCTCGCCAGCGGCTGACCTGGAAGTTTTGGCGCCAGCTGATATCTTGCACGAAGAAATTATGTTGCGCTTGCGACTTCGTGAGGGTCTTGAACTAAAAGTTCTTGCGGAAGCTGGCATTGCGGAAGCCAAGTTAGCGCTGACTGAAGGATTACTTGAGGCAACTGACTTTGAAATGGGAATGGCAGTCCTTACATATAAAGGTCGCTTGTTAGCCGACGGCTTAGTCGCACGCCTTTGGGCTTAAGCAAGGTTAGACTGGCACTCGAGCGGGATGAGTGCCAGATGCGGGTGCGAGGAGTTGACATGGAAGAGCGGAAATTAGCGGTTTTACGCGCAATTGTCGACGACTATGTCCAAACTCACGAACCAGTTGGATCGAAAGCACTGGTAGATCGTCATTCGCTAGGTGTTTCCTCGGCAACAATTCGAAACGACATGTCGGCATTAGAAGAAGAGGGCTACATAAGTGCACCGCACACTAGCGCCGGTCGAATTCCAACTGATAAGGGTTATCGACTCTTCGTGGACAAACTTCATTCCATTAAGCCAATGTCCGCTCCAGAACGTAAAGCAATTCATACTTTTCTAGATCAAGCGGTTGATCTAGACGATGTCATGAATCGAACGGTTCGTTTGCTGTCGCAGCTAACTAAACAAGTTGCCCTTGTGCAATATCCATCCCTAGGGCGCAGTTCGGTGCGACACATCGAGTTAGTTAACTCAGGAAACAGCAAACTTCTATTGATCTTGATCGCAGATACTGGACGCATTGAGCAGCGTACTGTTGACTTATTGCACAGTGTTTCGGCGGACTTCCTGCACGATTTACGGACGCGATTAAATGTTGCGCTAGATGGCCAACTTTTCACTGAGGTGCCAGAACGTTTAATAGGTTTAGGTGATAACTTTCAGCCAGATCAGCGCCCCGCGGTAAACAACATAATTGCGACGATATTGGATGCAGTCGTAACCCACAGCGAAGAGCGAGTTGTTGTTGGTGGAACTTCAAATTTGGCACGCGTTGGCGAGGACTTCACGGCAACAGTAGGCCCAGTTCTAGAAGCTCTTGAAGAGCACGTTGTGCTACTTCGCTTGTTTGGTGAAGCCGCCGCTCCGGATGCTTTAACAGTTCGCATAGGTCATGAAAATTCGGTCGAAGAGTTACAACGTGCATCTGTTGTTACAGTTGGATACGGCTCTGGCGATCAAGCCTTAGCTACTATTGGAATTTTAGGACCAACCCGGATGGATTATGCCGGCTCTATTGGCGCGGTACGAGCAGTTGCTCGTTACGTTGGCCAGATTTTGCAGGATAAATAATTATGGCTGACTATTACAAGATCCTAGGTGTTCGTAGTGATGCTACTCCAGAAGAAATTAAACGCTCATATCGCAAGTTAGCTCGGGAACTTCATCCAGATGTAAATCCCGGCGCTGACGCGGGCGAAAAATTTAAGGAAGTAACTGCCGCTTACGAAGTTTTATCAGACCCGCAAAAGCGTGAAATGCATGACCTTGGTGGGGATCCGTTCGCATCTGGCGGTGGCTTTAATTCCGCAGCTGGTTTTGGTTTTGGTGACATTGTCGATGCATTCTTTGGCGGTGGCGGGCAACGTGGACCGCGTTCGCGTAAACGCCGCGGTCAAGATGCCTTGATTCGGCTACAGGTCACACTTGAGGAAGCTGCATTTGGAGCAACGCGCGAGTTTGTTGTCGACACTGCCGTTGTTTGTTCGGCTTGCACCGGTCAAGGCACTACTTCGGGCGCAGCAATTGTTGACTGTTCAATGTGCGCAGGTCGCGGTGAAGTCCAATCCGTTCAGAAATCATTTTTAGGTCAAGTTATGACTTCGCGTCAATGTCCGCAATGTCAGGGTTTTGGAACACTGAATCCGCATCCGTGTGCTGAGTGCGCAGGTGATGGCAGAGTTCGCACCCGAAGCACAATTACTGTTCAGATTCCACCTGGCGTTGAAGGTGGAACTCGAATTCAAATGACTGGACAAGGCGAAGTTGGTCCAGGCGGTGGACCGGCAGGGGATCTGTATGTGGAATTGATTGAAATCCCACACCCAGTTTTTGCCCGTCGAGGCGATCAGTTACACGCGACAATGTCATTGCCAATGACCGCCGCAGCCCTTGGTGCCACGATGGAACTTGAAACTTTGGACGGAACTGTTCCGATCCATATCAAATCGGGAACCCAATCTGGCGCGACAGTTACCCTGCGTGGCCAGGGCATGCCGCGTCTGCGTAGTTCGGGCCGTGGTGACTTAGTTGTCCACCTAGATGTTTTGACACCAACAAATCTAGATTCCACGCAAGAGGAATTAATTCGTAAGTTGGCAGAACTTCGAGATGAAGAAGCTCCAACAGCGCAACTCCACGAACAATCATCAAGTTTATTTGGCAAACTAAAGGATGCGTTTACGTCTCGATGAGTGCTGCAGAATTTTTGATTAATCCTGGTGAGATTACTAGTGAGACAAAAACTTTTACGCTAACTGGTGACGAAGGTCGACATGCGGCCACGGTAAAGCGTATGCGTTCGGGTGAAGTAATTAACTTGTGTGATGGGCAAGGAATTCGTGCGATTGCATCTGTGTCAACAGTGCACAAGAACAGTATTGAAGTTGACATCACAAGCGTCACATTTGAAGCGGCTCCAGAACCTAAATTTATTGTCGTGCAAGCACTTGCTAAAGGTGAGCGAGCAGAACTTGCTGTTGAGATGCTCACAGAAGTTGGTGCTGATGCCATAATTCCGTGGAAAGCAGAACACTCAATCGGTAAATGGGACGCGGTTGACAAGGGGCTTGAGAAGTGGCGCCGGACTTCACGAGAGTCTTCA
>JASJMK010000002.1:0-6869 GCA_037619625.1 Actinomycetes bacterium
GCCACCATCGACAAATTGGGTGTCTTTAAATATGGCTCACCCATTATGAATGTAACTGGGGATCGAACTGCTGATCATGGTTTATCTACCGTGGGATTTGATGATGAAGGCGTTAGCGCCCAGAGCTGGGATTTAATTGAGGACGGAATCCTGGTTGGCTATCAGACAGATCGATCTATTGCCAGCAAGATTGATATGAAACGTTCTAACGGCTGCGCTTTCGCAGATTCTGCATTGCACTCCCCGATCCAGCGCATGCCCAATGTCTCATTGCAGCCAAGCGCTGATGCCACCACCACTGCGGATTTGATAGCTGATGTGGAATCAGGAATCTACATAGTTGGTGACAAGTCCTGGTCTATCGATATGCAACGGTTTAATTTTCAGTTCACCGGACAGAGATTTCACGAAATAAAGAATGGAAAGATCGTTGGTCAACTAAAAGAGGTTGCCTACCAATCAAAGACTCCGGACTTCTGGGGAGCTATGCGACGGATTGGTGGAGCAGGTACGTACCTCCTCGGTGGCGCCTTAAATTGCGGCAAAGGCCAACCTGGGCAAGCTGCGCCAGTAAGTCATGGCTGCCCATCGGCACTGTTCACCGGAATAAATGTACTTAACACCAGAGATGAGAGCGGCGCATGAGTCAAATGAGTTTGCCGGAGGCTGTTGAGTACGCACTTTCAATTCTTGGAAATGATGGCGGCGTAGTAATTGGTGGCAATAGTGCCAGCAATAATTTGCGCTGGGCTAATTCCGCACTCACTACAAACGGTGATGCAGTTGACCAAACTTTGGCAATCTCAGCCTTTGTGAAGCTAAAAGGTGGCGTCGGAACTGGCATGGCTAGCGGTCAAGTTAGAAATAGGAACGATGTTGAGAATCTAGTGTCGGCAAGTAAGTCGGCGGCCGCGGCGGCGGGTCCTGCTGTCGATGCCATGGAGCTGGTAGTTGGTCCAAAACACGATGATTTTTATAGCGATCCGGCAGAGCTCAGCGTTGACGAAATCAGTCACATTAGTGGCGGGCTAGGAAATGTTTTGCAACAAAAAGATCAAGAATTTTTTGGCTACGCTGAACAATCTCGGGACACCACTTATGTGGGAACTTCAACGGGAACTCGTATGCGTTATGTGGAAAGCACCAGCAGATTTGAACTTTGCGCTAAGAGCTTGGATCGCACTCGATCAGCTTGGTCAGGACAAGGTGGTACCTCGCTGCGCAATGTGGATTTGAGTATGCATTCCACAGAGGTTCTTACTAAGTTGGAATACCAACGGAACCCAATTGATGTTGAACCAGGTAGGCATCGCGTCACACTTTCAGCAAGCGCAGTTGCTGACCTCATGATTTATTTTTTGTGGAGCGCCGCCGCAAGAGATGCGGCTGAAGGTAGGAATGCTTTCGCTAATCCAACAGGTGGCACCAGAGTTGGTGAGAAGTTATCGAGTCGGCGGATCTCCCTTGCGACCGATCCAAATCTTTCCGGCATGGAAACCTTCGATCGCGTTGTTAACTTAGGATCATCGGCGCTTTCCAGTGCCTTTGATACTGGAATCGAAATACCTCGGATCCAAGTAATTTCCGACGGCATACTCACTGCACTTGGAAGTAGTCGGCATGCAGCGCAAACCGCTAAATTGCCCTTTACTCCATTAACGGACAACATCGAGTTTATGGATCATGATGGCCAAGGCTCACTTAATGAACTTGCTACTCGCATGAAAGATGGCCTGCTTATCAACTGCCTCTGGTACATCCGAGAAGTTGATCCACAAAATTTATTGCTTACTGGGTTGACTCGTGACGGAGTTTATGTAGTTCGTGATGGTCAGATCATCGGTGCAGCTAATAATTTTAGATTTAACGAGTCACCCATTGACATGCTAAGTCGCGTGGTAGATGCTGGCGATGCATTTGCTTGCTTACCCAGAGAATGGGCTGACTGGTTTTCCCGAGCAAAAGTTGCACCCATGACGATCGAGGGCTTTAATTTGTCGACTCGTTCAGATGCGGTCTAGGCGTCTTCCAGGCGGTAGCCGAGCTTCATACCTACTTGAATGTAAGTTAAGTCGCCATCACGAAGGTTTCCACGAATTTCAGTGACTTCGAACCAGTCAATGTGACGGGTTGATTCAGAGGCACGCTTTAGACCATTGCGAATTGCCTCATCAATGCTTACTGGCGAGGTTCCGACAATTTCGTTGATTGCGTACGTACGGGCTGTCATTAGGGCTCCTCAAGTAATGCCAAATATCTAGTAACACCGTAGCCTAGAAGCAATACCCCAGCAGCAGAAGGTAGTCATGAGTCCAGAGCCCGAGGTCTTTAACATCACCAAGGCACAAACTGGCCTAACGCAGGACCAAGTGGGTCGCCAGCGGCGCTACCTAATAAGCATGGGTTTGCGTACTGCGTGCTTTGTTGGTGGGGTCTTAGCCGATGGCGTACTTCGCTGGACTTTGATATTTGGTGCGGTTGCCTTGCCTTATTTTGCTGTTGTCATCGCCAATGCCGGGCGGGAACGTGGGAACTGGTTTGGCTCTGGGGATTTTGTACCGGTGGCTAACGAAGCAATTGAAGCTAAGCCAACTACATCGCAATAATTCATTGCAATTAATGTAATTAATGTGTTTCGTTTTCTCTTATCTCCAAAATGGGTCGCCTTAACCCTGGCTTGCATTTTTGTTATTCCTGCCTTCCAAGCCCTTGCCGAATGGCAGTGGCGCAGGTTAGATCAGCGACATGCCTACAACCAAACGATCCAGGCTCAAATCAACAAGGATCCAATTGCGATCTCAGAACTGGTTTTAACGGGATCGAATCCACTGGTCTTAGCAGATGAGGCAACTTGGCGAACTGTGGAACTTACCGGGACCTGGGTCTGGCAATCACAGGTTCTCGTACGTAAACAAAGTTTGGAATCAAATAGTGGGCTCTGGGTTGTTACTCCGTTGTTGCTATCTGATGGCACGATTGCAATGGTGAACCGAGGTTGGACACCAGCTGCAAACTCCGCGACGGAAAGTCCAGTGATCGCAGAGTTGCCAACAGGAGTCATCGAAGTGCTTGGCAGAGTTAGGGCTGTGGCTCCCCGCACGAAATCTGCGCCAACTGACTTACCTACGGGGCAAGTGGATCGCATCATTCCGCTTGAGATTTATCCTTCGGATGCAACCATCAGTAGCTCCTACGTGGAAATGACTGCCAGTAGGCCAGAATCTCGATCTGTTGAGATTCGAGAATTACCGGCTCCTGAAGTGACTGAAGGTAATCACAGATCGTATGCGATCCAATGGACGTTCTTTGAGTTTTTAACAGTTGTTGGCTGGCTGGTCTTAGTTCGAAATGAAGTTATCGAACGACGTAAAAAAATCAATCTTGCGGAGTGACTACATCCACGAACTGACGTTGATGTAGGTCCGCATATAAGCCGCCATCGGCCAGCAATTCTTCGTGTGTGCCACGTTGCACAATGGCGCCATCATCTAAAACTAAGATCTGGTCAGCTTGCCGGATTGTTGAAAGTCGGTGTGCAACAACTATTGAGGTACGGCCTCGTAACGCAATCGCCAAGGCGCTTTGAACGGCAGCTTCGTTCTCCGAGTCCAAGTGAGCTGTTGCTTCATCTAGCACCACAACATCGGGCGCTTTCAATAGCAAACGCGCAATAGCAAGTCGTTGCTTTTCGCCCCCAGAAAGCCGATGTCCTCTGTCCCCTACGACTGTGTCTAATCCCTCTGGGAGGTCGCGAATCATCTCTGCAATTTGGGCGCTTGCACAAGCTTCCCAAATCTGCTCTTCTGATGCCTGTGTGTTCGCATACAAAAGATTTGCGCGGATTGTGTCGTGATACATGTGAGCATCCTGCATCACAACTCCGACGACCCTATGTAAAGATTCTTGCGTTAAATCACGAACGTCCGTACCGTCCAATTTCACGGCCCCGGAACTAGCATCGTAAAGTCTCGAGACCAGCGCAGTAATAGTGCTTTTTCCTGCCCCCGACGGTCCAACCAGAGCAATTAGTTCACCTGGAGCCGCGCTAAATGAAACGTCTTGCAAAATAAGTTCTGAAGTGGATCTACTTTCTGGTTGCGCGACCATTTCAAGACTCGCGAGCGATACTTCCTGGGCGCTTGGGTAACGGAAATTGACGTGGTCGAAATCAACGCTGATCCCACCGCGCTTTAACTCCACCGCGTCAGTTTTGTCTGTGACCATAGGCTGTAAATCAAGTACTTCAAAAACTCGTTCAAATGAAACGAGTGACGTCATGATGTCCACGCGAACATTGGCTAAGGCAGTGATCGGTCCGTATAGCCGACCTAATAACGCACTTAACGCCAACAGCGTACCCAGAGTTAATGTGCCATTTATTACCGAAACCCCACCCATGCCATAGACCAGGGCTGTTGCAAGCGAGCCGACTAAAACAATCGCAGTAAAGAAAACCGTGTTTGCCATTGAGATCCGGATGCCCATAATTCGAACAGCATCAGCTTTTTCCGAAAACATCTGCGACTCTCGCTGCGGTGTGCCAAAAATCTTCATTAGTAGAGCGCCCGATACATTGAAACGCTCCGCCATTTGAGTGCTCATCGCCGAGTTGTAGTCTGCCTGCTGTCTTGTCATAGTTTGCAAGCGACTTCCCATCCAGCGGGCAGGGATCATGAACAGTGGCAACATCAATAATGATGCGACAGTAATCTGCCACGAGAGAATGAACATCGTTGCCGCCACAACAACCAAACTAATTAAGTTACCTACAACGCCGCCGAGTGTGGAAGTGAAAGCACGTTGCGCGCCCATGACATCACTGTTCAAACGGGATATCAACGCTCCGGTCTGCGCTCTGGTGAAGAATGCAATTGATTGTTGCTGCACATGATCGAAAACTTGAGTCCGCATGTTAAAGATCAGACCCTCACCGATTGTGGATGACATCCTTCGGCTGATCAGACCTAAAGCTGCTCCCAAAATTGCTGTTCCCGCAATCAAGAGTGACATGTTGATAACCATGCCTGAGTCCTTATTTGGTATCGCGGTATCCACTATTCGCTTGAAAAGTAGCGGCTGAGCAACAACTAACAAAGAATCGAAAACTAAGAGTGAGAGATAAACAAAAATGTAAACCCGAAATTCAGTGGCATAACTCATTACTCGCTTTAGGGTGCCAGCGGAAAGTTGCTTCTTCTTGACCGAGCGATCATTGGTAAATCCTTGATATGTCGCCCAAGGGCTGCCACCGCCTAGACTCACGAGTTTCTCGCCTCTAATCCACTTTGTAAAACTTTTAAGTGCCTATGTGTATTTAGTATCTACATGTAACTGTATAACTAAGCCAGCGAAATCAAATCTAGGTAATCCTGATTCCAAAGGTCCTCGACACCATCAGGCAGCAATAAAACTCGTTCTGGCTCTAACGCGCTAACTGCGCCTTCATCATGGGTTACCAGCACCACAGAGCCTTCATAGTCGTGCAAAGCATCAAGAATTTCCGCTCTACTGGCCGGATCCAAGTTATTGGTGGGCTCATCAAGTAGCAGCACATTTGCGGCCGAAACCACCAGCATCGCCAGGCTTAATCGAGTTTTTTCCCCACCTGATAGCACTCCGGCAGTTTTTGCGACCGCATCTCCAGAAAACAAGAATGAGCCCAACACGCTGCGCACTTGGGCATCGTTCATATCGCCAGAGGCGGACATCATATTTTCTAAAACAGTGCGATTTGGATCCAGGGTTTCGTGTTCCTGCGCGTAATAACCAATTTTTAAACCATGACCCGGTTGAATCTCTCCAGTATCTGGCGTATCCACTCCAGCCAAAATGCGTAACAAAGTTGTCTTGCCAGCACCATTTAATCCCAGCACCACGACTTTGCTACCTCGATCGATGGCTAAATCAACGTCTGTAAAAATTTCTTGTGATCCATAAACTCTGCTAAGTCCTGTTGCCATAAGGGGCGTCTTTCCGCAGGGCGCTGGTGTTGGGAACCTAAGTTTGGCAACCCGGTCAGCCTGACGGACGTTCTCCAGACCACCCATCAATTTTTCCGCACGCTTGTACATACTTTGCGCAGCTTTGGCCTTTGAAGCCTTTGCTCGCATTCGATCAGCTTGGGCCTGGAGAACTTGAACTTGTCGCTCCGTATTTGATCGTTCACGCTTTCGACGACGCTCATCTGCTTCTCGCGAGTTCAAATACTCTTTCCAGCCAACGTTATAGATGTCAAGAGTTTGACGATTCGCATCCAGATAAAAAACGCGATTTACGGTTGCTTCCAGCAGCTCGACATCGTGACTAATAACAACTAGGCCGCCTTGATGATTAGCTAAGAAGCCTCGCAGCCAAACGATTGAGTCAGCGTCTAAGTGGTTAGTTGGTTCATCAAGTAACAGAGTTTCTGATCCGCTAAACAGAATTCGAGCGAGTTCGATGCGACGGCGTTGGCCGCCAGAAAGCGTACCCAGGGTTTGCTGCAAAACCCCAGTTGTTAGGCCGACGCTTGCCGCCAAAGTTGCTGCTTCACTCTCAGCCGCGTAGCCACCTGCGGCTTGAAATGATTCCTCCGCGTTTGAGTATTTACGCATAGCTTTTTCACTTACTTGCGAGTCACTTGAACTCATGTCAATTTCGGCTTGTCGCATTCTTCTAATGAATTCATCTAATCCGCGAGCACTTAAAATTCGATCCATAGCAAGCACATCTAAATCTCCAGTGCGCGGATCCTGAGGAAGATATCCCACAGATGCAGAAGTGGCTATCGCGCCCTTGGCAGGCTGAATCTGGCCTGCTAACACCTTGGTTAAAGTCGTTTTCCCAGCACCATTTCGTCCAACCAGGCCGACTCGATCGCCATTATCAAC
>JASJMK010000003.1:0-4446 GCA_037619625.1 Actinomycetes bacterium
GGAGCTTGCGAATCCAGCAGGGCTTTGACTTGCGCATCTTCTTGCACCTTTATTCCGGCCTTGCGGGTAGCGCCAAATGCCACGAGCTTGGCATTTTTCAAAACTAATTCGCCAGCTGCTACCCGCGCAAAGAACTCAGTATCTTTTGGTAACGCTCCAGGCCAGCCACCTTCGATAAAGCCAACGCCAAAGTTATCTAGTATTTTTGCAACCGTTAATTTGTCTTCGACAGAGTAGGTTATGCCTTCACGCTGCGCACCATCACGCAGGGTTGTGTCGTATAAATGAAATGCGTCAGTAACTGGGGAAGATTTTGTCATTAGACAAGCCGATGCAGCCAGTTGTGAGTGTCAGGTGCTCGGCCAGTTTGAATTTCAACTAGAGCTGCGCGCAACTTCATAGTTACCTCGCCAGAACCACCATCAGCTACCGTCCAAGCTCCACTGTTTTTACTATCAACACGACCTACTGGAGTTATGACAGCTGCGGTGCCGCAAGCAAACGTCTCGGTTATTTCACCCGAGGCGCAACCCTCACGCCACTGCTCAACAGAAATAGTTCCTTCTTCGACTTGGTAACCAAGATCGCGCGCCAGCGTTAATACCGAATCCCGCGTTACGCCAGGAAGTAAAGTGCCAGTAAGTCTCGGTGTAACGAGACGAGCGGAATCACCTGAGCCATAAACAAAGAACATGTTCATGCCGCCCATTTCTTCGATGTACTTACGTTCTGTGGCATCAATCCAAACCACTTGATCACAACCGTTTTCAGTTGCCTCGGCTTGGGCCACCAAACTGGCGGCGTAGTTTCCTGCGCACTTAGCCTCGCCGGTACCCCCTGGAGCAGCCCGGACGTATTCATCGCTTAACCAAACGGAAACTGGTTTCACGCCTTGCGGGAAGTAAGCACCTACTGGGCAGGCCATCAATACATACGTGACTTCTAGTGCTGGCCTAACACCAAGAGCGTTCTCGGAGCCAAATTCCAAGGGCCGCAAATAAAGCGACTTGTCCGGATCGTTTGGCACCCAAGCTTGATCTTGGCGAACTAATGTTTCAATTGCGCCAATAAATAAATCAGTTGGAACTGGTGGCAGTGCAAGTCGAGTTGCCGAACGTTGAAATCTAAGCGCGTTAGCTTCTGGCCGGAATGTATAGATACTGCCATCTTCATGGCGATATGCCTTTAAGCCTTCGAATATTGACTGCCCATAATGTAGCGCATTCATTCCAAAGCCGCCGGAACTAGTTGCCGAAGAAATTAATTCACCGGCATTCCAACCATTTGCTTTATTCCAAGTTGCGCGCACCACATTGTCAGAAAAATACTGGCCAAATCCCGGGTTTTCTAAAATCTTTGCGCGATCCGCTTCCGACATGGGTGAAGCATTTGGGTGCAGGGCAATGGCTGCTGCGGCACTAGACCGAGCTTGCGTTGGATAAAGCGCTTGGCCAGAAGCCACTACCTTCGCAGCAGAAACGTCAAGGTCAGAGTGAACAAATGTTGTCATGGCTATACCTTTCGCTAATTCCTGTTAGTTCGCTACTGCAGTTGCTAGGGCGTCGCCAATTTGAGTTGTCGAACGCGCGCCACTTCGCGATACCAAATCGGCTGCTACTGCGTCATCAATCTTTTTAGCTGCATCGGCGTAACCAAGATGATCAAGCAACATTGCAATACTTAAAACCGTCGCAGTTGGATCGGCTTTTCCTTGTCCCGCAATATCTGGCGCGCTGCCATGAACCGGTTCGAACATACTTGGATTAGTTCTACTTGGGTCAATGTTTCCGCTAGCTGCAAGTCCGATACCGCCAGCAATTGCAGCTCCGATGTCAGTCAATATGTCGCCAAATAAGTTGTCAGTGACAATTACATCAAATCGCTCGGGTGAAGTTAAGAAGAACATGCTCGCAGCATCTACGTGGCAGTAATCAGTTTCAATGTTTGGGTATTCAGCAGCTACATCATTAAAGGCTCGCTGCCAAAGATCTCCGGCATAAACAACAACATTAGTTTTGTGCACAAGAGTTACTTTGCCGCGACGACGACCCGCGCGCTCAAAAGCATCTCGGATGATTCGCTCCGCGCCAAAACGAGTGTTGATACTTACTTCGGTGGCAACTTCATGTTTTGTGCCTTGGCGCAAAAATCCGCCAGCTCCGACGTAAGGACCCTCAGTACCTTCACGGCAAACGACAAAATCAATATCCTTCGGGCCCTTGCCTGCAATTGGCGAGGTTACCCCTGGGTAAAGTTTTACTGGCCGCAAATTTAAATGATGATCCAATTGAAAGCGCAGCGGCAGCAAGACTCCGCGTTCTAAGATTCCTGATTTTACTGATGGGTCGCCGATCGCGCCCAGCAAAATGGCATCATGTTGTTTTAGTTCAGTTACTACGCTGTCCGGCAAAGTTTCGCCCGTTGCGTTATATCTGCGAGCACCTAAGTCATAGTCAGTGGTGGAGATGTTTAATTCCACACTTGGGGCAATCGCGGCAAGGACTTTTAGCCCTTCCGCCACTACCTCCACGCCAATGCCATCACCGGGTATTACTGCCAATTTAATGTTGCTAGCCATGGGAATAAGGGTAGTGGGCTAGGGCAGGAATCGAAAAAACAAGATCTTGTGAGCCTAGGCACCTACTTACTGCAGTTTGTTGGCTTTTTCCCTAACCATTCCCAGTGCTAAACTCAAGACAATGTTGGTGAACCTGCTCCTTTCGCGCCGCAACGAGGCCTAACCCGGCCCACTCGTTGCGGAGACTACGCACGCGCCGGACGTCCTTTTCCCATACATTCCAAGATTTTCGGAGACACTAAATGACTGCTTCAAATTACGATCAGCGCAATTCACAAAAACCATCAGGTATGCCCTTTGAGCGCTACACCCCATACGCACCAATTGACTTAGCCGATCGCACTTGGCCTAGCAAGGAAATTACTGTGGCACCGCGTTGGTGCGCAGTAGATTTACGCGATGGAAATCAAGCACTTATTGACCCAATGACCCCCGAGCGCAAAAAGCGCATGTTCGAGCTTTTGGTGAAAATGGGTTACAAGGAAATTGAAGTTGGATTTCCATCAGCCAGCCAAACTGACTTTGATTTCGTTCGCATGCTAATCGATGAAAACTTGATTCCAGATGATGTTGTAATTCAAGTTTTAACGCAAGCTCGAGAGCATTTGATTGAACGAACATTTGAGGCAATTGAAGGCGCACCACAGGCGATCGTTCACCTTTACAACTCAACTTCAACACTTCAGCGTCGGGTCGTATTTGATTTGGATAAAGACGGCATCAAAGAGATTGCAGTTCGTGGCGCAGAACTTTGCTTGAAGTATGCCGAACAGATGAATGACACTGAAATTTACTTTGAGTACTCCCCAGAATCTTTTACGGGAACAGAGCTTGATTATGCAATCGAAGTTGTAAATGCCGTTAACGATGTTTGGAAGCCAACTCCCGATCGTAAAGTCATTGTTAATCTGCCCGCAACAGTTGAAATGGCAACACCAAATATTTATGCCGACAGTATTGAGTACATGGGTCGCAAATTAAATTACCGCGATTCAATTGTCATTTCACTACATCCACATAATGATCGTGGTACTGGCGTGGCCGCTGCTGAACTTGGTTACTTGGCTGGTGCTGATCGAATTGAGGGCTGTCTGTTTGGAAATGGTGAGCGCACCGGAAATGTATGCCTCGTTACTTTAGGTATGAACTTATTTAGCCAAGGAATTGATCCACAAATTGATTTCAGTGACATCGATGAAATTCGGCGCACTGTTGAATATTGCAATCAACTTCCAGTTCCCGAGCGTCATCCATACGGTGGCGACCTTGTCTTCACTGCATTTTCTGGTTCACACCAAGATGCAATTAATAAGGGTCTAAACATCATGAAGCAAGATGCCAAGGCGGCCGGCCTTGAAGTGGATGCTTTCACTTGGAATGTCCCTTACCTACCGATTGATCCCAAAGATGTTGGTCGTAGTTACGAAGCTGTGATTCGAGTTAACTCGCAATCTGGCAAAGGTGGCGTGGCATACCTTATGCGCACAGAGAACAAACTTGAGTTACCCCGTCGATTGCAAATTGAGTTTAGCCAAGTCATCCAGCAACATACTGAGCAAGATGGTGGCGAAATTACAGCTCCGCAAATGTGGGAATACTTCCAAGATGAGTATTTGCCAAATGCCACCAGTCCTTGGGGTCGCTTCAAACTAAAGAGTGTCGCAGTGGACAGTGATGTTGATGGTGACACCAAGGTAAAAGTTTCCATGAGCGATCGCACATCGGGAGAAGTAGATGTCGAAGGACTTGGAAATGGTCCAATCGCGGCATTCTGCAATGCCATGGCGCAAGTTGGTGTTGATGTAAAAGTCTTGGATTACCACGAACATGCCATGAGCAGTGGTGGCGATGCGCAAGCTGCCTCATAT
>JASJMK010000004.1:0-4949 GCA_037619625.1 Actinomycetes bacterium
GGTTACAAACTCATTTGTGTCATGCCAGAAAATACCTCTGCAGAACGAACTCAAATTCTGAACATGTGGGGCGCGGAAATTCGTTACTCCCCTGCCGCTGGCGGCTCTAATGAGGCTGTTCGAGTGGCAAAAAATCTAGCCGCCGAAAATCCGAGTTGGGTAATGCTCTATCAATACGGTAACCAAGCAAACTCAGACGCGCATTACCGCGGCACTGGACCTGAAATCTTGGCAGACTGCCCAACCATCACGCACTTCGTTGCAGGTCTTGGTACAACAGGAACATTAATGGGCGCCGGGCGTTACCTTCGTGAGCATCGTCCAGATATTTCCATAGTTGCAGCTGAGCCACGTTATGGCGAATTAGTTTATGGTCTGCGAAATATAGATGAAGGTTTTGTTCCGGAACTTTATGATGAATCGGTACTGACAACTCGCTTTTCAGTCGGACCTCTTGAGGCGCTCACTCGAACTCGTGAATTATTAAATCGTGAGGGAATTTTTGCGGGAATTTCAACTGGTGCAATTTTGCATGCGGCTCTCGGCATGGCGGACAAAGCAATCAAAGCTGGGAAAAGCGCTGACATAGTTTTCATAGTTTGTGACGGTGGCTGGAAGTACCTTTCAACCGGCGCATATGAAGGTGAGCTCGATACCGCTTCAGATGCACTTGATGGTCAACTCTGGGCCTGAAGTAATTACTGAGTAATTACAATCTCTTCTTCAGTTACTTCCCCATCCAAAATTCGAAATGACCTAAGTTCATAAGGTCCATCATCGTTACCGGTTTCCCGTGTTGAAATTAAAACATAATGAGCCGATGGCTCAGCAGCATAGGCAATGTCTGTCCGTGATGGGTATGCCTGCGTCGAAGTATGTGAGTGGTAGATGACAACTGGATCTTCTTCGTTGGCATCTAAGTCGCGATAAAGTTTTAATAAATCTGCTGAATCAAATTCATAAAATGTTGGCGACCGCGCCGCATTTACCATGGGAATAAATCGGGTTGGAATATCACTTCCAGCAGCCCCGGCAATTACCCCGCAGGCCTCATCTGGGTGATCAGCGCGGGCGTGAGCGAGCAATTTATCCACTAAATCCTGAGAAATTTGGAGCATATTTGGATATTTCCCCTTAAATTATGTGAATAATCCAATAATAGCGATAAAAAATGCGTGTTTCGGTTGCAAGTAGAGTCCAAGTCCAGCAGGCTAAGAAACGTAATTAGTAGTTGCACGTGCAGCTATAACTAGAACCAGCTCGGTGGTTCCCAACAAAAGGAGCAATTACTTCATGGATGGAATCTATGACGTTACGACACTAACCGCTACGCAATACATGATCGTCAGCGGTTTCTTGTCACTGGGCTTTGCAGCAATGCTTGCCACGACAATTTACCTTTACCTTAGCCAGGCCCGCGTACTTCCTAAGTACCGTCAGGCAATTGTAATTTCAGGTACCGTAACACTGATCGCGCTTTACCACTACTGGAGAATCTTCGATTCCTTCAAAGCAGCTCACATGGGTGGAGAAGCGTTCAACGAGGCATACCGCTACGTTGACTGGTTACTAACTGTTCCACTATTGCTTCTAGAAACAATTGCAGTACTTGCCCTTCCGGCAATACAGCGCAAGTCTCTAGTTTCAAAGCTAGTTCCAGCATCTGCTGCAATGATCATCCTTGGTTACCCAGGCGAAGTTTCTTCAGACATGATGACCAAGGGAATTTGGGGCGCACTTTCCACAATCCCATTCCTTTACATCCTTTACATCTTGTTCGTTGAGTTGACAAAGGCACTAGACAAGCAGCCAGGTGATGTAGCCGCAACTGTAAAGCGTCTTCGCCTGTTGCTTATCGCAACCTGGGGTGTCTACCCAATCTCGTACCTATTGCCACTAATTGGCATTGAAGGTGGAAATGCATTCGTAGGACGTCAGGTCGGTTACACCGTTGCTGACATTCTTGCTAAGTGTCTATTCGGTCTAACAATCTACAAGATTGCTCGCCTGAAGAGCGCCGCAGACGATGCATCATACGCATCAGCTGAAGGTATTCACTAATTAATTAAAACTAAAAACCCCCTAGTCAATTGACTAGGGGGTTTTTAGTTTGTTTAGTTCAAAGCGTCAATCAGCGTGCCCTGTAGATACGTTAAGTAGTTGTATAAATGTATTCCCGATTCATCGCCGTCAAAATCAAAGTCATTGTCATCTGATATTTCCAATCGAGTTCCAAGAACTAGGCGTAAATCATTTAACGCCTTAAGCCATGATTGCGCCTCAAGGGCACTGACTACCGTTGCGTTGGCACTAGCCTGTATCACTTTGCGCACATCATTTAACGCTGCTACTTTTTGCTGCCTAAGATCCTGTTCAGTGAATCTGCGAAAATCCGAACTTGCATGCTCATCTTCGGAATAGCCATCCGGGAACAATCGAGCAAGCGCCGGATCTTTGGAGATTTGCGTTGAGCCATTCATGCCCAACATGAGTTCTAGTGGGTCACTAGTTTCCTGGGAAGTTAGTTCGTTCAATAGTTGTTCCATTTGGTCAAATAACTGCCCAAGAACTTCGCGCTCACCAACTTCTAAAGTGAGGGTAATTTGACCATTAAGACCTGACTCAAACACGTTATAGATCCTTCTGGAGAGTCGCCCAGAGCCCGTAAGAATGCATCGCAGCCACATCGCGTTCCATTTCCTCGCGAGAGCCCGTGCTGACTACTGCGCGACCTTTTTCATGCACATCTAGCATGAGACTTTCGGCTTTTGGTTTGTCGTACCCAAAATAAGTCTGGAAAACGTAAGTTACATAAGTCATCAAATTAATGGGGTCATTCCAAACCAAGGTAATCCAAGGAACATCGGTTAGGACATTGACTTGGATATCTTCAATCGGCAAGGCACTCATGCCCTCATTGTCTCATGAGTGAAGTTAGCTACTTACTTTTACCTGAATTCGGGGAATAAATAGAACTGAAATTAAGGCAACAATGGTGCAAAAAATCCAAATGCTAGTGAAGGTTGCACTTGTTATGTTGGACTTGAGGCTTGCAACTGACAATAGGGATCCAGCTATAGCCGTTGCGATTATCACGCCAAAAGAATCAGACATTTGCAGCGCCGCACTATTGCGTGCATGCTCTTCCTCAGCAGACTTATCCAGCAGGAGCACTCCTAAAGTCGGAAAACAAATTCCCATCCCAAAAGCCGAAACTCCCCAGACCACGCTTGCCAATAGTGCAGCCATGCCAATCGAATTAGGAACAAAAACAGCAATTGGGATTAATGCAATTCCAACCGCAGCCATAAGAACGCCAATCATTAAAATCTGCTCTCGGGAAAGCTTGAGTCGGTCGCTGCCCTGCAGCCAAGAACCAGCGAACCAAGTGATAGTTGCAGCGGTTAGCGCTCCACCAGATAGCGCAACCGATACTCCGCGGATTTCTTGTAATGCCAGTGGCACATAAATTTCAGCCGCAAAAAACGCACCCGCAACTACCCCGCGCATCCCAACTACTGCTGGTATCCCTGGCGCTATCCGCAGGAAGCCTTTCGGCATTAAAGTCGTGGTGGCCCAAGCAGCAGCGCTAATGGAGACAATAGCAATTAGCAAAATGTTAAGTGTTGGCCACCGCCCAACATGAGATACGCCAGCTTGGAACAGGGCGAGTGCTGCAATAGCAACCAGCACCGCAACTATTTGCTTCTTCGCATCTGGTCTTGCCAGGGACGGCACAAGTGGAAGTTTTTTAAGTTCTGGAATGAGCAACATTGTGGGAATCACTAAGAGAAGTGGCACAATCCAAAATGTCATTCGCCAGGAAGAAATCTCAACTAATAGCCCAGCAAGCCCCGGGCCAATTAAACCTGGGACAACCCAGGCAGCTGCCAACATGCCAAGGGCTTTTGGGCGCAGAGCTTCTGGGTACATGCGGCCAATGACCACATACATGGTCACCAAGTCCAGTCCCATTGCAAAACCTTGCAGGGAGCGCCCCACAGTGAGCACGGCCAGATTTGGCGCAAACCCCGCAACAAGCGAACCAAATGCCAATGTTGCTACTGCGAAAGTAACTACTTTTGCTAACCCCAGTTTGTTGGCCCATAATCCGGCAAATGACATCCCTAGTAATGAGGCCATCGTGAAACTTGTAAATGTGACTGCGTAGTTACTGATGGCATTTAAGTCAGTTGCGGCAACTGGCATTACAGCTGCAATTGCAATTCCTTCAAAGCCAAAGACACTGACTAGGGCAACAATGCCGATACTTAGGCGCCGATATTCAGGCGCCCAGGGCGTAACACTCATTCGGAGTTGTCGCTGTTGTCTCCACCCATTGGCAATCCTTCAAAAATTGCTTTGCACTGCGGACATACTGGAAATTTTCCAGGATCTCGATTCGGGATCCAAACTTTTCCACACAGCGCAACAACTGGCGCGCCCATTACCGCGCTTTCAACAATTTTGTCTTTCGCAACATAATGCGCGAAGCGCTCATGATCGCCAGCTTCTACTTGCTCTTCGACGCGTTCCTCGATGAGCAAGCCGCCATCGGTGCGAGTATCTTCAGCCATGCGTATTACCTTAACAAACTAGGCCGGAAGGACTTGCAGTCGCTGCTTTAATTCAGCTAATTCAGTCTGGAGCTCGACAGGTACTCGGCCATCAAACTGTCCGAAATATTCATCAGTTGAATCACATTCGGCAAGCCAGCTGCCTTTATCAACAGCAAAGAGCGCCGCTAAATCGTTCTCTGAAATTTCTAAACCATCTAGGAGTAAGTCCTCACGATTTGGCAAAATCCCAACTGGCGAATCGATGCCTTCAGCGTCATTTTCTAAGCGGTCAACAACCCAAGCAAGCACCCGAGAGTTTTCACCAAATCCTGGCCAAATAAAATCGCCAGCTTCATTTTTACGGAACCAGTTCACTTGGAAAAGTTTTGG
>JASJMK010000005.1:0-7378 GCA_037619625.1 Actinomycetes bacterium
TTAGTAGAGCAGTTAACTGATGCGGGTTGGCTAGACCTTAACAATAAGCAAAGTCAGGTCACGATTAAGGGCGTAAAGATTCATGCACGTGGAACTGACGATCCACACATTAAAAAAGATAACTACGCTGCGGTATCTGGCATGTTTGCTAACGACACTTTTGCACTCGGTGTCACACATGCGCCATATAGAAGAGTTCTAGAAAGTTTTGCAACGGACAACGCCCACTTGGTGCTTGCGGGACATACTCATGGCGGGCAAATATGCCTACCGTTTTATGGCGCATTAATAACAAATTGTGATTTGCCGCAACGCCAAGCAAAGGGTTTTTCAAAATTTGGTGCTAGCCAAATGCCGCTGCATGTTTCTGCTGGAGTTGGAACCTCACCATTTACGCCGATTCGAATTGCTTGTCGACCGGAAGCAACTTTGTTAACTCTCACTGCCAAAAATAATTAAACAAAAAAAGTTATCACCACAAGAATTTAACTAAATTCATTTTGATATTTATTGGCGCACCAATTCAGTTAAATTCTTGCGCTACAACTTCCGCAATCTGGGCAGTGTTTAGGGCTGCACCTTTTCGCAAGTTATCGCCACAAACAAAGAAATCAATTTCATTTGGATATTCCTTTGAAACCCGGATTCTTCCAACGACAGTTGGGTCTGTTCCCACGACATCTATCGGAGTTGGAAATACTTTATTAGCAGGATCATCAATTACCAGAACACCAGGTGCATTCGAAAGTAAAGTCCTGACTTCTTCCGCAGTAACTTCGCGATCCAGCACGGCATGCACTGCTAATGAGTGGGTCGTTACTACAGGAACTCGAACACAAGTTGCATGGATTTTTAGAGATGGCTTACCTAAAATCTTGCGCGACTCATTTCTAACTTTTAGTTCTTCACTGGTGTAATCATTTTCAGAAAGTGATCCTGCCCAAGGAACCACATTCAACGCGAGTGGCGCTGGAAAGACATCATTTTTGGTAATAGCGTTTCGAACATCTTTGGTGTCATTACCCAAGTTTTTACCAGCAACTGCGGAAATTTGTTCCTGCAGTGCATCGATACCACTTTGACCCGCACCCGAGGCTGCTTGATAGGAGGCAACAACTAACTCAGATACGCCAAATGCTTTCTCTAGTGCGCCAACTACAACGATCATTGAAAGTGTGGTGCAATTTGGATTCGCAATAATTCCACGTGGTCGGTTTCGAGTTTGGTCAGCGTTGACTTCTGGCACAACTAGGGGAACGTCGGAATCCATTCGAAATGCTCCACTATTATCAACCGCCACAACACCCATTGCTGCTGCAATTGGTGCCCAGGTAGCTGAGATCTCATCTGGCACATCGAACATTGCAACGTCAACACCTTCAAAGGCAGCTTGCGTTAACTCTTCAACAATCACGTCTTGGCCACGAACTTGGAGAACTTTTCCAGCAGATCGAGCCGAAGCCAATAATTTGATGTCGCCCCAAACGTCAGGTCGAGTGGAAAGTAGATCCAGCATGACTGTGCCGACTGCTCCGGTCGCACCTACTACGGCAAGCGTTGGTTTCTTTGCCATTGATTAACGACCCGTCCCGCCATAGACAACTGCTTCGCCATCAACATCAAGACCAAATGCAGTATGAATTGCCTTAACGGCTTTCT
Organism: Actinomycetes bacterium; assembly: GCA_037619625.1. Classification (GTDB taxonomy): domain Bacteria; phylum Actinomycetota; class Actinomycetes; order S36-B12; family UBA5976; genus UBA5976. The sequence continues at coordinate 1,660 of JASJMK010000005.1, forward strand.
CTGCATCAGTTGCTCGAGTTACTACCGAAATTCTAATTTCCGAAGTCGAAATCATTTCTACGTTTACCCCGGCATCAGCAATCGCCTTAAAGAAAGTGGCGGACACTCCAGGGTGAGAACGCATTCCTGCGCCCACTAAAGAAATCTTGCCAATGTTTTCATCTGTGTCTATACCCTTAAATGCAACATCTTTTTCGATTCGGCGTAGGGCTAACTCAGCCTTGGTGGTGTCACCGCGGGGGCAGGTGAAAGTTAGATCTGTTGCGCCAGATTCTCGCACACTTACGTTTTGTACGATCATGTCCATGTTTATGCCCGCATCAGCAATTGCTTGAAATATCGCGGCAGCCATACCTGGACGGTCTGGTACTCCGACGACCGTAATTTTTGCATCGCCTAAGTCTTGCGCGACACCAGAAATAATTGGCTGTTCCATAACTGCTCCTATTTTGGACAACTTTTTCAATTTGGACTGATCTGCCAAGTCAGCAATAACAAATGTTCCTTCTTTATCTGAAAACGAAGATCTTACATGAATCGGTAAATCAAAGCGCTTCGCATATTCAACGCATCTTAGGTGCAGTACTTTTGCACCAGCGGCGGCAAGTTCCATCATCTCGTCATAAGTAATGCGCGGCACTTGTCTCGCTTTTGGTACTACCCGCGGATCCGCTGAAAAAATGCCATCTACATCTGTGTAGATTTCACAAACGTCAGCGTACAAAGCAGCGGCAAGAGCAACTGCAGTTAAATCAGATCCACCACGACCCAAAGTCGTAATGTCTTTCGTATCCTGAGAGACACCCTGGAATCCGGCCACAATTGGAATTGCGTTTTCGCGCAAAGCTTCTTGAATACGACCAGGTGTCACATCCACGATTCGTGCCTTACCGTGCGTTGAATCCGTGATTAAACCTGCTTGCGATCCGGTGTATGACCTGGCTTCAAATCCCAGATCATTAATTGCCATAGCTAAGACCGCCATCGAAATCCGCTCACCTGCAGTGAGCAACATATCAAGCTCACGTCCGGGTGGATTAGGCGAAACTTGTTTAGCTAGATCAATTAAGTCATCCGTGGTGTCGCCCATTGCAGAAACAACTACCACGACCTCATTGCCTGCTTTTTTGGTGTCAGCAATTCGTTTGGCAACGCGCAAAATTCCGGTGGCATCTGCAACGGATGACCCACCAAATTTTGCAACAATCAAGCTCACAGGCTTAAGTCTAAATGTAATGACGTCCGAGAAAATCACGGTTTCGAGGCGAACCGATATCTTGACCTAAGGGCTAACTTGGCGCCGACCTTCAAATGCCCGTCCCAGTGTTATTTCATCGGCATATTCCAGGTCGCCACCCACTGGAAGTCCCGATGCTAAGCGCGTTACCTTAATTCCCAAAGGTGAAATCAAGCGAGTTAGATAAGTTGCTGTTGCTTCGCCTTCCAAGTTCGGGTCAGTCGCCAAAATGATCTCAGTAATTGTGTTGTCCGAAAGCCTGGTCATCAATTCCGTAACGCGTAGATCGTCTGGTCCAATTCCGTCAATCGGACTAATGGCGCCACCCAGCACGTGATAGCGACCGCGAAACTCCCGAGTTCGTTCCACAGCTAAAACGTCTTTTGGTTCTTCAACTACGCAAATCGAAGATTCATCACGACGCGAATCAGCACAGATTCGGCACAATTCATCTTGTGCAACATTGTGGCAGGTACGACAGAATTTAATTTTGTCTTTAACTTCAGCCAGAACCGTCGCTAGCCGAGTTACATCTGCATTATCAGTGGCAAGTAAATGAAATGCGATTCGTGTCGCACCTTTTGGGCCAACACCAGGAAGCTTGGCAAGTTCATCAATTAAGTCTTGAACGATGCCTTCATATATGTTGCTCATGATTCACGCGGGCTCTCACTGATTACTTGCCCGCCTAAACTGCTCGTGATTATGTCGATTGAGGAACGCGATGGCAGGTTTTCATCATCTGGTGAGGCATCGCCAGAATCAGTAGCAGATTTTTTTGGCTTCGCAGCAACTGCGCGGTTTGGATCAACCGTCGGATCAATAGTTACATCTAGATGAAATGATTTTGCAATCACCAGTCGGAGCCGATCATCGTGACCACTCTTGACTGCATTGTTCATAGTATTGACATTTGGAAATGCCACAGCTAAAACGTTTCCTTCGCCCAGCGACAACGCGGCAGTATCAGCCATGACTATGCCTGCAACTCGACTTTGCGATCCTAGAGTTTCTAGTATTGCTGGCCAAGCTTCGCGAATTTGTTCAAATGTAACTGGGCCAGTTAGTGGCTCACTTATTTTTTCCTCAGCAGCAGCTTGCTGACTTGCGGTAGCTGACGCTGTTACTTGCGAAGGCTTCAATGGTGCTGGCGTGGTTGATGCTTTTGGTTTTTCTCGCGCCGCTACTGGCTTAACTTCTGATGCGTCGTTGTCTACTGTCACTGGCTGCGCTGCTTCATTACTTACTGTCACTGGCTGTGCTGCTTCAATCCGAGCTCTCGTTGGCACCGGCGCTGGCGTAGCCGAAACTCGCGGTCCACCTTGCTCAAGTTTTTCAACCCGATTAATCAGATCCTGTGTGACTTCTGGTGTAACTAAACGAGCTGCTAAAAGTTCTAGCTGCAACTTTGGTGAAGCTGCGCCCCGAAGTTCGGAGAGCCCAGAACTAACTAAATCCGCTACTCGAACTAGTTGGGCGGGCGTGAACAACTTGGCTTGACTTACTAAATCGTCAATCTGTTCGTTTGGAATGTCGAATAAACCTGATCTTGCAGCGTCAGGAACCTGGGTCACAACCACCAAGTCACGTAAGTGATCAAGTAAGTCATTTGCAAACCGTCGTGGTTCGTTTCCTGAAGTTACAACTTGCTCAACCAAAGTAAATAGCGCCGCTCCATCACCGTTAGCAACTGCAACCACAACTTGGCTCAATAGTGCTTCATCAGTAAATCCAAGTTGTGCGACTGTGTCTGCGTAAGTCACGCCATCTGGACCTGAGCCAGCAATGACTTGGCCCAATACAGATTGCGCATCGCGAACTGATCCAGCTCCAGCGCGGGCAACAAGTGCAAGAGCTGCTGGGTCTGCGGCAATACCTTCGCGTTCACACATCAAGGCCATGTGTTGCGCCAAAGTTTTTGCTGAAACTAATCGAAACGGATAGTGATGAGTTCGGGAGCGAAGTGTGGGAATAATTTTGTCGGGCTCAGTAGTAGCAAAAATAAATCGTAAGTGTGGTGGTGGCTCTTCGACCAACTTAAGTAAGACGTTAAACGCATCACGCGTTAGCTGATGGGCCTCATCGATAATGTAAACCTTGAAGCGGGCTGACACAGGTGCGTAAACTGCCCGCTCGCGTAATTCTTTAGCATCATCAATGCCTCGATAGGTAGCAGCATCAATTTCGATGACGTCAATTGAGCCAGGTCCATTTGGTGCCAAGTTGATGCAGGATTCGCACTTTCCACATGGGTTGGAAGTGGGTCCTTGCTCACAGTTCATTGATCGAGCCATGATGCGCGCGGAAGAAGTTTTGCCACAGCCACGCGGTCCGGTGAATAGATATGCGTGATGAATGCGATCGCTGTCCAAAGCCCGCGAAAGTGGCGCGGTTACGTGCTCTTGACCAATTACGTCAGAAAACTGACCAGGTCGGTACTTTCGATACAGAGCCAAAGACATATGTACGAGAGTAGTCGGTCACCCTGACTGTCGATCTATTGAGTACGTGGTGATTTCTCTGTCTTTTGTTCGTTTGCAGGGATCCTCTAGAAAACGTTCTACGCCAAAGGCATTCCGCGTCGTCCCCAGTGTTTATAAATTTGCTGTTCCTGCAAGGCAGGAACAGGGGACCGACTCTTGCTCCATAGCTTTGGCTTTAGAAGTTTTCTAGAGTCTCATTACTGATTCATTATCTTGATTAACACCTAGATCGAGATAGCAGGTAATCTCTTCCACGGAGGATTCGCCTAGTGGCCTATGGCGCTCGCTTGGAAAGCGAGTTGGGTGAAAGCCCTCAGGGGTTCAAATCCCCTATCCTCCGCGCAAAGAGAGACCCCCGCTTGTCGGGGGTTTTTCCTTTGTGCAATGAAGTTGGGATTTGAGGAGGAGAGGCTTTGCCTCGACGGAGTCCCCTATCCTCCGCCATTAACTAAGGACTCCCATTTATGGGAGTCCTTAGTTAATGCACGGGATAGACGGATTTGGGAGGAGCTTGCGCAAGCAAGCGACGGTTCCCCTATCCTCCGCGCAAAGAGAGACCCCCGCTTGTCGGGGGTTTTTCCTTTGTGCAATGAAGTTGGGATTTGAGGAGGAGAGGCTTTGCCTCGACGGAGTCCCCTAACCTCCGCGCAAGCAACGGAGTCCCCTAACCTCCGCGCAAGCAACGGAGTCCCCTAACCTCCGCGGTAAGCATCGCTAGTGAATCTGCGCCAGAATTGAGCCATGAGTATCGATACGCCAAATCCAGCCGACATGCGCATTAACTATGACAAAGATCAATTAATCGAAACGGATCTGGCCAGTACTCCGCTAGCCCAATTCACTAAGTGGCTAAGCGAAGCGGTAGCTGTTGGAAAAGACGAATTGATTGAACCAAATGCAATGGTTATTGCAGTTCGATCTCATGACGATGTGCTCTCGACGCGTTCGGTTTTATTAAAAGGTGTTGATGCCCGCGGTCTAACTTTTTACACTAACTACGGCTCAACAAAATCAAATGCGATTGATGAAAATCCTCAGGTGAGCGTAACTTTTCCGTGGTATCCCCTGCATCGCCAAGTAAACATTGTTGGCACAGCCACAAAAGTTTCGCGCGAGGAATCTGCTGCCTACTTTAATACTCGCCCACATGGATCAAAGCTTGGCGCAATAGTCAGCGCGCAATCTGCGCCTATCGATTCTCGCGAAGTATTAGAAACTCGAATGGCCGAACTTGAAGCGCAGTATCCAGAGGGTTCCCAGGTTCCACTGCCAGATGCTTGGGGTGGCTACTTAATAGCAGTTGAGTCAATCGAATTTTGGCAAGGTCGACGTTCCCGATTGCACGACCGGTTGCGGTTTATCCGTAGTGGGACTTCGCATGACATTTCGGATGCAGCGGCCTGGAAGGTAATTCGTCTTTCGCCTTAATCGGGAAAATTAAACAGTAAATAGTCGGCCATTTTCAGGCTGTGGTGTGGTGTAACCAATTTCTCGAAGTACTGCCCAAGCGCCAGCTAAATTACTTGTGATCACCGGAACGCCGTACTTAGCTTCCAATTCTGGAACTAACTCAACAATGTGCCAATCTGTGCAAGAAATAAAAATCCCATCGCAAGACTCATCAAAGATCTTTTCGATGTTTGCTAGCGCATCGCTTGGATAGAGGTCTCCAATTTCTGGATCAGTAGTTAAACCGAGACCAACTATGTCCTTAACTGCAAACCCACTGTCTTGGAAAAAACTCTTTTCAATTTGATTTAGTTCATCGATGTATGGCGTTACTACTGCGAGCTTCGTAACATTCAAAGCCTTAAAGGCGCGCAACACTGCAGTGGCTGTTGTGGTTGCAGATAAGCCCGATGCTTTTGTAACACGGTCCACAAGTTCATTATCCCAACCCACACCATGGCCCAAGCTGCCAGTGGTGCAAGCACACAAAATCGTGTTTGCTCCTGTCCAAGTCAGGATTGACGCTGCGTTTTCTAGCGTGTCAGTTTCT
>JASJMK010000006.1:0-35875 GCA_037619625.1 Actinomycetes bacterium
CGAATATCAGAACTAATTGATCTAGATCTTGATGCTGGATCGAATTTGAGCACTGACATGCCGATATTGCGCTTACGTGGCAAGGGAGGCAAGGAGCGCTTAGTTCCTGTGGGTTCGCACGCATTAAGTGCCGTTGCTAGATATTTGGTCCGAGCTAGACCAGTTTTAGCCGCAAAGGGCAAGGGCGATCCAGCTTTGTTCCTAAATGCCCGGGGCGGCAGGCTTTCGCGCCAAAGTGCCTGGACGATCTTGCAAGAAACTGCAAATCGAGCAGGTTTAGCTGGCAAAGTCTCCCCGCACACTATGCGTCACTCATTTGCCACGCATTTGCTTGAAAATGGGGCAGATGTTCGTGTGGTCCAAGAACTTTTGGGCCATGCTTCGGTGACTACAACGCAGATTTACACCATGGTGACTGTTGATCAACTTCGCGAGGTTTATGCCACTTCGCACCCACGCGCCAAAAGCTGACTGAATGCGCCACACCTTAGGAAATTACTAAGTAGATCCCAGTGTTTGCAGGCTAAAGGGCTTAACCTAAAGTTGTCGTAACTTCCTCAGCGACGAAAAATCTCGGATCTGAAGAAATCTCGTTTGTACGCCAGAACCTGCGCTGGGAAGGGTAATCATGACAGTTCCAATTCCACAAGAGCAAAACATTTCTGATCAAGTTTTGCCCGGACATACTTCGGCTGCACCCGATACTTCAACGGCGGTCACACCTATCGCGGCTCCGGATGCATCAATTACGCCCATAGTTTCTGCCACTCCCGCTGGAGTAGCGATTGGCTTAACAGGTCGCCCGCTGCCAACTTTTCGTGCGCCAACACCATTAACTACACACGGCCCGGCTTACGTGATTGCGATGACTAATCAAAAAGGTGGTGTTGGTAAAACCACAACCACAATTAATTTAGGCGCTGCGCTTGCTGAAGCTGGTCGAAAAGTTCTCATGGTCGATATGGATCCGCAAGGCTCGTTGTCTATTGGACTTGGCGTGAATCCGGATGACCTAGGCGGCGCCAAGACCGTGTACGACATGTTGATGGATTCAGGTACGTCTCCAGCAACCGATGTTGTTATGAAAACTTCTATTGCGGGACTTGACTTGCTTCCGGCAAACATTCAATTGAGCGCAGCCGAGTTACGTCTTGCTGGCGAAGTAGCGCGCGAGTATGCACTTGACCGCGCATTTGAATCTGTGCGACCAATTTACGATTACATATTGATCGATTGCCAGCCATCCCTTGGACTACTCACTGTCAACGCGCTAACTGCAGCGGATGGTGTGGTAATCCCAATGGAATGTGAGTTCTTCGCATTACGCGGCGTTGAGATGTTGCGCGAAACTATTACAAAAGTAAAAGAACGTCTCAATGATCGATTGACTATTGATGGTGTCTTGCCAACTATGGTTGACGCCCGCACATTGCACACCAGAGAAACAATTCAGGCAGTACTTGATGCATTCGGAGAATCAGTTTTTCACACCACAATTAGTCGGACTGTGAAGTTCCCAGAAACTACTAAAGCTGGCGTATCAATAATTGAGCAAGCGCCGAATTCCTCTGGCGCACAGAATTACCGCAACTTGGCTTGGGAATTAGTGGAACGCCTTGAGTCCCAAGGCTCGGTTACGAAGTAATGATTGCGGCGCCTGCCGAGCCTGAACTTAAGAATACTGCGCTGGAAGATTCCGCAGAATCATTTGTAGTTTCGCTCGAGGAATTCTCGGGTCCATTTGATGTCCTACTTTCCTTAATAGCTAAGCATCGCCTTGATGTAACGGCCTTATCCCTGCATCAAGTGACTGATGATTTTCTCGGTTACATAAAAGCACGTGGGGAAGATTGGACACTTGATGAAGCCACAGAGTTCTTAGTTATTGCGGCAACTTTGCTCGACTTAAAAGCTGCTCGCTTGATTCCAGGTGGCGAAGTTGAAGACGAAGAAGACATCGCAATTTTGGAAGCGCGAGACTTGTTACTTGCCCGGTTACTTCAATATCGAGCATTCAAAGCGATGTCAGCAGACTTTAAGCATTTATTAGCAACTGCCGGCAGGCAGCATCCGCGCGCAGTTGGACTAGATGAAAAATTCGCCAAACTTTTGCCTGAAGTTGAGTTGGGCATGAGTGCAGATGACTTTGCAAATCTTGCGGCCAGAGCGCTGGAACCAAAGCTGCCAGAGATTATTTCCGTATCGCATATTCACGCAGCTCGAGTATCGGTGCGAGAGCAAGCCGCAATAATCGTGGAACGCTTGCGCCGCGTTGGTCAGGCTTCCTTTAAACAACTCACGCGGGATTGCGATACGACGCTATTGGTAGTTGCGCGCTTCTTGGCGCTGCTGGAAATTTATCGAGATGGCCTAGTAACTTTTGATCAACCAACACCGCTCGGGGAGCTTTATGTTCGCTGGATTGGTGCTGACGAAGTTGACATCGACGCGCTCGGAAACATTGATGAATTTGATTCCACGCAAGTTGAAGAATTCCGAAATCAGTTAGGCGAGAGCCATGATGAGACTAACTATGAATAGAAAAGGTATGGACACCGATGACTGAAGAAAGTCTTGACTTAATTGATGGTGAATCAGCAACTGAAGTTGAAACTGATGATGGCGTATCACTTGGTGCACCCTCGTTACGCGCAGCGTTAGAGGCGCTACTTATGGTGGCAGAGGAACCAATGACCTCCTCTACTTTGGCAACGCTGACTCGTACCCCACAAGAAACTGTGATTACAACTTTGCACGACTTGGCACAGGAATACGCAGTGCAGGAGCGAGGTTTTGATCTTCGCGAACTTGCCGGGGGCTGGAGATTTTGGACGCGAGATAACTGCGCACAAGTTGTCGAGCGATTTGTTTTGGATGGTCAGCACGGCAGGCTGTCCCAAGCCGGCTTAGAGACACTTGCCGTAGTTGCATATCGTCAACCAGTAACCCGCGCCAGAATCTCAGCAATTCGAGGGGTAAATGTTGATGGTGTTGTGCGCACTCTAGTAACGCGAGGTTTGATCGAAGAAACTGGACACGACAACGAGACGGGTGCGCATTTGTATCGCACAACAAGTTATTTCCTAGAGCGACTGGGATTAAAATCACTTGAGGAACTGCCACCAATTGCTGCGCACTTGCCAATGCCTGACAATGTTGAAGAAGTTCTCGACTTAGTCAATAACTAGAAAAATTTTTATGTCTGAATCTGGAATAAGGCTACAAAAAGTCCTGGCGAGTGCTGGACTTGGTTCACGCCGAAAATGCGAAGAATTTATTTCTACTCATCGCGTTACCGTAAATGGTGTAATCGCTGATGAACTCGGTACTCGAGTAGATCCTGATGTCGACATTATTCATGTTGACGGCGTAAGAATCGCGCAAACAAGTGGTCATATTGTGGTGGCGCTAAATAAACCACGCGGAGTTATTACGACAATGCTTGATGAGCATAATCGCGAATGTGTTGGCGACTTAGTTGCCGGGTTTGAAGAGCGCTTATTCCACGTAGGCAGGCTCGATGCAGATACTGAAGGACTACTGCTTTTAACAAATGATGGGGAATTAAGTCAGCGGCTAGGGCACCCCTCGCATGGCATAGTGAAAACTTATTTAGCTCGAGTCACAGGTCATGTCAGCAAGGAAGACATAGCGAGGATTGTGGTTGGCGTCCCAATTGAAGGAGCCCCCGTCGCAGTGACGGACTGCAAAATTTTCGAAACTGGCAAGAATCAAACAGTTATTCAAATATCCATTCACGAGGGCAGAAATCGAATTTTGCGCAAGCTCTTCGATGAGATGGGATACCCAGTTGTTGATCTAGTCAGAACAAAAGTCGGTCCAATTGCGCTGGGCAATCTCAAGTCTGGAAATCTACGCGTGCTAGAGAACAAAGAATTAGGCAAACTTTATAACGCAGTTGGGCTCTAGGATTGGAACTGTGAACTTTAGAGCAATTCGTGGGGCCACTTGCTTGCTGCAAGACGACGCCCAAGAAATGGCGGAAGCAGTTACCGAATTGCTTTCCGAGATCCTGACGCGCAATGACGTGGAACTAGAAGACCTAGTGAGTATTTTCTTTACTGCCACACCTGACTTGCATAGCGCTTTTCCAGCAGCTGCGGCGCGCGGAATTGGACTGGCAGATGTGCCGTTGATATGCGCCCAAGAACTCGACGTAGTTGGCGCAATGGAAAAAGTTATTAGAGTCATGCTGCACGTACAAACTAGTAGTCCGCGCAAGGATATAAAGCACGTTTACTTGCGCGGTGCAGAGGCACTACGTAAAGACATAGCGCAATAACTATGGGTGTACTTGTAGTTGGAACAGGATTAATTGGTACGTCCATCGCGCTGGGACTTACTGCGCAAGGAAGGCGAGTTTTTCTAGCTGATGTTGATGCCGGCGCACTAGATTCTGCAATTAAAGTAAGCGGAGCTGCTGCGTACGTGGATCAAGAGATCTCACTCGTAGTTGTCGCAACGCCACCAGCAAGCGTGGCCAAAGTTATTTTCGACTGTGCAGAAAAGCACGCCACAGCAGTGCTAACTGACGTGGCAAGTGTGAAGGTTTCGATATTTTCCGAACTTGAAGAGCTGGGTTTCACAAATTGGGATCGACTAGTTGGCGGGCACCCAATGGCAGGGCGCGAAGTCTCCGGTGCGCAAGGAGCCCAAGGAAACCTATTTCTGGATCGCTCTTGGGTGATAACCACAAGACCGGCAACAACCGAGCAGGCAATTTCTACAGTTCGCCAACTTGTGGAGTCTCTGGGGGCATTCGCAATTCTTCGAACAAATGAAGAGCATGATCAAGCGGTCGCGCTTATTTCGCATACGCCACAAGTTGTCGCATCGGTTTTGGCAGGTGAGCTAATGGACGCTGACCTTTCACAAATTGAATTAGCTGGCCAGGGCATTAGAGACACCATTCGAATCGCTGGGTCAGATGCGCTTTTGTGGACTGACATCTTGAGTGAGAATTCAAAATACATAGCGACGCGCGTAACTAGCGTTGCTAATAGCTTGTTAGATTTCGCTGCTGCGTTAAATGCAGGCGAGGATTCGCAAGTAACTGCAAAACTTATTCGGGGCGCACAGGGTAGGGATCGACTGCCCGGAAAACACGGGGTAGCGAATCAACACACGACCACGATCGCAGTACGACTTGACGATAAACCTGGTGAGTTAGCTCGGGTATTTACCGAAGCAGCTAAAGCGCAAGTCAATCTCGAGGACGTTCGCATTGATCATTCACTGGGTAAGCCAACTGGTCTGGTTGAACTAACAGTTTCACTTGCTGCAAAACCAACTCTGTTATCGATTCTGGAAAGTGCCAATTTTGTAGTTATTGGCTAGTCCTCTGCTCAGTTAGACTGTATTTATGTCCAAACCACTAGTAATTGCCGTAGATGGCCCTAGCGGTTCAGGAAAATCGAGCGTTTGCAGGGCCGTTGCCACCCAACTTGGCCTTGAGTACCTAGACACTGGCAGCATGTATCGCGCCGTGACTTGGTATGTGCAAAGCAAGGGTGTTGACCTACTTAATACCGCGCATATTGCCGAACTGGTAACTTCCGCAGTTGTAGTGCCAAGCACGGATCCAGCGGAACCGGGAATCAAGGTTGGCGGGGTAGATGTTTCCGAGCCGATTCGCGGTGAAGTAGTGACGCAAGCCGTCAGCGCCGTAAGCGCAGTCCCAGAAGTTAGGCAGAGCATGGTGTCGTTGCAGCGCGAAATCGTTACAAGATCTCATTCGGGAATCGTTGTTGAGGGACGCGACATCTGCGCAGTAGTTCTGCCTGATGCACCGGTGAAACTGTTTATAACTGCAGAGCCACAAGCGCGAGCTGCTCGCAGAGCAAAAGAAGTTGGCGCAGACATGATCGATACAAATGCGAGTATGGAAAAGCGAGATCATGCGGATTCCACGCGCGCCATGTCACCACTTGAAATAGCTAAAGACGCAACAGTTATTGATACCACTCACATGAAACTTAATGAAGTCATAAACCAAGTCATTGATTTAGCGCGGTCTTACCGTGGATAATTCCCTGGACCCAAATGCCGAAACCATAATTTATGACGTTGCCGGTGACGTAGTTGAACTAGATGACACGATCGAGATTCCCGAGCGCTGGGAAGATCTAAGTGAGTCGGAGTATGCGGCGCTGCTAGATCAAATTGGGATTCCGACCGATGAGATTGATGAAATTTTTGAAGAAAAAGGAGCGCTTCCAATTGTTGCCGTAGTGGGGCGACCAAACGTTGGTAAGTCCACTTTGGTTAATCGGATCATTGGTAGACGCGAAGCAGTTGTTGAAGACACACCTGGTGTTACGCGCGATCGGGTTCGATATGAAACCGAATGGAGCGGCGTACCTTTCATAGTCGTTGATACGGGTGGCTGGGAATATGACGCGATTGGAATGAGTGCGCAAGTTTCTGCGCAAGCTGAAGCTGCTATCAACTCAAGTGATGTTGTGGTGTTCGTCGTAGACGCAACAGTTGGGGCGACCGATGCTGACGAACAAATCGTGAGAGTGCTAAGACAGGCAAAAGTGCCCGTAATTTTAGTAGCTAACAAAGTTGATGATGAGCGCGCCGAACTTGAAGCGACTCGACTCTGGTCACTTGGCCTAGGGGAGCCTTACACAGTTTCGGCCTTACACGGGCGAGGCAGTGGCGATTTACTCGATGTCGTGTTGGCGGCATTTCCAGAAGATGGTTCAGGTTTAGCGCGGCCTCGGGGACCACATCGAGTAGCACTTCTTGGTAAGCCAAATGTTGGAAAATCAAGTTTGCTAAACGCGTTAACTGGCGAAAAGCGCGCAGTAGTAGATAGCGTCGCGGGCACTACCGTGGACCCAGTTGACGAGCTAGTCATGTTGGACGGCGAAGAATGGATCTTAGTAGATACCGCAGGAATCAGGCGAAAATCTAAGAACGCATCAGGCCACGAATACTTCGCCACATTGCGAACTAAATCTGCGCTTGATAAAGCTGATGTAGCCGTCGTCCTACTAGATGCAAGTGCGCCCATGACAGAGCAAGATTTACGAATCATTTCGATGGTTGTGGAATCTGGTCGGGCACTCGTAATCGCATTTAATAAATGGGATCTTGTTGACGAGGAGCGACGGTTTTATCTTGAGCGCGAAATTGAACGCGATTTAGTTCAAGTTGCTTGGGCGCCGCGCATCAATTTCAGTGCCCAAACTGGTTGGCATAAGGATCGCTTAGTTCCCGCCTTGAAATCTGCGATTGCCGGATGGGAGACTCGGGTGCCAACTGGACGTATGAATGCTTTCTTGGCACAAATTGTGGCAAGCCACCCGCACCCAGTTCGCAGTGGCAAGCAGCCAAAAATCATGTTCGGCACCCAGGCCAGCGTTTCGCCACCGGTTTTTGTCCTATTTACCTCAGGTTTTCTGGAGGCTGGGTACCGTCGATTTGTAGAACGACGGTTTCGAGAAGAATTTGGCTTTATCGGCTCCCCAATAGTGATTAACCTGCGAATTAGGGAAAAACGGCGCAGATAGTCCTCGGCAGGCACCCCTCTGGGATGACAGTCGTTTGTGCGCAGATAACAAACCCGTAACTACTGGCGCTAACGGGGTGCTTTTATGGATTATCCAGAATTTTTCGGTTATTTTAAGAGTTGCCCGAAAAGAATTCGTCGGGTCAACGAGAGGAAATACAAATGATCAAGCCGATCAAAATTGGTGCACTGGCTCTGGCCGGCGCACTTGCACTTGCTGCTTGCAGCGGTGGGGATGATGCTAGCGGTTCTGCTGCTGGTGGCGAAGTACTTATCGTAGGTACCGACCTTCCAATTCAGGGCGCTTCAGCTGATGCCAGCAAGTCAACAAACGAAGTTATCGCACTTGTTCTTGAACAAGCCGGTGGCAAAGCCGGAGACTACACAGTAGAAGTCAAAGAATATGATGACTCAACAGCAGCTAAGGGTGCTTGGGACGATGCAGCTTGTGCAAAGAATGCTCAGGATCACGTAGCAAACGCAAACGAAGTTGCGATCATGGGAACATACAACTCCGGTTGTGCAAAGATCATCATTCCAGTTGCCAACGAAGGTGGACTGCTAATGGTTTCTCATGCAAATACTTACCCAGGTCTAACCATTGAATGGGATGCTGGCGAACCAGCACTTTACTACCCAAGCGGTGCACGCAACTACGCTCGCGTAATTGCACACGATGGTTTCCAGGGAACAGCTGCAGCTCAGTACATGTACAACGAGCTAGGCAAGCGCACTCTTGCACTTCTTGATGACACCCAGGCATACGGTATCGGTCTAGCCGACGCTGTTGAAGCTGAGTTCACCAAGCTAGGCGGAACAGTAATTCGCAGTGGTTGGGACATCAAGGCTGGCTCAATCAACACCTCTACTTTTGAAAAAGTAAAGGGACAGGGCGCTGACATCGTTTACTACGCAGGCATCTTTGATAACAACGGTGTTCAGCTTGTGAAGGATAAGACTTCAGTTCTTGGCGACAACACTGTATTCCCATCAATGGCTCCAGACGGTTTCTCCGGCTACCCAGCACTGCGCGAAATGCCAGAAGCTGAAGGTCTATGGATGACATTCGCTGGTAAGTCACTTGATGGCATCAAAAAGGGCGGCGGCCAGGCTGCTGCGTTCATCGATGCATACGTAACAAAGTACGGCTATGAGCCAAATAGCTCATACGCTGTTTACGGTGGCGTAGCTATGCAGGTAATCATGAAGGCAATTGCAGCATCAGACGGTACTCGTAAGGGTGTCCTAGATGCAGTATTCGCTGGAGATCCAATCTGCTTAACTGCTGATGAATCAGTATCTGGTATGGGCTTCTGCTTAAGCACAGAAACTGGTGACGTAGATACAGTTACCATGACACTGCAGCAAATGACTGGTGGCGTGGAAACTGACATCAAGGCAATTGAAGTCAGTTAATACCCCTAACGGTTACGTTAATTTGACGTAGCAAAGGTTTGGGTGGGATTGGTAAACCAATCCCACCCATTTCCTTAATTACATCAAGATTTTTAGAAATATAGTGTTTAATAATGTAATAACTAGCCACTAATTCAGTTCCAATCAATAGGAGATTTAGTAGATGACTACGGTCGCATCCGGCATTGCCCGAAAAAGAAAAGTAAATTTTTCTCAGCTTCTTTTAAGAATTTCCATGTTCATGGTGATCGGAGTAATTATTTACTGGCTGGGCTTTAACTTAGTTAATGATCCCCGCGCTTTCCTCCAAGTTTCCATAAACGGTATTAACAATGGCTTGCTTTACGCGTTGATCGCACTGGGTTACACCCTGGTCTACGGAATTATCGAGCTAATTAATTTCGCGCATGGCGATTTGTTTATGCTTTGCTCAGTATTTAGTTTTGCGATCCTAACTGAGTTGTTTGGAGCTAAAGCGCCAGGTGCGAAAAACTTTGCGCTACTACTAATAGTCCTGTTACTAACTATGACTTTTGGAGCCATTCTTAATGTGACAATCGAGCGAGTCGCATACCGACGATTACGTAATGCGCCAAAATTAGCACCGCTAATTACTGCTGTTGGTATGTCATTCGTTCTGCAATGGGTTGGTCTAAAGTGGATCGGCTCGGTTCCAGTAAACGTTAACACCGTGCTGCCTGCCACTAAGTATGCGTTTGGTGGAATCGAAATAGCATTCAAGACGCTAGTAATTTTCTCGGTCACTATTCCAATTTTAATATTCTTCGCATTCATTGTTAATAAAACTCGACGCGGACGAGCTATGCGTGCCACAGCTCAAGATAAAGATGCTTCACGGTTAATGGGAATCAACGTGAATCAAACTATTTCTTTCACATTTGCTATCGCAGGAGCAGCCGCCGGCGCAGCTGGAATTATGTGGGCGCAAACAATCGGAACCGTCTCCTATAACTTAGGATTCCAACTTGGCTTGATTGCATTCACTTCGGCAGTTCTTGGCGGTGTGGGAAATCTTTATGGCGCCGTCCTTGGTGGACTTCTGGTTGGGTTAATCCAAGCGTTTAACGATGGTTTGGCAGTTGGACCAGGGCAACGTTGGTCGCAAACTATGGTTTTCACAATCTTGATTCTCTTAATGGTTTACCGTCCCGGTGGCCTCTTAGGTCAGTCTTCACAGGAAAAGGTTTAACATGACAAAATCACAAGCGGCTCATCACGCAGTAGGAGTCAACAATAAGAAATGGGCAATCGGCTTTAGCGCAGTCGTTGCGACAATATTTTTGCTGAACGTATTTGTTCTGCCTAATTCCAATACTCAGGTGCAAAGATTCTTCAATGCTTGGTTCTCTTTGAACTCGCTTGCTGAAATTATGATTTGGATTTTGATGGCGCTAGGACTCAACATCATTGTTGGTTATGCCGGATTACTGGATTTGGGTTATGTGGCTTTCTGGGCACTTGGCGGCTATGTTGCCGGTTGGTTAATGTCACCGTTTTTAAGTCAGTATCAGGTCAATTTCTTTGGTAACGCCCGCGCAGGCTTTGAACAAGGTATTCACTTTCACCTATTCCTAGTTCTGATACTGGGTGGGGTGTTTACCGCAATTTGGGGCGTCATAATTGGCGGACCAACGTTGCGTCTAAAGAGCGATTATTTAGCTTTAGTTACCCTTGGTTTCGGAGAAATCATTCCGCAGTTTATGCTCAACGGCTCGAATATTGGCGGAATTAACGTGACTAACGGCGCGCAAGGTATCGGTGGCTTGGATCAGCCAAAGGTTTTTGGGTACACAATGGGCACTTTTGATCTTCCAGCGAAATTCCTGATGGTGTCCTTACTGGCTGGCGCCATGCTCTTCTTCTCTATTCGGCTTCGCGATGGTCGCTTAGGTCGCGCTTGGCTAGCCATTCGTGAAGACGAACTTGCTGCCAGCATGATGGGTGTGCCGCTGTGGCGCACCAAATTCTCGTCGTATGCCATTGGCGCAGTTGGTGGCGGTATTGGTGGCGTTGGATTCGCCATTTTGGTCGGTGGTGTTTACGCCGATCGATTCAACTTCGTTATCTCGATCATTATTTTGGCCATGGTAGTTCTTGGTGGCATGGGTAACGTTTGGGGTGTTGTTGTTGGCGCTACCGTATTGGCTTGGGTTAACTCAGTAGGACTTGTGCAAGTAGGTAATTTGATTAACGAGACCTTTGATACAAAATTCAATTTCCCTTCTTATCAGTTCTTGCTATTCGGCTTACTACTGGTGCTCATGATGCTGTTCCGTCGCGAGGGTTTCTTGCCGGAAGCTCGCATGCGAATGGTTATGAATGAAGACAAGCTCGAAGATGTAGAAAAAGTCACTGACGACACAAAGATTGGGAGCCATTAAGCATGAGCTTAAGTAGCACAGCAGCATTAGATGCGCAAGACATTCGTGTCGAGTTCGGCGGACTGGTCGCAGTTGACGATGTATCGTTCACGATTCCCCAAGGATCGATTGTTTCGTTAATTGGTCCTAACGGAGCGGGGAAAACCACCTTCTTCAACGTTCTCACCGGCCTTTATAAGCCAACAAGTGGTGCCGTCATCTTTGGAAATAAGGAAATTACCGGTGACCATGTTCACCAAATTGCACAGAGCGGCATGGCGCGTACTTTCCAAAATATCCGGTTATTTGGATTAATGACCGCCCAAGAAAACGTCATGGTAGCCATGCACTCACACATGAGCGCTGGGGTATTTGCCACAATTTTCCGTACTAAGAAGCAGCGCGCCGAAGAGGAAGAAGCGCGTAGGTTTGCCCAAGAGCTGCTGGATTACGTTGGAATTGGTTATACGACGCACGAATATGCTCGTAACCTTTCGTACGGTGACCAAAGGCGGTTAGAGGTAGCACGCGCCCTTGCGCTACGTCCAAGTGTCTTGCTACTGGATGAGCCAACAGCTGGAATGAATCCAAATGAGTCAGCTGCTTTTGTTCAGTTCGTGCGAAAGCTAAAGGAAGACAAGGGAATCAGTATTTTGCTGATTGAGCATGACATGAGCGTCGTTATGCAAGTTTCCGAGCGAGTAACGGTTCTTGATCAGGGACAAAAAATCGCTGAGGGTACTCCAGCTGAAATTAGATCAAATCCAAGAGTTATTGAAGCCTACCTAGGCAAGAGCGGTTCGGAGGCTAGCAAATAATGGCACGTTTAAACACACCTGTAATGCTGAAAGTAAGTGACATCACTGTTGGTTACGGCGCGATTACTGCAGTAAAGGGACTTTCTTTTGAAGTACGCGAGGGAGAAATTGTTTCGCTCATCGGGTCCAATGGCGCTGGCAAGTCAACGACATTGCGGACCATAAGTGGCCTGATGCATCCCAAGTCCGGCGGAATAGAATTCCGTGGCGAAAAGATTGACGGGGTGCCTGGGCACGAGATTGTCGCAAAGGGTCTTTGTCACTCTCCAGAAGGACGTCGTATTTTCCCTCGGATGACAGTTGACGAGAATTTAGATCTTGGCGCTTACCTTCGCAAAGATTCGGCTGCTGTTAAAGAGAGTCGGGAGCGAGTTCTCGAACTCTTCCCACGTTTGCGGGAACGCCTAACCCAAAAAGCTGGAACTATGTCAGGTGGTGAGCAGCAGATGCTTGCTGTTGGTCGCGCGCTAATGGGTGAACCGAAACTTCTTATCTTGGACGAGCCCTCCATGGGTCTGGCGCCAGTGCTAGTTGACTTGATTTTTGAAACAATTGAGACAATTCGTGCTTCCGGGGTAACGATTCTTCTGGTTGAACAGAACGCTCTAGCTGCGCTACGAATTGCGGATTACGCTTACGTGCTGGAATCAGGTCACCTAAAGCTTGAGGGAGATGGCTCAAAACTTGCTGTCGATCCTGCAATCGCACAGGCTTACCTGGGCGGATAAGCAAGATTTAAAAAAACCCCAACTCACTCGAGTTGGGGTTTTTTTATAAAGATTTAGGAAAAAGCGGCGGCCAGGAGTGGCGCAATAATTAGTGCGGGCAACATGTTACCGACTGGAATTTGCTTAAGGTTTAACAATCGCAGAGATATAGCAAGGAGTAAGAGGCCACCCGTTGCGGTGAGCATTAGCACTTGTACTTCTGACATGAAGTTTCCTAGAGCGTATCCAAGTAGCGTCAGGCTGCCCTGAAAAAGCAAGATTGTTACCGCAGAGGCAGCGACTCCCCAGCCAAATACTGAAGCGAAGGCAATCGAGGCAAAAAAATCAAGTGTTGATTTCAAAACTAAAATTTCGTTACCACCACCCAGTCCGTCAGTAATTGGACCTAGGACAGACATAGCCCCAACACAAAAAAGCAATGAAGCTGCAACAAATCCTTCTGTAAAGCGCGAACCGTCTTTCCCAGAAAATCTTGCTTTTAGACGATCACCAAATGCTTCCAGCCGATCTTCAATTCGCATTACAGTGCCCAGCATCCCGCCAACAACAACGCTGGCAAGCACTATAAGTACAGGTCGACCTGCGCCAAGAGTTTGCGAAAGTAGCGGGTTAGTTATGGCGGCGGTGGTGAGCACGGCAATCATTCCGGTGGCCAATCCAAGACCATCAGTTACAACTTCTCGAATTCTTTCATTTAGCCGGTGCGCAATAAAAACGCCAATAGTGGAACCAATTAACACCGCAATTACATTTATTAACGTGCCAGACCCAATGAACATGCCACTAGCCTTTCAGGAAACTTTGAGAAGTCAGGGATTTAACGAATTAAGGCAGATCTCGCAATAAGCAAGTTAGTCGCGCAGTGCAAAGTCGCTTATCCCGTTCATCAGTTACCACAATTTCATAGACAGCAATAGTGCGGCCCAGACTTAGGGGAGTCGCGGTTCCAGTTACGATTCCGGAAGTCGCACTTCTGTGGTGCGTGCCATTTATGTCAATGCCAACCACACTTCGAGTTGGTCCAACGTGCAGATGGGCACCGATTGAGCCAAGAGTTTCCGCAAGGGCCATCGAGGCACCGCCATTAAGCAAGCCAAAGGGTTGGGTGTTGCCTTCAACTGGCATGTGCCCAACAACTTTCGCAGCAGTGGCAAAACTTATGGTAATTCCCATCCGCTGCGCCATTGCGCCGACTTCAACGTTCTGCGCCTGGTTCTCTTGGCTCTGACTCAACTGGTACCCCTCTAGGATCAAGATGTGAATGCTACCCCTGAGTTTCTCATCTTGGATGGTCACTCGCTTGCCTATCGGGCGTTTCACGGTCTGCCAGTGGAAAATTTTGCCACAAGTTCTGGGCAGCATACCAATGCAGTTTACGGTTTTGTTTCAATGTTGGTCAATGTATTAAAGGACCGCAAGCCAAGTCATCTGGTCGTAGCGTTCGATGTTTCAAGAAAAACCTTTCGAAGTGAGCGCTATCCCGAATACAAGGCAACTCGAGCTAAGACGCCACCAGAATTCAAAGGCCAAGTTGAACTAATAAAGCAAGTTCTAGAGTCGCTGAACATCTCAGTAGTCGAGGCTGATGGCTTCGAGGCAGATGACATATTGGCAACTCTTGCAAAATCTTGCGACTTCCCAGTGAGCATAATCAGTGGCGATCGAGATTTGTTCCAGTTAATCGATGATCGAGTAACAATCCTGTATCCCAGAAAAGGGATGTCTGACTTAGTCCTAATGACACCAGAATCAGTTTTTGAAAAATATGGCGTTACACCCAAGCAATATCGAACCCTTGCGGCGCTAGTCGGAGAAACTAGCGACAACTTGCCAGGTGTACCAGGTGTTGGTCCAAAAACAGCAGCGAAATGGATCGCCGAATATGGCGAGCTGGAAAAAATTATCGCGATAGCAGATGCCATCGGCGGTAAAGTCGGGGAAGCGCTACGGGCAAATTTAGATCAGGTACAACTTAACTTTGAACTAAATCGACTTGTTGAGAATGCTCCAGTGGATACAAACATCGCTTCCTATGCAAAGCGAGAATATGATTCGAGCGTGGTGCATGCTGCGCTAGATGCTTTGGAATTTTCCGCGCTTCGCCCGCGACTCTTTGCAGCGTGGCCAACGGCGAGCAGCTCTCCGAGCGCTGTTACGGCAACTCCAAAATCCAGCAAGGGCTCTAAAGCACAAGAAGAACCCACTGAGGTAATCACCGAGTCAGGATCCGCTGATGGCTTTGATGTTGTAACGCAGCAAGTTAAGGCTGAGGCCCTGGCCACTTGGTTGAAATCTCACGAGGCAACGAACATTGCATTTAGTGTCGCTGGAAACTGGGGAAGCGGTACTGGAAACATCGAGGCGATCGCACTAGTAGCAAACAGTGGCGAAAGTGTTTGGTGCACTATTGCTGATGGTGGTAAGCCCCTAATTTCCTGGTTAGGAAGTGCGAGCCCAAAGATCACCCATGACGCAAAGGGTCCGATGCTAGCTTTCGCTGCTGCGGGCATTGCATTCAATGGGTTAGTTTTTGATACGGCCATTGCGTCTTACTTGGTTTCACCCGGTGGAAGAAACTTTGCACTTTCAGATCTAGTACTTCGCTATTTGAATAAAACCTTAAATGAATCAACAGCAGCAGCCAGTGCACAGCTTTCCCTAGACGGCTCAACTGAAGTGTCTGGCCAAGAACTGGCTTTAGCGGCGCGGGCTACTTTGGACTTGAGCGAGTACTTGGGCGCCGAATTAATCAAGCGTGGTGGGCTGGCATTATTTAACGAAGTAGAACTGCCCTTGATTGCCATTCTTTCTCAGATGGAGAGCTTTGGCATTGCCGTAGATGTTAAAGCCTTAAAGAAATTAGAAGAAAATTTCGAAGGTGATAGCGCAGCCGCTGTAAAGCAGGCACATTCCAGTGTGGGTCATGAATTTAACTTGGGGTCGCCGAAGCAACTCCAAGAAGTACTTTTCGAAGAGCGCGGTTTGCCAAAAACTAAAAAGATTAAAACTGGATACACAACCGACGCGGAATCGCTTCAAGGCTTACTTGCAAAGTTTCCCGATGATGAACTCCTAGTCGCGTTATTGCGATACCGCGAAGTCAGCAAGCTGAAGCAAACTGTTACGGGACTACTCGCATCCGTTGCATCCGATGGTCGAATTCACACCAGTTTCAACCAGATGGTTGCAGCCACTGGTCGACTATCAAGCACTGAGCCAAATTTGCAGAACATACCGATTAGAACAGCAGAGGGCTTTGCCATTCGTCGCACGTTTGTAGTTGGAAAAGAATTCGAAACTCTGCTTACGGCCGATTACAGTCAAATTGAATTGCGAGTTATGGCGCACTTATCAAATGATCCAGGTTTGATCGCAGCATTAAAAACTGGTGAAGATTTACACACCACAGTTGGTTCGCAGGTATTTGGGGTCGCGCCTGAAGCAGTTGATGCCGACATGCGACGCCAGATAAAGGCCATGTCGTATGGGCTCGCATATGGACTTTCCGCATATGGGCTCGCACAACAGTTAGGCATTGGCAACGACCAAGCTAAAGCATTAATGGATACTTATTTCGAACGCTTCGGTGGTGTTCGAGATTACTTGTCCAACGTCGTTGTAGAGGCTCGCAAGTTGGGTTATACCGAATCCATCATGGGCCGGCGTAGATATTTGCCGGATCTAAATAGTGATAATCGCCAGTTGCGAGACATGGCGCAGCGGATGGCACTTAATGCACCAATACAGGGTTCAGCTGCTGATCTGGTTAAGGTCGCGATGATCCGTGTTGCTGCTGGCCTGGCGGAAGCTGGAGTTAAGTCGCGACTGTTGCTTCAAGTGCACGATGAATTAGTAGTAGAGATTGCACCGGGTGAACTCGAAGCCGTAACGGCGATTGTGGTAACAAACATGCAAAGCGTGGGTAACTTGCAGGTTCCGATGGATGTTTCCATCGGAATTGGTACCTCCTGGGCAGCTGCGGGGCATTAATTTGGCAGCCAGAGTTTAATCCGCTAACTCTCCATAAATCCCTATGGTTAGCGGTTTTGACCCAGCACGGCAGCGTGCCTATCCTTAGAGGGTTGCCATTTGCCCAAGGACAGACCTAGTTCCGCAGGATCCGCAAGGAAAGAATGCAACTTCCGCACTATTTCTATCCGCATCGAGGCAATAATTTAATGACTGTCACTTCTGACAAGACCAGCTCCATAACTGTTGACGATTTCGCATCTGCCGAAGAATTCATGGCCGCCGTTGACGCCACCATAAAGCCTTTTAACGACGGAGACATCGTCGAAGGCATCGTTGTAAAAGTAAGTCGAGACGAAGTTCTCGTAGACATCGGCTACAAGACCGAAGGCATCATTCCATCGCGCGAATTGAGCATCAAACACGATATCGATCCAAATGAAGTTGTAACCGTTGGTGAAGTTATCGAAGCTCTAGTTCTGCAGAAGGAAGATAAAGAAGGTCAATTAATTCTTTCTAAGAAACGCGCTCAGTATGAACGTGCCTGGGGATCAATCGAAAAGATCAAAGAAGAAGATGGCATTGTTACTGGAACTGTTATCGAGGTCGTCAAGGGCGGCTTGATCGTCGACATTGGTTTACGCGGATTCTTGCCTGCATCGCTGGTTGAAATGCGTCGCGTTCGTGACCTTGCGCCTTACATTGGCAAGCCAATCGAAGCAAAAATTATTGAACTTGATAAGAACCGCAATAACGTGGTGCTTTCCCGTCGCGCTTACTTAGAGCAATCACAAAGCGCTGTTCGTCACGGCTTCTTGAACGAACTTGAAAAGGGACAAATCCGTAAGGGTGTTGTCTCGAGCATTGTTAACTTCGGAGCTTTCGTTGATCTTGGCGGCGTAGATGGCCTAGTACACGTTTCCGAACTTTCATGGGAGCACGTAGATCATCCTTCCAAGGTGGTTGAGGTTGGACAAGAAGTAACTGTAGAAGTTTTGGAAGTTGATTTTGAGCGCGAAAGAGTTTCACTTTCGCTTAAGTCAACTCAAGAAGATCCATGGCAACACTTCGCTCGTACGCACACCATTGGTCAGGTTGTCCCTGGTGAAGTGACGAAGCTAGTGCCATTCGGTGCTTTCGTTCGAGTAAGTGATGGCATTGAGGGCTTGGTTCATATCTCTGAACTAGCAGGTCGTCACGTCGAGATCCCAGAACAAGTGGTTCAGGTCGGTGACACCACTTTTGTTAAGGTGATTGACATTGACTTGGAACGCCGACGGATTTCACTTTCACTTCGCCAAGCAAATGAAGATGTTGATGTCGATGAGTCAGTCTCATTTGACGCCGGTCTTTACGGAATGAATCAGTACGACGAAAACGGTAATTACATTTACCCAGAAGGTTTCGACTCTGACACCAATGAATGGTTACCAGGAAATGAAGAGAAGAAAGCGGAATGGGAACGCCAGTACGCCGAGGCTCATGCAAAGTGGGAAGCACATAAGCTTTCAGCCGTTGAATCCAAGAAGGCAGATGCTGCAGCTAATGCTGATTCGCAAACCCCAACTTCGTATTCTGGTGAGTCCACATCAGAGGGCACCTTGTCCGAAGATGCAGCACTTCAAGCTTTACGAAGTGAATTGGCAGATAAGTCGGAATAATTTTTGCTAACTAATGGGCCCCTACGAAAGTAGGGGCCCATTAGTTTTTGGGTATGCGATTACCAATTCACTATGCACATTTTTTAAGGTTTGAAGTTAAGGTAGAAATATGTACTTGGGACTCACCGGTGGAATTGGTAGCGGGAAATCGACTGCAGCGCGGATGTTTGCCGATCTTGGCGCGACTGTTATTGACGCGGATGCCATAGCAAAAGAAGTACTTGAGCCAGGTCAGCTTGGCTATGAAACAATTGTAAGTAAGTTCGGCGATGAGATTTTGGATTCATCAGGGAACGTTGATCGAGCGATTTTGGCTGGCAAAGTTTTCGAGAATAGTTCCAAACTAAAGGAACTTGAAGACATTGTGCACCCAGCAGTAGCTAGCAAGGTGAATGAGATTCGCGAGTCACTAACAGAGGGCACCACGGTTATCTATGACACACCACTATTAGTTGAGAAGAAGCTGCAAAACCAATTTGATCAGGTCATTGTGGTGCTCGCCCCAGAACCAATACGCACTCAGCGGTTGCTGGATCGTGGCTTGGGGCAGCGTGACATCTCTGCGCGAATGAGCAACCAAGCAACAGATGAACAGCGGCGCGAAATTGCGAACTACATAATTGATAACTCGGGCACTTTAGAACAGTTACGGGCACAAGTGCTCAGCGTCTGGGAACAGATTTCCCCGTAGTCTTATGGCATGACAAGACCGATTACTGACTTAGAGCGCACTGTTGCGCCCTTCGAAGTAATTAGCGATTATGTGCCGGCCGGTGATCAGCCTGCTGCAATCGCTGAGATTGAGCGCCGCATCATCGCGGGTGAGAAAAATGTTGTCTTACTTGGAGCGACCGGTACTGGTAAGAGTGCGACAACTGCATGGTTAATTGAAAAGTTGCAGCGACCCACATTGGTTTTGGCACCGAATAAGACTTTGGCCGCGCAGCTTGCAAATGAATTCCGTGAATTGTTGCCCAACAATGCGGTTGAATATTTCGTTTCTTATTACGACTATTACCAACCGGAAGCTTACATTCCACAAAGTGACACTTTCATTGAAAAAGATTCCTCAGTTAACGAAGAAGTTGAGAGGTTGCGACACAGCGCAACAAATTCACTGCTAACCCGCAGAGACGTCATAGTTGTTGCAAGCGTCTCCTGCATTTATGGTCTAGGAACCCCACAAGAATACGTAGATCGGATGATTCGATTAAAGGTCGGAGAATCTCTCGATCGTGATGGCCTACTTCGCCAACTAGTTGGAATTCAATACAACCGAAACGATATCGCTTTTACTCGTGGCACATTTCGGGTACGGGGTGACACTATCGAGGTTTATCCAGTGTATGAAGAACATCCAGTACGCATTGAAATGTTTGGGGATGAAGTTGAGCGACTAATGTCACTGCATCCAGTGACCGGAGAGATTCTCACCGACGATAACGAAATTTACATTTTTCCGGCGTCGCATTACGCAGCTGGACCGGAACGAATGAATCGAGCCATCAATGCAATTGAGGCAGAGGTGGCCATCCGAGTTCCCGAATTGGAATTGCAGGGTAAGTTGCTGGAGGCCCAGCGCCTAAAGATGCGTACTTCCTATGACATTGAAATGATGCAAAACTTGGGGTTTTGTTCTGGGATTGAAAACTATTCCCGACACATTGACGGCCGTGATGCCGGCTCGGCACCTAACTGCTTACTTGACTACTTTCCTGATGACTTTTTGTTAGTAATCGATGAAAGCCACGTAACTGTGCCACAAATTGGCGCAATGTATGAGGGCGATGCATCGCGTAAGCGCACTCTAGTTGAGCATGGCTTTCGGTTACCTAGTGCCATGGACAATCGACCGCTCAAATGGCCAGAGTTTCTAGATCGAGTTGGTCAAACGGTTTATCTTTCAGCAACTCCAGGAAAGTACGAACTCGGTGTCGTGAACGACGATGTTGTGGAACAAGTTATCCGTCCAACTGGCCTAGTAGATCCAGAAATCATAGTGAAGCCCACTAAGGGACAAATTGATGATTTGATTCATGAGATTCGAATCCGCGCTGCAAATGGAACGCGAGTATTGGTGACCACACTGACGAAAAAAATGTCTGAAGATCTGACTGATTATCTATTGGAACAGGGCATCCGAGTTCGATACCTTCATTCAGAAATCGATACGCTTCGCCGAGTTGAGTTACTGCGTGAATTGCGACTGGGCGAATACGACGTACTAATTGGTATCAACTTGCTGCGCGAAGGTCTGGATCTACCTGAAGTTTCACTTGTTTCGATTTTGGATGCCGATAAAGAAGGTTTCTTGCGCAGTCATCGAAGTTTGATCCAAACTATTGGTCGAGCAGCCCGAAATGTATCCGGTGAGGTTCACATGTATGCCGACAAGATTACTGATTCAATGCGAGTCGCCATCGACGAAACAAATCGCCGCCGCGAAAAACAAGTTGCGTACAACTTGGAACATGGCTTGGACCCACAACCACTTCGTAAAAAAATCGCGGACATCACTGACTTAATAACCAGGGAAGATGATGACACTGCGGATTTCATGGCGAATCAAAAGTCGGGAATGCGGGTACCTACCTCCGTTAGACAGAATTTGAGTAGTATTCCGGCACGAGATCTAGGCGACTTAATTGATCAATTAAGCGAACAGATGCATACCTCTGCCAGTGAATTGCAGTTTGAACTAGCGGCGAGGTTACGAGATGAGATTTCAGAGCTAAAGAAGGAGTTAAGGCAAATGACACTTGCTGGTCATGCCTAGATAACATTGATCACATGGAAGTTTCCGCACTTATCTGGGCAATCACGCTCGGAATTCTGGCAGCAGCCTTCATTCTCGATTTCGTTGTAGTTGATGCGAGACCACATGTATTCGGCCCTAAGCAGGCAGCACGCTGGGTAATTGCCTACATTATCGGGGCTCTCGTATTCGCAGTTTTTGTTTGGAACTACTTCGGCGCCGAATACGGGCAACAATTTCTCGCGGGTTGGATTACGGAATACAGCCTGTCGGTTGACAACCTTTTTGTGTTCATAGTTTTGATGTCATCCTTTGCAGTGCCAGAAGCGCTAAAGCACAGAGTCTTACTAATTGGAGTCGCGCTTGCGATTATTCTGCGTGGGGTGTTGATTGTGGTTGGCGCCGCAGCTATCTCAAGATTCACCGCGACTTTTTTTGTTTTCGCAGCATTTCTGCTGTACACCGCGATATCGGTTTGGCGCTCTCATGGTGAGGAGCCGGATCTTGAAGGAAATGGCCTAGTTCGTATTGTAGAAAAATATATACCAACATCAAGAGAGTATGTCGGCGCTAAAGCCTCAGTAAAGATTTTGGGTAAGCGGCACATCACTCCACTATTCCTCGTAATTTTGGCAGTTGGTACTACCGACTTACTATTCGCCCTGGATTCCATCCCAGCGGTTTTTGGCTTGACTAAGGAACCATATTTGGTTTTCGCAGCAAACGCCTTCGCACTAATGGGACTGCGCCAACTCTATTTTTTGCTAGATGGCTTGCTTGCCAAGATTATTTATTTAGCCAGGGGACTCGCAATTATCTTGGGTTTCATAGCCGTAAAGCTATTTTTCGAAGCACTTGATGGCACCACAGATCTGGAGGTACCCCACGTAACAATTGCCCAATCTTTAATGTTTATCCTGCTGACTTTAGGGGTAACAGTTATCACAAGCCTTGCTGCAGTGAAACGGGATCCAACGTTGGCTCTTGCAAGTCAGGCCGCCCACACAACAACGGAAGCCATCGAACATCGCGGTAAGGCTCTTGATCACATCGCTGATGAGGATTCTGCGACTTAAGGAAGTGTCTCAATGAACGTCAGCTTAGAGTTGTGGCTCGCACTTATTGGAATTATTGCTGGGCTAATAATCCTCGATTTTATTACGGTGAGTCGTAAGCCTCATGACGTAATGTTCAAGGAAGCGGCAGCATTTTCGATTTTTTACATCGGAGTTGCAATCGCTTTCGGCACTTGGGTGTGGCAAACATATGGTGCAACTTTTGGCACCGAGTACTTTGCGGCGTACCTAGTAGAGAAATCTTTATCAGTCGATAATCTTTTTGTTTTCGTCATTATTTTGGCACAGTTCGCAGTGCCGACAATATTTCATCAAAGGGTTTTGCTAGTTGGGGTTTTACTCGCACTGATATTCAGAGGTATTTTCATAGCAATAGGTGCCGCAGCAATTGAAGCCTTTGCGTTCACTTTTGTTATTTTCGGAGCGATTTTGATTTGGACTGGCTATAGCCTGTTCAAGCACTGGGATGAAGACCCCGACCCTGGCGAGAATGCCGTTATTCGGAGAGTTCGCAAAATTGTGCCAATTACCGAGGAATATCACGGCACTAAGTTGACTGTGCGAGTAGTGGGGAAGCGCTATGGGACACCGATGCTGCTAGTTATGGTTGCCATCGCCAGTACCGACTTACTTTTTGCGCTGGATTCAATACCCGCAACTTTCGGAGTGACTAAGGAGCCCTTCCTAGTCTTTTCCGCCAATGCATTTGCACTGCTAGGGCTAAGAGCGCTGTTCTTCTTGGTAAAGGGCCTGCTCGACAAGCTGGTGTACTTATCACTTGGGCTATCGGCAATTTTGGTATTCATCGGCATAAAGTTGATACTTTTATTCGGTCACGAACAGGTGGATGCGATACCTAAAATCTCGACACCAGTTTCACTCGCAGCCATTGCTGGAATTCTCCTAATTGCGACGTTGGCAAGTTTGATCAAAGTTCGTAAGGACCCCACTGCACAGGCCCATGCTGGACGCCTTACCGATGCGCCAAAGGATCAAGCCAACTAACATAGAGGCGTGGTTGATAAGTTAATTGTCCGTGGCGCAAGAGAGCACAACCTCAAAGACATAAACATTGACTTGCCCCGAGACGCGCTGATTGTTTTTACGGGTCTTTCTGGCTCTGGAAAGTCATCCCTGGCATTTGACACCATTTTTGCTGAGGGTCAACGTCGCTATGTTGAGTCACTTTCTGCTTATGCCAGGCAGTTCCTTGGCCAGATGGATAAACCTGATGTTGATTTTATTGAGGGCCTGTCGCCGGCAGTTTCAATCGACCAGAAATCCACTAATCGAAACCCACGATCAACTGTAGGAACGATCACTGAAGTTTACGATTACCTACGATTGCTTTTCGCGCGTGCTGGCAGGCCGCACTGCCCCGATTGTGGTCGGGCTATTGCTCGCCAGTCACCGCAACAGATTGTTGATCGAATTTTGGAAATAAAGACCGGGACGAGATTTCAATTACTTGCTCCGATAGTGCGAGAGCGCAAAGGTGAATACGCCGAGTTATTTCGGAGTCTGCAATCACAGGGATTCGCGCGGGCCCGCATCGATGGGGTGGTTTACCCGCTAGAAGAGCCCCCGGTTTTAAAGAAGCAAGAAAAACACACTATTGAAGTAGTCGTTGACCGCCTTGCCGTTAAGCCTGATGCAGTCCGACGATTAACAGACAGCGTTGAAACAGCGCTTCGACTTTCCAGTGGGTTAGTCACTCTTGAATTCGTTGACTTACCTGAAGATGATCCCGAGCGGGAACGAATGTTTAGCGAGCATCTGGTTTGCTTATTCGATGGGAATCAATTCGAAGAACTAGAACCAAGATCATTCTCATTTAATTCTCCTTTTGGGGCGTGTCCAGAATGTGCTGGTCTTGGAAACAAGATGGAAGTGGATATCGACTTAGTAATACCTAACCCGGACTTAACTCTGGAAGAGGGAGCTATCGATCCTTGGGCCTCTGGTCACATTTTCGATTATTTCTTTAGATTAACTAAGGCGCTTTCTAAAGAATTGGAGTTCGCACTAGACGTGCCGTGGAAGAAGCTTCCCGTAAAGGCGCGCAATGCATTGCTGCAAGGTAACGATCACGAAGTTCAAGTTAAATATAAAAATCGGTATGGTCGCCAACGCACTTACTCAACTGGTTTTGAAGGTGTAATTCAGTACATCGAACGAAAGCACCAAGAATCAGAAAGTGATTCAAGTCGGGAAAAACTCGAGGGCTACATGCGGGAAGTTCCATGCCCAGCCTGTCATGGCGCGCGGTTAAAGCCACTTTCATTGGCAGTCACATTAAATGGCAAAAGCATTGCGCAAATTGCAGAATTACCAATTGGTGAGTGCGCGGAATTCTTAAAGGAATTGGAACTTTCGCCTCGCGAGCGAGCAATCGCGGATCGAGTTTTGAAGGAAGTTAATGAGCGGTTAGCTTTTCTAATTGATGTTGGCTTGCACTACCTCTCGCTCGAACGTTCTGCTGGATCTCTGGCAGGCGGGGAAGCGCAGCGAATTCGATTAGCGACTCAGATTGGCAGTGGGTTAACGGGCGTACTTTATGTCCTGGATGAACCAAGTATCGGCTTGCATCAACGTGATAATCATCGATTAATTGAAACCTTGATTCGATTGCGAGATTTGGGCAACACGCTAATTGTTGTGGAACATGACGAAGATACGATCCGTACCGCGGATTGGATCGTAGACATTGGCCCTGGCGCGGGAGAGCACGGTGGCTATGTAGTTTCAAGTGGGTCGTATGAGAAGTTGATCAAGACTAAGGAATCAATAACTGGGCAATACTTATCAGGGAAACGAAAGATTGAAGTACCACCAACGCGTAGGCCCGTGGATCCAAGTCGCAGACTAAAGATCTTTAACGCTAATGAACACAACCTTGCTGATGTCACAGTAGAAATTCCACTTGGTGTGTTCGCGGCAATCACCGGGGTATCAGGTTCTGGAAAATCCACATTGATAAATGATGTGCTGTACAACGTATTAGCGCGTGATCTAAACGGGGCACGTACCGTACCTGGTCGACATAAAAAGGTCGAGGGCGTCGATCTTTTGGATAAAGTCGTGCACGTTGATCAGAGTCCTATCGGCCGAACCCCACGCTCAAATCCAGCGACTTACACCGGAGTTTTTGATCACGTTCGAAAGCTATTTGCGGAAACTCCAGAAGCTAAAATGCGCGGATATCAACAAGGTCGATTCTCGTTTAACGTTAAGGGCGGCAGATGCGAATCCTGTTCAGGTGATGGCACGTTAAAAATTGAAATGAATTTTTTGCCCGATGTTTATGTGCCATGTGAAGTGTGTCATGGTGCAAGATATAACCGCGAAACTCTTGAAGTGCATTACAAGAACAAAACCATAGCTGATGTACTAAACATGCCAGTTGAAGAAGGACTCACCTTCTTTGCGAGCATTCCGCCCATTGCGCGACACTTGCAGACATTGGTGGATGTTGGTCTTGGTTATGTCCGGCTGGGCCAACCTGCTACCACTTTAAGCGGCGGTGAAGCTCAACGCGTCAAGCTCTCCTCCGAATTGCAAAAGCGTTCAACGGGTAGAACGGTCTACGTGCTAGATGAGCCAACTACGGGATTACATTTTGAAGATGTAAGAAAATTGCTGATAGTTCTTCATTCCTTGGTCGATAAGGGCAATACTGTGATTGTGATTGAGCACAACTTAGACGTAATTAAGACGGCGGACTGGGTTATCGACATGGGTCCTGAGGGTGGATCAGGTGGTGGCAAAGTTGTAGTTGCAGGTACCCCAGAACTTGTTGCAAAGCATAAAACTAGTCATACCGCCAAGTATCTACAGCCACTGCTTGGAACTGGAAAGCCTACAAGTAAGTAACTGCTATGCAGGCCTCAGACAAACCAAAGGACATTCCGACAGGTCCAGGTGTTTACCGATGGCGCGACGCCCAAGAGCGCGTTATTTATGTTGGAAAAGCAAAAAATCTACGTAGTCGGTTGAATTCATATTTTGGAAATGATCTGCATCCACGCACTCAAACTATGGTGAATACTGCTGTAAGCGTGGACTGGGTAATGGTCCGCACCGAAACGGAAGCACTCCAACTTGAGTATGCCTGGATTAAAGAGTTCGATCCCAATTTCAACGTTAGATATCGAGACGATAAAAGTTACCCGTATTTAGCCGTATCAGTTTCGGAGGAATTTCCACGAGCCTATGTGTACCGCGGTGATAAGCGAAAAGGCAATACTTACTTCGGTCCATATGTTCAGGCCTGGGCAATTAGGAACTCACTAGATCACTTGTTGCGGGTGTTTCCAGTACGAAGTTGTACATCAGGAGTTTTTCGGAATGCTAAAGCTGCCGGCAGACCATGCTTACTAGCTCACATCGATAGATGTAGTGCACCTTGCGTTGGAAAGATTTCAGCACCAGATCATCGCGAGTTGGTCAAGGAATTTATGTCATTCATGTCCGGTAACTCCAAGGACATCATGTCTGACATTGCCAATCGAATGAAGTTGGCTTCGGAGTCCCAGGATTATGAGCAAGCATCCGTTCTACGCGATGACCTTGCTGCACTTGAACGAGTTCTCGAAAAGAGCGTTGTAGTTTTACCGGATGACACATATGCAGATGTTGTTGGCTTAGTTCATGATGATTTGCAGTCGGCAGTGCAGACTTTCTCAGTGCGTGGCGGTCGCATAGTTGGTCAGCGAGGTTTCATTATGGAGAATTCGGTCGAGGCGACCAGTGAGTCTTTGATGACCGATGCATTAATGCATATCTACGCGACTGCTACCAAGGAAGAAATACCAGTGGAAGTGCTGGTGAGCCACGAACCAGAAAGTGCTTCCAGCTTGGCAGATCTCTTGGGCGTTATCCGAGAAGCACAGATTAGTGTTCGCGTACCTGCTCGCGGAGATAAAAGAATTTTGATGGAAACCGTTATCGCGAACGCTGGGGGAGCGTTAGGCATTCATAAAACGAAACGCTCGGCAGACTTGGTCACCCGAAGTAAGGCGTTAGCTGAAATTCAATTAGCACTAGGACTGCCTGATGCGCCACTTCGCATTGAATGTATTGACGTTTCTCATATTTCAGGCACCAATGTTGTTGCCTCATTAGTTGTGTTTGAGGACGGAATTCCCCGCAAAAAGGATTATCGCCAATTCATAATTACCGATCCACGCGATGACACAGCTTCGATTGCGCAGGTAGTTACTCGCAGGTTTAAGGAACATGAAGAACTCAGGCCATATAAACCGAACCTGTTAGTTATCGATGGTGGGTTACCGCAAGTTAACGCAGCAGCAAAAGCACTCGAGTTAAGTGGAGTGGGAAATATGCACGTGATTGGACTTGCAAAACGCATGGAAGAAATCTGGCGGCCAGGAGCGACGTATCCCGTAATTTTGCCACGTAACAGCGAAGCACTATTTATGTTGCAACGAGTCCGTGATGAGGCTCATAGATTCGCTATATCCCTGCACCGAAACCGTCGATCCAAAGCAATGGTGGACAGCGCACTTGATGACATTGCGGGTCTGGGTCCGGTTAAGAAAAAGGCGCTTTTGGCTCACTTCGGATCCTTAAAAAAAGTTGCGCAGGCAAATGTCGAGGAATTAGCCACAGTCGATGGCATAGGACCAGTGCAAGCAGCCGCCATTTGGGAGTTTTTGAGCGAGTCAAATAATGAGGAAATGTCGGTCAATACTGCAACAGGCGAGATAATTGAAGCGTGAGTGACCTAACTGCCAATAATTCCAAGATAGATGTCATCTTGGTTACCGGGATGTCCGGAGCCGGACGCTCTACAGCCACGCGAGCCCTAGAGGACATGGGGTGGTTTGTGGTTGATAACTTGCCACCAACTTTGATGATCAACGTTGTTGACTATGTTTTACAGCGCACGGGATCACATAAAGTGGCCCTGGTAGCAGACGTGCGAGGCGGTCAGCTTTTTGATGAACTTCATGAATCGCTTTCGATTATCAAGGCGGCTGGACATGACTTACGAGTCCTATTTCTAGAGGCGGGGGACGAAGCGTTAATTCGCCGATACGAATCTTCGCGGCGACCACATCCGCTACAACGAGATGAAAGCCTCCTAGGAGCTGTCCAGCGCGAGCGTGAGTTATTGCGTGATTTGCGAGCTGATGCTGACATTGTTATTGATACCAGCAATTTAAATGTGCATGAATTACGTAGATCAATCGAAAATTCTTTTGGGGACGATGAACACTATGCGCTCCGAGCCACCATCATGTCATTTGGATTTAAGTATGGAATTCCAGTTGATGCGGATTTAGTTGCAGACATGCGGTTTCTACCAAATCCATACTGGGACCCAGAGCTTAAAGAGTTAACTGGACTAGATGCTCCGGTTAACGATTACGTAGTAGGTTTCCCCACTGCGCAGGAATTTCTTACTAAGTATGCCGAACTACTCGACATAGTCGAGGATGGTTATTTACGTGAGGGCAAACGGTTCTTAACTATTGCGATGGGTTGTACCGGCGGGAAACACCGAAGTGTTGCTATGGCAGAAAATTTATCTGCGCGATTAGTTAAAAATGGTGTGGAAGTTAGAGTCGTACATCGAGATCTGGGACGAGAGTAGATGCCCAATGCACCACAACGGCCAATGGCCGTTGTTGCACTTGGTGGTGGCCATGGTCTTGCCGCTAGCCTGCGGGCGTTACGTCGGGTCACACCACACTTAACTGCCATTGTTGGAGTGAGTGATGACGGTGGCAGTAGCGGCCGACTCAGAGATGAATTTGGAATCCTGCCGCCAGGGGATTTGCGAATGGCACTTGCTGCGCTTTGTGGTGATGACGATTGGGGCTCAACTTGGGCCCGAGTATTGCAACATAGATTCTCCTCAAGCGGTCAACTAAATGGTCACTCACTCGGAAATCTTTTGATCACTGCATTGTGGGAAGAAACTGGAGATGTGGTTTCCGGCCTCGATTGGGTCGCTCGGCTTTTGGATGCAAAAGGAAAGGTATTGCCACTTTGCATCGAGCCACTTGAGATTGTTGCGCAAGTTAAAACAACCGCAGGTGCCATGGAAGAAGTGCGCGGCCAAGTGCAAGTTGCTACCACGGCTCATGAAATTCAAAGCATCGCGTTGCGTCCCGAGAACCCGCAAGTCTGCCAACAGGCAGTAAGCGCGGTACGTGCAGCTGACGCGGTAGTGCTTGGTCCGGGTTCTTGGTACACCAGCGTCTTGACGCATTTTCAAGTGCCGGAGATGTCACAAGCCCTGCACGAGAGTACCGCGATGCGAATACTCACATTAAATCTGCGTCCACAAGCTGGCGAGACTGACGGTTACAGCGCAACTCGCTACTTGGAAGTTTTGGCAAACAGTTACCCCAATTTCCGCGTTGACGTGGTTTTAGCGGATCCAGATCACGTCGCAGATGCCCCGGAATTGGAGCGGGTTGCCAAAGTTGCTGGTGCCCGAATCGAATGGGCAAAGGTTGCTAATACTGTGGGCGCAGTAGATCAGCATGCACCCGATTCGTTAGCCTCGGCGTTCGCTTCAATATTTGCTCATGGCAGGATTGACTCATGGCAATGACCGCGGCAGTTAAAGACGAATTAAGTCGACTTCCCATCACCAAAAAATGCTGTCGCAAGGCAGAGGTGTCTGCGCTACTTCGCTTCGCAGGCGGTTTACACATTGTCAGCGGAAAAATTGTTGTCGAGGCAGAACTTGATACTGGACAAGCAGCGCGTCGACTCCGTCGGGACTTAGCTGAGATCTTTGGCCACGAAAGTGAAGTTTCCGTACTCTCTGGTGCGGGCATCCGTAAAGGTAGTCGCTATCTAGTACGGGTTGCGAATGAAGGTGAGCATCTTGCTAAGCAAGCCGGCTTAGTTGACGGTGGCGGACGACCAATTCGCGGTTTACCACCCCACATAGTTTCAGCTAGTTTGTGCGACGCCGAGGCAGCCTGGCGCGGGGCTTTCTTGGCACATGGTTCATTAACCGAACCTGGACGATCTTCATCTCTGGAAATAACTTGCCCAGGACCTGAAGCAGCATTGGCGCTGGTGGGCAGTGCACGCCGACTTGGAATCGCAGCTAAAGCTCGTGAAGTACGCGGCGTAGATCGAGTCGTTATTCGCGATGGTGATGCAATTGGAGCACTGTTGACGCGTATTGGTGCACACGAATCTGTTTTAGCCTGGGAAGAGCGCAGGATGAGACGTGAAGTGCGCGCCACTGCCAATCGATTGGCAAACTTTGATGATGCTAACTTACGACGTTCAGCGCGCGCTGCAGTTGCAGCAGGTGCTCGCGCTGCAAGAGCGATGGAAATTCTTGGTGACGATATCCCAACACATTTATTAGAAGCCGGTCAGTTGCGAGTGACCCATCAGCAAGCAAGCTTGGAAGAACTTGGCGCACTTGCCGATCCGCCTATGACCAAAGATGCAATAGCTGGACGTATTCGGCGATTGCTGGCAATGGCAGATAAGCGAGCTTCAGATTTAGGTATACCTACTACTGAAGCTGGGCTCACCGCTGATATGCTCGAGCAATAATTACAGAAACATTTGGAATTAAAGAGATAAGAACCTGCACTCGAAATTCGCACTGACTTAGGGGAGATTCATAATGAGCGTAAGGGTTGGTATTAACGGCTTTGGAAGAATTGGGCGTAATTACTTTCGTGCGATTGCTACCTCCGGTGCTGACATCGAAATCGTGGGCATTAACGATTTAACAGACAACAAGACTCTTGCTCATTTACTGAAATATGATTCCATTTTGGGTCGATTAGGAAAAGAAGTTACTTTTACTGATAGTTCAATAATTGTCGATGGTAAAACAATTACCGTAACCTCCCAGCGCGATCCAAGTGCGTTGCCATGGGGCGACTTAGGCGCAGATATCGTGATTGAATCCACGGGACACTTTACTGACGCAACAAAGGCGGCTGCCCATATTTCTGCAGGTGCAAAAAAAGTGATAATTTCAGCGCCAGCAAGTAACGAAGATGTAACCATAGTTATGGGTGTTAATCATGAAACTTATGACGCCGCTAATCATCACGTAATTTCTAACGCATCTTGCACAACTAACTGCTTAGCTCCAATGGCTAAAGCGATACACGATGCCTTTGGTATTGACCATGGCTTGATGACAACAATTCATGCGTACACAAACGATCAAGTGATTTTGGATTTCCCACATCCTGATCTACGTCGCTCGCGCGCTGCCGCAACTAACTTAATTCCAACAACCACTGGCGCCGCAAAAGCAATTGGCTTGGTTATGCCAGAACTTAAGGGCAAGTTAGACGGTTACGCCATGCGCGTACCAGTGCCTACTGGTTCCGCTACGGATCTAACTGCAGTTCTCAAGAAGTCAGTAACCAAAGAAGAAGTCAATGAAGTAGTTAAAGCTGCTGCTAATGGCTCACTCAAGGGTTACTTGACTTACACCGAGGATCCAATTGTTTCCTCTGACATCGTTACTGATCCGGCTTCATGCATTTTTGATTCATCACTAACTATTGCCATGGGCAATACCGTGAAGGTCGTTGGTTGGTACGACAATGAATGGGGCTATTCCAATCGCTTGGTGGACATCACTAATTTCGTTGGATCAAAACTTTAAAGTATGCAGATTCGTGAGATTCAAGACCTAGATGTAACAGGCAAAATAGTATTCGTCCGCGTTGATTTCAATGTTCCGCTCGAGCAAGGTGAAATCACTGATGATGGCCGAATTCGAGCCAGTGTTCCGACTATTGAAAATTTAAGAAGTCGCGGTGCTCGAGTGGTTTTGTTGGCACATCTTGGAAGACCAAATGGAGCTCCTGATTCGAAGTTTTCTCTGGCCCCAGCGGCAAAGCGCTTAAGCGAAATAATTGGTTGCCAAGTTCCGCTAGCCAGTGATGTCTGCGGGGCTAATGCCAAGTCAACGATTACTAATCTTGAAAATGGCGAAATCGCCATGCTGGAAAACGTGAGATTTGATAGTCGGGAAATCAGCAAGCTTAAGAGTGAACGTATTGAGTTGGCCAAGATTTGGGCAGACCTGGGCGATTTTTTTGTGAGCGATGGGTTTGGAGTGGTGCATCGGGAGCAAGCTTCAGTCACTGAGTTAGCTCAGGCGTTACCAAACGCCGCTGGACTCTTAGTGCACTCTGAAGTCACAGTGTTTAACAAAGTCTTGAATGACCCCGAGCGTCCCTATGTGGTAGTTCTTGGTGGTTCAAAAGTGAGCGACAAACTTAAGGTAATCGAAAACCTAATCCACAGCGTGGACAAGTTGATTGTTGGCGGCGGAATGTGTTTTACATTCCTGGCTGCGCAAGGTAAATCGGTTGGATCATCGCTGCTTGAAATTGAACAAATCCCAAACGTTAAAGCAATTATGGAAACTGCGCTAACGCGTGGCGTCGAGATTGTCCTGCCGGTTGATGTGGTTATTGCAGATAATTTCGCAGCAGATACAGCGACTGCGATAGTTTCAGTAGATAGCATTCCAGATGGTTGGATGGGATTAGACATCGGACCGCTCTCGATAGTTAATTTTGAAGCAAAGATCGCGGATGCCAAAACGATTGTTTGGAACGGACCAATGGGCGTATTTGAAATGCCAGCTTTTGAAACTGGAACAAAGTCGCTCGCCATTGCGATCACTAAGAATTCGGGCATGACTGTAGTGGGCGGCGGGGACTCAGCAGCAGCTATTCGATTATTCGGAATTCCTGATTCTGATTTCTCGTACGTATCAACGGGCGGCGGCGCCAGTTTAGAATTTCTCGAAGGCAAAAAATTGCCGGGTATTACAGTCCTGGAGGACAACTAAATGGCACGCATCCCGCTGATGGCTGGTAACTGGAAAATGAATCTCAACCACATTGAAGCCATCGCGTTGGTTCAGAAGTTGGCTTACACGCTGACATCTGAGGATTTCGCTGCACTTGAGGTGGCCGTCATCCCGCCGTTTACTGATATCCGATCAGTTCAAACTTTGGTTGATGGCGACAAAATCGCGCTTAAGTATGGTGCGCAGGATCTGGCGGTTGCAGACAAAGGAGCTTTCACTGGTGAAGTAAGCGGTCTTATGTTGGCCAAACTTGGCTGCACCTTTGTCATAGTGGGTCACTCTGAACGCCGAGCTAACCACGGTGAGGATGATCAAAAAGTAAATCTAAAAGTACAGGCTGCATTGCGCAATGGTCTTATTCCTATCTTGTGCGTAGGCGAAGGTTCGGAAACAAGAAAAGCGGGGGAGCAAGTTGCTCACACGCTGTCGCAACTTGACGCTGCATTAGTGGGCGTTGCTTCCGCCGATGTAGCTAATTTAGTTATTGCTTATGAACCCATTTGGGCAATTGGAACTGGGGAAGTGGCAACGCCAGCAGATGCGCAAGAGGTTTGTGGCGCGATTCGAGCTCGTATCCGGGAAAGCCACGGCACAGCGGCAGACCAAGTTCGGGTACTTTACGGTGGCTCCATGAAGGCAGACAATGTCGCCGCTCTCATGAAAGAAGTCGATATTGATGGCGGATTAGTAGGCGGGGCATCCTTGGATCCTGATGAGTTCGTGTCGGTTTGTCGCTATCGGTTGCACCCGTAGAATGGAACTAGCCAAAGTCCTAGAAGGTGAATCATGATTGCAGCGTTTCAGGTGCTACTAGCGATAACTAGCTTGCTACTCATCGCTCTAGTTTTGCTCCACAAAGGAAAAGGTGGGGGACTATCGGATCTTTTTGGCGGCGGCATGAGTTCTTCGTTAGGTGGCTCGTCAGTAGCTGAACGAAATCTTGATCGAATCACAATTGCGCTAGCGTTAATTTGGACCGCAGCAATTATCGGCTTAGGCCTGTTATTAAAATCAGTTTAAGTAATTTAGGAGTACAAAATGGCTAGTGGTAGTGCAATTCGCGGAAGCCGCGTTGGTGCCGGTCCAATGGGAGAAGCTGTTCGCGGAGAGGCTGCGCCTCGAATCTACTTGCCGTTTTATTGTGCCGCTGGCCATGAGACCACACCAAGTTTTGCGCATGATGCTGAACTGCCAGAAGAGTGGGATTGCCCTAAGTGCGGGCTACCAGCTGGAACAGATAAAGAAAATCCACCAGTACTTGCAAAAACTGAACCATATAAGACTCACTTAGCTTACGTAAAAGAGCGTCGTAACGATAAGGATGGCAAGGGCATTCTCGATGAGGCTCTTGCTAACTTACGCGGTAAAAAAATCTAGTTCAGAATTTCTTGCGCTGCAGCAACGATTGCTTCGCTGGTAATACCAAACTCTTCAAATAATTTTTCAGCCCCAGCTGAAGCTCCGAAATGTTCTAAGCTGATGCACTTACCGGCACTGCCAACGTACTTCCACCAGCCCTGCGAGATTCCAGCCTCTACGGAAACGCGAGCTTTAACTTTATTTGGCAAGATTAATTCCCGATATTGTGCACTTTGATTATCAAACCACTCCAGGCACGGAGCAGATACAACTCGCGTTGATACACCGCTGCTTTCAAGTGTGGTTTGCGCCGCTAGTGCCAGCTCAACTTCGGAGCCCGTTGCAATCAAAATCACATCTATTTCGCGTGAGCTTTCGGAGATCACGTAAGCACCCTTACCAACTTGGGAAACGTCGTTGGTTGCATCACTCGCTATTACGGGCAAGTTCTGTCGGGATAGGCATAAGCCCGCAGGTTGATTGGCTTCCAATATGATGCGCCAAGCAGTCGCAGTCTCATTTGCATCCGCAGGTCGCACTACGTGCAAGTTTGGTATCGCTCGCAATGACCAGAGGTGTTCAACTGGCTGATGAGTAGGCCCGTCTTCGCCTAACCCGATTGAGTCATGAGTCCAGACGTAAGTCGCCGGAATGTTCATGAGCGCTGACAAACGCACAGCGCCACGCATGAAATCGCTAAAGACCAGGAAAGTTCCAGCAAACGGACGAGTGATTCCACCTAAGGCCATGCCATTCATGGCGCACGCCATTGCGAATTCGCGAATGCCGTAATGAATTACGCGGCCACCAGGATTTGCATTTGGCATGTCGCTATCTGCTGGCAGAAATGAATTCCCATGATCGATCGAAGTGAGGTTACTCTCGCCCAAGTCGGCCGAGCCACCCCAGAGTTCTGGAAGTATTGCTGCCATGGCATTGATTGTGTCGCCGGAAGCTTTTCGAGTCGCAACCATAGAACCTGGTTCAAATCGAGGAATAACATTGTGCCAATCACGCGGGAACTCACGCGCTAACAAGCGCTGGTACAACTTAGCCGCATCCGGGTTTGCACTTGACCAGGAAGCTAACTGCTTATTCCACTCACCATGAATGGCGGCACCACGCTCCGATACTTTTCTAGTATGCGAAAGCACTGTTTCGGAAATTTGAAAGCTTTGAGTTGGATCAATTCCAAGAATTTCCTTAGTGGCCGCAACTTCAGCATCACCAAGGGCTGAGCCGTGAATTTTTCCAGTGTTCTGCAATTTCGGTGCTGGCCAGCCAATAATGTTACGAACTCGAACCAGGGTTGGT
>JASJMK010000007.1:0-16960 GCA_037619625.1 Actinomycetes bacterium
CCTTTTAGAAATCTCAAACCCTCTTTAACGCTGGATAGATCTGGTCTTGCTGGAGCGCCTGCCATAGGTGGAAGTTTTGGCAGGGTCCACATGGCCCACATCATCACTGTGAAAGCTAAAGCGTCGACCGCATAGGCCACAGCAACTTCCCCGGTTAAGCCAATCAGTGCGCCACCAAGTAACGGACCAAGAGTGAATCCGATATTCCAAGTTAAAAATGAAAGTGAATTAGCTGCTTGCAATTGTTCAGTCGGAACTATCCGCGGGATTATTGCTTGCCGCGCCGGATTTCCAATGGCATAAAACCCAGATGACATCGCAACGAATAAGTAGAGCGGCCATACTTGTTGATTTCCTTGAACGGCTTGGATCAAAAGCAAAACACTTGATCCCGCCATACCAACTGCGGAAATGAAGCCAATCATTCGCCGGTCGTAGGAATCAGACATTGCCCCACCAAATAACCCCAGCAAAATAAGGGGAAACAATTGAGATAACCCAACCATCCCAACGGCAAACGAGGATTTGGTGATGTCATAAACCTGAATCCCGACAGCAACGGCAGCCATTTGTTGGCCAATGTTACTTATTGAGACGGCAGTGAAAAGTCTGCGATAAGCGGGGATTTGCCGAAGCGGCGTTAAGTCAAGTAACAGCTTGGGCACACTCACACTCTGGCATAACACGCAATGACTGATGGATTTGAGGGGCCAATTGCTCCGAAAGTGAACATTTCGCAAACATGATCAATTCACTTAGGGCCTCAGTCGCTTGCCAAAATAGAATGCTGTGTACGAGAAACGTTTGG
The DNA here is from genome assembly GCA_037619625.1 of Actinomycetes bacterium. Classification (GTDB taxonomy): domain Bacteria; phylum Actinomycetota; class Actinomycetes; order S36-B12; family UBA5976; genus UBA5976. The sequence goes on from JASJMK010000007.1 coordinate 809, forward strand.
AGTGGTTCAAGTTCTAAGAAAGTGCCTTGCCGAGTTCGTAGGAACGGCAATTTTGGTCGGCGTAGTGGTTGGTTCTGGAATCATGGGAGCAAATCTTTCTAACGATCTTGGAGTAGTTCTCCTCATCAATGCGTTTTCAACAATCTTCACTTTGGCATTGCTGATTTTGATCATTGCCCCAATAAGTGGCGCGCATTTCAACCCAGCGGTCTCACTAGTTCAAACCCTGCGCCGTGAAATGAATTTTTCAGAATTTCTTTGTTTCATTGCAGCGCAAGCAACCGGAGCAATCCTTGGGGCCATTCTGGCAAATGTCATGTTTGATCTTCCGGTGATCCAAATCTCAGGTAACGCAAGAGTTAGCACCGGAACTCTGGTCGGAGAAGTTATCGCCTCCGCTGGCTTGATCTGCGTGATATTTATTCTGATTGCACGAAGTCAAGAAAAACTAATTCCAGTTGCCGTTGCTGCCTGGATTGGATCTGCTTACTTTTTTACTTCGTCTACATCTTTTGCAAACCCGGCCGTAACCATTGGTCGAATGTTTTCCGATACCTTCGCCGGAATTGCGCCAGGGTCCGTAATCCCGTTCATAATCGCGCAACTTGTTGGCGCAATACTTGGCCTTGCCTTAGTTAAAGGAGCAACTCGTGTCTGATTTAAAGACCACCGTACTTTTTGTTTGCGTACATAATGCCGGACGTTCCCAAATGGCTGCCGGATATCTTCAAGCACTCGCTGGAGATCGCATCCAAGTTCTCTCAGCTGGAACGCAGCCAAAGGATCAAGTAAACCCCTCAGCCATTGAAGCTATGGCCGAGGAGGGTATAGACATTGCCAACAACGTTCCTAAGGTATTAAGCGATGAAACGGTAAAAGACTCTGACTACGTCATCACCATGGGTTGCGGCGACGCGTGCCCGTTCTTTCCTGGCAAAACATACCTGGACTGGCCATTGAACGATCCAGCTGGCAAAGGCGTGGAAGAAGTTCGTCCGATCCGCGATGAGATTCGTGCCAAAGTCGAGGCACTAATTGCAGAAATTGATGCCAAGTTTTAACTCGTTCGACTCAAAACCCCCCAGTTGCTGAAGTATTTTCTAGCACGCGGGACAATCAAGTATGAAAATTGGATTCTTGGGTGTGGGCACCGTATCAACTGCAGTTATTGAGGCCATGGCTTCTCGCGGCGGGAAACAAGAAACTATCTACCTATCGCCTCGTGGCGAGAAGCGTTCGACTGAATTGGCTGCCAAGTTCGACCACTGCATTCGCTTGGAATCTAATCAAGCCGTCGTTGCTGCCAGTGACATGGTTGTCATCAGCATGTTGCCAAACCAAGTTGAAGATGCATTAGCCGATCTGACATTTCGCTCCGACCAAATAATCGCAAGTTTTATTGCGAGTATTCAGCCAAGTGGAATTGCAAAACTAACAGCGCCAGCTACCCAAGTTAGTCAACTAATTCCACTGCCCGCAATTGTTCATCACAAGGGACCATTGGTTATATGTCCGGCGCATCCTGACATCGAGCGAGAGTTTGCTGCGTTGGGTGACATTATTATTTTGGAAGATGAAACTAAAATTAAAATTCTCAGCGTAACCTCAGCGGTTATGTCTACTTATTTCACATTTCAAAACACCGTAATCAAGTGGACCGAAGATAACGGGATTGAACATGACACTGCTTCTCGATATGTCCGCTCACTGCTTGAAGGTTTAGCCATTGAAGGACAGGCGGCAACTGATGCCGAGCTGGCACACCTGCCAGTTGAACATGAAACTCCTGGCGGCTTTAATTTCCGAAACCGTACTGGCTTAGAACAAGAAGGCTGGTTCGATGCGCTTTACGACCGCTTACAAAATACATATTCAAATGCCAATTTAAAAGCGAAATCCAGCGAGTAATTTTCTAACTAGAATTAACAACAGCCCCTCGCGTGGCGTTAACCTGTGAACCTCCCCAGGGCCGGAAGGCAGCAAGGATAAGCGGGCTCTAACGGGTGCGTGAGGGGTCTTTTAATTTATTACCAGGATTTACCTAGGTAAAAAATTAGCCACCATAAACATGCGGAGCAAGAATTCCAACTTCGCGTAAATTGCGATATTTTTCTGCGTAATCAAGGCCAAAACCAACTACGAATTCATTGGGAATATCAAATCCAATGTATTTTGCCGGAACTTCAATTTTGATTGCATCTGGCTTGCGCATCATCGTCATAACTTCAAGTGAGTTTGGATGGCGAGATTTTAGGTTTTTAATTAGCCACGAAAGTGTTAATCCTGAATCCAAAATATCTTCCACAATTAAAACATCTCGACCAGCCAAATCAATATCTAGATCTTTAATGATTCGTACTACCCCACTGGATTTAGTTCCGGAACCATAAGAAGAAACCGCCATGAAATCCAATTCCACTGAAATTGAAACGGCACGGGCTAAATCAGCCATCACCATGACGGCCCCCTTAAGAACACCAACCATTAGTAACGGCTGATCGCAGTGGGAGTAGTCAATGTCTATTTGGGCAGCAATTTCAAGAATTCGATCTTGGATTTCGTCATTGGTTAACACAACGCTCGTAAGATCGTTTTCGATTTGTGCTGCGTCCATAGATATCTCCTTGAATTATTTATCTTTGGTGAAGTTAAGTCTGTCATGTCGTCTTTCGACGCTGACAGCGCCTGGCAAATTTAGTGCGCCTTGGCCATGCCAATTCGTCAATAGCGCATCAATTGCCAGGACGTGATCCCGAGTTAAGTCATTAATAGTGCAGCCATTTGTTATGGCAAGTTGGCGAATCACGCGGGTTCGGATGGCTCGAGGTAATGCGCCCAATAAATTCACATCATCACCGACGCGGGTAATTTCGAATCTGGCTAAGGCGTCAAGCGCATCAGCATCATCACGTAACAAATCTGCGCTGCGAGCTAACGCTTGCGTTACACCTGGTCCCAGTTGCGTTTCCATTAATGGCAATACTAAATTTCGCACTCGGACACGTGAATATTTCAAATCGCTGTTATGCGGGTCTTCAAAAATATCCAAATCCGAAACTTCAGCGCGAACTAACTCACGGGAAATTCCTAAAAACGGCCTGCGGTAAATTCCCTCTTTGGCCCGCATTCCAGATAACGAACGGGCGCCGGAGCCGCGAGCTAATCCAAGAAGTACCGTCTCACCTTGATCCTCAAGGGTGTGACCCAACAAGATTGACTTGGCTTTGTGCTCCGTTAAAACATTTGTAAATGCAGTGCGCCGAGCGTTGCGAGCTGCGGCTTCCATGCCACCACTACCTGCTCCCGATTGCACTTCAACATTTACAACTAAGACGGGATCGGCGCCAAGCTCGCGCGCAATTCCCGCAACTCGATTAGAAGTTTTTGCCGATTCGTCCTGAATTTGATGATCAATAATTACCGCACCCACCGAAATGGTGCGTTCGTTACCAACATGCAACGCACACTTTAGAAGTGCGAGGCTATCCGCACCACCACTAAGACCCACGAGTACTAAATCGCCAGCTTCAAGATCACTTAAGCTGGCAAGAATTCCTTGCCGCAATTCCAAGTTGATCATGCTCTGACTCTACGCAACCCGACAGCCGCACTGCACCAAAGCCTTGATGACCTCGTCCAATGCTGCTTCACCCTGCCTAGTGCCATTTGGTACCTCGTTGGCGATGAATGCAAAAATTAATAGCTCGCCACTTGTTGTTACCAGCGTCCCAGTTAATGTGACAACTTTCGACAGGGTTCCAGTCTTAGCTCTAACTATTCCGCGACCAGGCTCGGCAATGTCATATCTATTAATTAGCGTTCCAGAAATCCCAGCTACTGGCATTCCAGTTATTGCAGCCCAAGCCATGCCGCTTGAATTATTTGCGTATTGCACGGCAGAAACTAAATCTTTGGCAGTGGTTCGATTAGACCTACTCAACCCGGATCCATCAACCATTTCCAAATTGGTTGTCCCAATACCTGACGCAACCAGGGCCTGCTTTGTCGCCTTGGCGCCGCCAGCAAATGAATAGTCTCCCTGGGATCCACCAATGTGATGAGCTAAATATTCAGCCAATGTGTTGTTACTTGTAGTCATCATGCGCTCGACTATTTCAGTTACTGTTGCCGATTCGACTCGGGTTAATTCACTCGCACCAACACTTGGTGGCGCGCGATCGGTGAGCGTTACCTGAAGTCCCCTGGCGATTAATTCATCCACATAAAATTGCGCCGCGGCTTTAGCAGGATCTGGCAAAGTGCCGTTTGTTTGGGTCACGCCATAATCCATAGTCAAACCTTGCGCAGGCGCGACCTCACCCGTACTCAAATACATGCTTGGCCAAGTTTCTTGCGCCTGCGGTCCAGCAAATAGCGAGTCGTCGAAGGCAACAGTGAAAACTTCCGTGGTCGGGCCAATCGCAGCAATTGTCTGGTCTGCTAATTGTTGGATAGAAGGCGGCGGCAAAATTCCAGGAGGCTTTCCCTTCCAGTTTCGTGGCGTGAGGGAAACCAAAGTTGGATCACCACCACCAACCAGAGTTAGTTGGGTTTGATCGCGCATCACCGTTGTCGCAAATCTTGTTTCTGCACCTAAAATATTAAGAGCTGCAATCGCGGTGTAGAGCTTTAAAGTCGATGCCGGAATCATTTGTTGGTCCGAATTAATATCTACTAAAACTTCGTTTGAATTACCATCAATCACGTAACCAACGACATCTGCGCCCAACCTGGGATCAGTCAACTCTTCATTGACGATTGCCGAAACTGTCGCGGCGTCAATGTCACCAATTTGTTCAACTGGATTCAAGATTCCAATCGAGATTGGCGCCGGTGGAACTACATCTATTTCTTCTGCACTCGTCGGAATTCCCAAACCGATTCCGCTGAGCGTTAGGCCACCTATTAAGAGCGCGCTAACGATCAATTTGCGGCTAGTACGTGGGTGAGCGATCTCTGGCCTCATTAACTAGGGAGAATGCGAGTTTGCATCTAAGATTGGGTAATCATTAATAAGGCTAAGTGGAAATTGCGAAATGGCAGGGCATCATGGCACTTGAATTTGACGTATTAGTTGAGATTCCGGGCGGTAGCCGCAATAAATACGAGGTAGACCACGAAACCGGCCGGTTACGCCTAGACCGCATGCTTTTCACCGCGACCCGTTATCCCAGGGATTATGGCTTCATCGAAGGCACGCTCGGCCAAGACGGTGACCCGTTAGATGCGCTAGTCCTGATTGAAGAGCCAACGTTTCCCGGCGTCCTAATTCGCTGTCGAGCGATTGCTATGTTCCGCATGAGTGATGAAGCGGGCGAAGATGACAAGATTATGTGTGTTCCAGCGCACGATCCGCGCAAAATTAATATGCAAGACATTGTTGATATTCCCGAATTTGAGCGACTAGAAATCCAGCATTTCTTTGAAACATATAAAGATTTGGAACCAGGAAAATCGGTAGAAGGTGCTTCCTGGGGGGACCGCGCCGAAGCCGAGGCAGAAATCCTAGCCTCAATTGCGCGAGCTAAAAACGCCCACTAATAACTTAACTAGTTAGACGTTTGCCTTAACAGGAATTCCTGAAACAAGTCGGTTAACCACATCTACTGCGCTCCAACCACTTGGGAATTCCTTAAGCATTCCTTCAACGTCACTTGTAGTCGATCCAAGTGTTAGAAGTGGCGCTTCCTTGTAACCATCTGGTCGTTCTTGTCCTAAGCCGACTGCAGCTACAAGTCCGTTGCATAAACAAATTCGATCCGTAAGATCTGGTTCGTCGCCGCCCTTTTTCAAAAATGGACTATCTGGTTCAGCTGCGCAGCGGTAACTTACTTTGCCTGCTTCATCGATATGACTAGAACGTAAGTAGCCAAGATCGCAAAGTCTTGGTCGCGCTTTGTAAACCGAAGCATCACCAACTGTTCCGGGAAGCTCCACAACTTTAAATGGGAATCCTGTTGGTGAGGCGCGATGATCAGTTCGTACTCGCAAATTTCCTTCACGCGCGGCCTGCAACATTTGCTCGCGGTACTCCGGCAGCAATCCTGATTCATTACTTAACGCAAAGAGTGAACCTACTTGCACACCTTCGGCGCCGAGCTTGATTGCATCGGTGACTGATGCAGGTGTTGCGCGACCACCAGCAAGCCAAAACGGCAAACCAACATCTGCAACTTTAGGAATGTTCGCCTCATCTAGCGGGCCATATCCAGTTTCAGTATCTTGCATACGTCGAGGTGGTGCGTTATGTCCACCGGCCATAAAGTGTTCAACTACAAAACCATCGGGACGTGTGACTTCGTTTCGCGCTAAGTATGAAGCAAGAACTTCAGCCGTAACGATCGCTAGGAATGCCGGGCGCGGTAACTCTGGCGCCTTACCGAATGACTCGAGTGGGTCAAATTCTAAAATTGGCGCTGCCATTCCGGCAGGTCGATCTGAGTCAATACTTAAATGTCCAGGCTTACCTTGGGCAAAGTCCGTCATTAGTTGCGGAATCTCGCGCGGAATTCCAGCGCCCATCAAAATCGCATCGACACCTGCAAGCATCGCGCCATAAAGCGCTGCTGGGGTTGCTGTTTGAAGTTTCTCTAAAAAGTTAATTCCAACTTTTCCATTGCCAGATTGTTTTGCTAACCAAACCTCAACAAAGTTTGAGGCAACTGCTAATTGATCGTGCTCTTTGTGGGCTTCCAGACTCAAGCGACGCATTGGGCGAAATGGTTTACCTTGGCGACCTTCTGGCCGGAAAAACTTTGCCAGAATCTCTTCGGCAACTTCCGGATATGGAAAATGCGCAAGTGCCTCACGCATGTGGCCACCCTCATCGCCATTTTGCAGACGACGGGTAACTACGGTTTCTAGTGCGGTTCCAGAAACGACACCAAGTTGGCCCTCGTTTGCAACAGTGCGCGCTAAGTACCAAGAAGACACTGCCGCGCCCATGCCACCTTGAATAATCGGTGGCAATCCCAAGCTGTTCATGAACTCTCCAAAATCAGTAGCAAGTTACTATTGCGTAACCTACGCTAGCGTAACCTACGCAACCGTAGGTTGCTTGATTTACCCCGATTTATTGATAAATCCGCTTGATTACTTGGAGATTTTGTACAAAAGCCTAGGTTTAGCTCAAAAGTAGGGTGTCCAGACCTCGGATCAACCCCACATGATTAATGACTGCTTTTGCTGCCAGCAGAGTGCCACTCACATAAGGAGCGGGCGAACTTCCAGCATCAAAGCGAATAGTCATACGTTCTTCCGGCAGGCCAAATACCACCTCGGTGCTGACAACAAAGCTTGGCAGGCGAACTGAGTGAACTCTGGTGCCATCAACATCGGCGCCTCGCGCTTCCTTTGGCCCCGCAATATCGGCTATCGGGTAACCGAGAGTTGGCCGTTGCACTGCGCTCAAACGCTCTGCGAGTTCTCGCGCCGTACCACTTGGTACATCCGGCTTTCCAGCTTTTGCATAATCAATGACTTCCCAGTTAGGAATATATTTTGCGACTAGCAGCGCAGCAGCCTGGGCCATAGCTGCAGTGATCGCGAAGTTTCCGGCCGCAACAACACCAACGCCATTTGCTCTTGCTGCAGCATCGATGTCAGCAAAGTCAGCGGCGGTTAAACCTGATGTTCCAACGATGCCGTGCACGCCACGTTCGATACCCAACAAGATGTTCGCTTTTACTGCATCATGCGCGGTGTAATCAATTAGCACCTGGACGTTTTCTAGTGCACTCGCCACATCTGCAAATACCGGAACATCCCAAGATTTATTTTCTAGCACCTCACCAAGATCTTTACCAGCGTTAGATCGGGAAACTGCAGTTACTAATTTGAATGCGTTATCTTCCCGAAGTCCAAAGGAAAGTGCTTTTCCAGTCCAACCGGTCGCGCCGGCCATACATACATTAATCATGCAATCAGTATTACATGAGGCACTACTTCGATGAATTGACTTACAGGGAATCAGCTTTCACATTCTGTCCACGTAAATTGCGCACACTAGCCACACTTAACATGGCAGCGAGCGCTAGCGCAAAAATTATTGCCATACCTATCAGAGTTTGCTCAGTTCCAATTTTTTCCGTGATCGGACCTGCGATTACTAATCCAAATGGCGCAAACACCAGCGAGCCAAAGGCGTCGTATGAACTGACTCGTGATAACGATTCCCGTGGGATGTTGCTTTGCATTGCCGTTTGCCAAAGTACGAAAAAGAAATCCAATGCAATGCCGGCGAAAAATGCACTGACCATAATTATTGGAATCCAATTAGTCACACCGATAGCAAATATCCAAGCAGCAACGCCAAGTTGTGCAATCAATGCAACTAATAGTGGTCGCTTCGGACGAACTTTTAAGGCAACTAGAACTCCTGCCATCATGCCTACTGACAGCGCAGCCAGAATGTATGACCAAGGCTTTGGCCCACCTAGCTCCTGCTCGGCATGCACTGGTCCAACAACTCCAAGAACGCTTTCAAAAATCATGACAAGGATGGAATATCCCGCCACAACTGTGACAACCCAACTGCGGCTGGAGAATTCTTTCCAGCCATGTGCTAGATCTTCAAACACCGAGGGTGTGTGCTCAGTAGTATCCCTAGTTTTCCCAAATTTGCGAAGTGTGAAAACTAAAATGCCGGCAATAAAAAATGAAACGCCATCAGTAACCATTGCCCAACCTGCGCCGATGCCCGCAACAATGATTCCACCAGCAACAGTTCCAGCAATGTTTGCCGCGTTTGCACCAAGGCCAATAACAGAATTGGCAGATTGCAAATCTTCCGCTGGCACTACTTCTGGGACTAGTCCAGCGAAAGCTGGCCACCACAACGCATTAAGCGAGCCACTTATGAAGGCAATGATTGCCAAGCTCATAACCGTTGCTGATCCATTGATCAGCATTACCCCATTGGCCACGACAAATCCACTCAAGAATATATCTGAAGTTCCAACTACAAGAGCTCTTGGATATCGATCTGCTAGTACGCCACCGAAAAGCATGAAGACAACCATTGGTCCAAGTTGGGCAGCCATCACGATACTTAAACTCGTCGGGGTCGCACCTTCCAAACTAAGAACTCCAAAAGCAAGTGCAATTGGTCCAAGTCCGTTTCCGATGTTGGAAATGATGCGCGCTATAAGTAAGGTACGAAACGCAGGAATCAGCCAGAGTTTCTTTAAGTCAGCAAGCATTTGTTAACGCACTGCTAAATCTGCAGTCGCATCCGTAATCCAATTAATGACACCTGACCACGGAGTCCAACCTTCTTCAACTGCAAAGTGGCCGGCACCATCGATAACTACGAAAGGTAAATCAAGCGGTTTCGCAAAAGTCTCTGCAACGCCACGAGGCTGCCACGGATCAGAATCACTACCAACAAACAGGGTTGCTAACGAAGCACTATGTGCTGCTGCTTTTACCTGGGGGGAATTTAAATCAATTTGAAAACTCGGCACTTCGCCGCACAGATCTGGATCCGCCGCTGCAACTAGCAGCACTCGACTAGCTTGTTCTTGCAAAAACCCACTTTGCGCTACGTGTAACCAAGTTAGACAGCCTAATGAGTGAGCTAAAACTACTAACTCGCCATCGCCAGCCTCTTTAAGCATGTCTAGTTCAACCTTGAGAACCTCTAGCCACTTATCCAAACTTGGAAGTTGGGTATCTGGCAGCTGGGGGTAAGCAACGACGTGACCCTGCTGACGCAAATGAGTTGCCAGCAGGCGATGCCAGTGCCCGACTGGGCGTTCGTTACCCCAGCCATGAATAATCAGCACGCGCTTCACGTTCATAACAGTATCGGTTGGGACCCAGGCTCAAACTTACGTATTAACACTAGAATCTAGGCATGAGTGAATATCAAATAACTTACTGGCGTGATTTTCCCTCTATGGTGGTCGTGCGAGATGGCGAAGAAACCGTAAAGGTATCCCTGGCTAGCCGCTTTCAAGAAGCAATTGATGAGGCCGCTATGCGTGTTGGGGCCGAGGATGCTGATGCTTATCTAGATGGCTGGCGAAAAAGTGACTGGGTTCTTGAAGAGGGCGACGCCACTGAAGTGGCCGAGCGAGTAAGTTCAGAGATTGAAAATTCACTAGACGACGCGGGTTTGCAAGTTATGCTCGACAGACTTTCTTAACCAACTTTCCTAAACTTTAAGGAGTAACCATGGCTAACGTTTACGAATGGCTCGATGCTGGAAATCCGCTAGTGGGAGATGGCGCCATGGGTACCGCGTTACAAGACTTGGGTCTTACCGATGGCGGCGCGCCAGAGTTATGGAATGTTGAACAACCTGAAAAAGTTGCTTCAGTACTTCGCGGCTACGCAGCAGCCGGATCCAACGTTGTAACAACCAATACTTTTGGTGGCACTAAAGGTCGCCTCGAAATGCATGACCTTGGTGATCGCGTTCATGAACTCAATAAAGCTGGTTCCGAAGTTGCGCGTTCTGTTGCTGACCAATTCGAAAATGTTTTTGTGTTTGGCGATGTTGGTCCTTCCGGTGAACTGATGGATCCAATGGGAACCCTAACTCCCGAATCAGGTAAAGCATTATTTGCTGATCAAATTCGTGGGTTAGTTGATGGCGGCTGCGATGCAATTTTGATCGAAACCATGAGCGACCTTGACGAAGTAGCAGCTGCAGTTGAAGCGGCTAAGGAAGTTGCCCCGGGCATGCCAATAGTTGCGACGCTAAGTTTTGATACAAACTTGCGAACCATGATGGGAGTCAAGCCAGCCCAAGCAGTAACTGCTATCGCTGAAATGGGCGTTCGTTTGATCGGTGCTAACTGTGGCCGTGGCACGGACGAAATGCGAATCATCGCAAGTGAACTGGCAGATGCTAAGCCAGCGGGCGTACACATTTTTATTCAATCCAATGCTGGCTTACCGCAACTGGTTGGTGCTGACTTTGTTTACACCGGTACACCTGAGGAAATGGGCGAATTCGCAACGGAAATGAAGGAACTAGGAATCAACGCAATCGGTTCCTGTTGTGGCTCGACTAATGCTCACACTGCGGCAATTGCGCAGGCGCTTAATTCTTAAATGACCGAAGCACCTGATCGCGGCGAGCTAGGTCCGGGAGAGTTTTATCCGGTTGTTGGAGTTGGTCCGCATCCGCTGCCGTGGCCCACACAAGATCATTTTGATCCCGAACTACTTGAACTTGGCGATCGAAGAAATGTTGTAGATAAATATCGGTATTGGTCAGTGGAAGCAATTGTTGCCGACTTAGATACCTCTCGAACCAAATTGCACATTGCTATCGAAAATTGGCAACATGATCTAAACATCGGGTCAGTTGTTCGAACTGCAAATGCATTTAATGTGTCTGCTGTCCACATAGTTGGTAAAAAGGGTTGGAACCGGCGAGGTGCAATGGTGACAGATCGTTACTTGCATTTGTTGCATCACCCAACAGTTGCTGACTTTATAACCTGGTCAACAGAAAACAACGTGCCAATCATCGGAATCGATAATGTTCCCGGTTGTGGAAATTTGGAAAACTCAACTTTGCCAGAATCCTGCGTCTTATATTTCGGCCAAGAAGGCCCTGGGTTATCGCCTGAGGGAATCGCAGCCTGCTCCCAAATATTAGGTATCTCGCAAAATGGATCCACTAGATCCATGAATGCTTCCGCAGCTGGGGCGATCGCTATGTATGCCTGGGCCATGCAACATGTTCATGGCCACAAAATTTAGCTAGCAACCACCGACAGCTCAGGAATAACTTTCAAATTCGCGATGCGATAGTGTGCAATAACTAGAAAATTCAGGCATATTTAGGTTTAACACCGATTCAAGAGGTTTTTTTCATGAGCGATTCGATGGCCTTGCGCCTAACTGTTGGACTTGCAATCACGTTAGTGCTTTCGGTTTTGGCCGCAAAGCGAATTTGGTTTCTCTACAGTCTGGTTCGCAGTGGAGAACCTGCAGTTGATCGCACCGCACAAAAAAGAGTTCGCGTCAAAGCCGAAGTAACTGAAGTCTTCGGTCAAAAGAAATTACTTGCTTGGACTATTCCCGGAATTGCCCATGTTCTGGCTTTCTGGGGTTTCATAGTTTTGTCACTAACAATCGTGGAAGCCTTTGGCGCACTATTTAATAACACGTTTGCAATTCCAGTTATCGGTCGCTCCCCAATCACTGGATTTCTTGAGGACTTGTTCACGATTTTTGTACTAATCGGAATTGCCATGTTTGCAATCATTCGGTTATTTCGCCGGCCAGCAAAGTACGGACGCGAGTCGCGATTTTACGGTTCACATGTTGGTGCTGCGTGGTTCGTTCTGTTCATGATTTTCAATGTGGTTTGGACTTTATTGCTCTACCGCGGGGCGCAGTACAACGTGAGCGTAAGCAACAATGCGCCACATTTTCCGTTTATGGATGGCGGCGCATTTGCTTCTGAGGCCACTGCCAGGTTGATCGCGCCACTGGGTCTTGCGGCAAATGAATGGCTCGAAATGATTGGACTTTGGTTAAACATCGGCGTCATTTTGGGTTTCCTTGTTTTAGCCCTTCACAGTAAGCATCTACATATCGGCGCAGCGCCGCTCAATGTTTTATTCAGTCGCCGGCCAAATGCGCTTGGTCCACTACTTCCAATTTATGCCGGAACGCAAGTTCTAGATTTTGAAGATCCATCTGATGATGCAACTTTTGGTAGAGGAAAAATAGAAGACTTTACTTGGAAAGGCAACCTAGATTTATTAAGTTGCACCGAGTGCGGTCGTTGCCAAGATCAATGTCCTGCTTGGAATACTGGCAAACCACTTAGTCCAAAACTAATGATCATGGATTTGCGGGATCACTTATTTGCCAAGGCGCCATACATCCTTGCTGGAAGTGACGAATCAAAGTTGGATTCATTTAGTGCACAGGTGCAAGCAGAAGTTGCTCGACCTATGGTTGGGTCACATGCAGATGATCCACATGCTTCAACTGATGGCTACGATGAAAAGGGCCATCGTTCCCATGAAGGCGCTGTCATTGATTACGACGCACTTTGGGGTTGCACTTCATGCGGCGCTTGCGTCCAACAGTGTCCAGTGGACATCGAACACGTTGATCACTTTATGGATCTACGGCGCCATCAAGTTCTTGTGGAATCAGAATTTCCAGCCGAGTTAAACGGGCTGTTTAAAAACCTAGAAACTAAAGGCAATCCATGGGGTATGAACACCAGCGGCCGAATGACTTGGATTGAAGAAGTTCAATTCCCAGTTCGAGTTTTTGGCATGAATGGCGAAGACAAAATCCCGGCTGATGTTGAATATTTATTCTGGGTCGGTTGCGCTGGTGCTTACGATGATCGCGCGAAAAACACCACAAAAGCAGTGGCTGAATTACTGCACACAGCTGGTATCGAATTCATGGTGCTCGGTGAAGGCGAGACTTGCACGGGAGATCCTGCGCGTCGAGCTGGCAATGAATTCCTCTACCAAATGCAGGCTGCACAAAACATTGAAGTCCTTAATGAAATTGGTGCGCGTCGCATAGTGGTTACCTGCCCTCATTGCTTAAACACAATTGCCCGGGAATACCCACAACTTGGTGGTAACTACGAAGTAGTGCACCATACCGTTTTACTAAACCAATTAGTTTCTGAGCAGCGCCTAACAATGCTGACTCCCGAAGATGAAACAGTCACTTACCATGACCCGTGCTACTTAGGTCGTCATAACAAAATTTATATGCCACCTCGTGAATTGATCACAAACATGCCAGGTGTCAATTTGGTCGAGATGGATCGCAATAAGGAAAAGTCATTCTGCTGTGGCGCAGGCGGTGGCCGCATGTGGATGGAAGAAAAGATTGGTACTCGTGTTAATCAGAACCGTGGCGACGAAGCACTTGCAACTGGTGCCACAAAGATTGCAGTAGCTTGTCCGTTTTGTTCCGTGATGTTAAATGACGCCGTGACTGTTCGTGCGCAAGAAGCCGGCGGCGAAGCTGCAGCTGAAGTTGTTGACATTGCAACGTTACTTTTGGATCGAGTTAAGGCGAAGTAATTAAGAAATAACGGTTCGATGAAAGTTCGCGTGTGAGCGACTTGGTGTTGGACCGCGCTGTCCTTGATAGCGAGAGCCGTAAATACTCGAGCCGTAAGGATGCTCGGCATCTGATGTCATTTGGAAGAAGCAAACTTGACCAATCTTCATGCCGGGATAAAGCAAAATTGGAAGCGTCGCTACATTCGCTAATTCAAGTGTGACGTGCCCGGAAAATCCAGGATCAATAAATCCTGCAGTGGAGTGCGTTAGAAGTCCAAGGCGTCCCAGACTGGACTTACCTTCTAGCCGAGCCGCAATGTTATTCGGTAAAGTTACAACTTCGTAAGTGCTTCCTAAAACGAATTCACCTGGGTGCAACACGAACGGCTCATCACCGATTGCTTCAACTTCGCGTGTTAAATCAACTTGCTCTACCGACGGATCAATGTGTGGGTAGCGATGATTTTCGAAAACCCGAAAGAATCGATCTAATCGAACATCGATACTCGAAGGCTGCACCATTGCGGGATCGAATGGGTCAATGCCAACTCGGCCAGAGGCGATTTCAGCTTTAATGTCTTTGTCAGATAGCAGCACGTCTCCAAGATTACTAATCCCCGGATTCGGGCGCCGCAATAGGTTAGGAATATCTCAAATATCGAATCCAGTAAACTGACCATCAGCCCGCCAGTAATTACTGACGTACTATGGTCGTTGTGACCTATTTTCAGACTTCAAAGCGCCTGTTGGGCGTTCTCGCACTGGTCGGCGTATCTGTAATCAGCCCGATTTCCACAGCCTGGGCACACACCGAACTTGTGAGCACTTCACCAGCCGAAGACTCTGATGTAAATGTGTCCCAAGAATCAATCACAATCACATTTAGTGAGCCGCCATTAGTTGATGGCGCGGCAATTGTCGTGATGAATGAGGCCGGCGAAATCTTGGATTCGCCCGCGCCCACGCTTTCTGGCGCAACTTTAAGCATCCCGTGGCCCAGTGACTTAACGCCCGGTCTGGTGTTAATAACTTGGCGAGCAGCTGCTGGCGATGGGCACGTCCAAAGTGGCGAGTTCAACTTCAGGTATACCGCTGCTGCGGAATCAGGAGTAGCACCATCAGCCTTACCGGCAGATGCCGGAACAGGATCCCCAGAGCCCATGATGACCGCACTAGCTGCTCCGATCACTACCGAACTACCTGCGGCAGAAGCCGAAACCTCGGGGGCCAGCAATACCGCGACAATCGTTGCTATTGCTGCATTGGCTGGGTTCATTGCAGTTGGTTTTTACCTACGTCGAAGTAAATAGCGATTTATGAACGGACTTATTTCAAGGTCAGCAATTTTCTCACTACTGATTATTGCTTTCGCAGTTGCGCTTATATACGGCGGCGGGGCTTGGGCACCGTTTCCTGCGGGAATCCCTGATGCAGGTCAGGCAAATAGTTGGGCGCTACAACTGGCCACCCTTGCGCATGTTGTTCTTGGTCTGCGAGTTTTTGGCTTACTTGTCACTTGGACTTTCCTGGCACCAACTGCTGGACAAACTATTTCGCAAGCGGGCCGTAAAGCAGTACTGCATGCCAGTGCAATTAGTGCCCTCTGGTCAGTCTCAGCAGTAATTGCAGCTTTGACCTCGATGGCAAACATTTTGGGTGTGCCATTCAAGGACGTGTTCGCACCGGGTTTTCTAAGCACCTACTTGATGTCGTTACCACCTGCACGCAGCTTCATGATCGCTGGGGTAATCGCAATTGTGATTTCTGTCGCTGGCGTATTCCTAGTTTCACTAAATTCCATAGCTGTGTTAGCTGCCTTAGCTGGCGCGGGTATTGCGGCCCCACTTCTAAATAGTCATTCCGCATCACTTGGAAGCCATTCCTTGGCAGTGACATCTTCTGTTGCCCATGGCTTAGCAATGAGCGCTTGGGTTGGTTGCCTTTGGGCAATGGCTTCCTTTGTTAAAGCAAAGGATCAAAAAGTGGTCGCGCGATTTTCCGCATTAGCTGCCATCAGCGTGGCAGTACTCGCAGTCTCAGGAGTTGCTGCAACTTACACCCGAATAGATTCGATGAGTGACTTGTGGCTTAGCCGCTATGGCCAATTAGTAGTTTTAAAACTCATGTTCTTCGCGATCTT
>JASJMK010000008.1:0-3748 GCA_037619625.1 Actinomycetes bacterium
CCTGTCCCGCTGGATTTAGCACTGAAACTAAGGCGGGCAATACGGTTTCAAGAGAAATAAACGAAAGATCGGCCACAATCAAATCCACCTTGGCACCGAGGGATTCCGGTGTTAGATACCGGATGTTCGTGCGATCCATGACAGTGACTTTTGGATCTTGGCTTACTTTCCAAGCGAGCTGGCCATAGCCGACATCAACACAATAAATATGTTCGATACCTCGGCGCAATAAAACATCGCTAAATCCGCCTGTTGAAGCTCCAGCATCGAGGGCAACAAGACCTGCGACATCAATATCAAAAGCATCTAATGCGCCAATTAATTTATGTGCGCCGCGCGATACGTAATCATCATCAGCATCGAGGTTTACTTTGATTGCGGCAGACTCATCAACTTGGCTGGCAGCTTTTGTGGCAACTATGCCGCCAACAATTACTAAGCCAGCGGTAATTAATTCTTGAGCTTGTTCGCGGCTGCGTGCTAAATGCCTGCGAACTAATTCAACATCTAGGCGGCGGCGAGTCACAATTTAAGTTTTGTAGTTCGAGTTACTGACCTGCGAGGTCAGCCAAAGTTTCATGTAATCTGCGCTGCACATCTTCAAAGACTGCAACGTGTTCATGAACTGGTAAGCCGGAAAGATCAGCCAGGCGGCCAAGTGCGTCATCAACTCGAGCTTCACCTGTTACTGGCAAGGAGTCCATCGAAACAACTGGGGCCACAGGGGCAACGTTTTCTTCAAATAACTCTGCGCTTTGTCCAAGTAATTCGCCATTTTCGCTTTCATTGACAACCTCTTCGAGGGTGTCAATGTAATCGGTGAACTCAGAGTTTTCCATGACTACAGCCTAATGCGTGCCTAGTAGGCAAGCTCTAGCCGACTCGAATTAAGACTTGGATTTAGGCGCTGGTTTCTGCGCTTTTTGTAGGGCAGCCTCAAGGTCAACTACACGCTTACGAAGCGCAGCTAATTCATCTTCTTGCACAAGTCCCATGCGACCGATTAGTTTTTCCAGCTCAGTTGAGGCTAAGTTTCGAGCTTTCTCGTCAACTGAGCCAGTACTGCAACCTGGCTTTGGCAACTTGTCTAAAAATTCAACGATAATTCCACCGGCAAGGGTGCCAACAGCAGTGATCGCCTCAACAACTAACTTGGTATCAACGCCGTCTTTTGAGTTTTCTGACACGTTGGTTTTGATCTGATCTACAGACTCATCAAGTATGTCTTTCGCGATGCCCGCAAAGGCTTTCAAATTATCCATGCCTTACGTTAACCCGAAATATGCCCTCATCGCACCTCGAGGCCAATGCCCACTAAGCACTCCAAGGCGTTGGCAAGAGATATATCGCCGTTCCAATGCGCTAGGGCAATTGCCTTAAATCCATCTAGGGCGTCCCCTTGGCCAATCAAGTCGCTATTTCTTACTTGCCAACCACCACAGGATGCGACGTTGTCGGCAAAACTTGCGGCAGTTTGAGGTTTTAGGATTTCGCAGGCATCCCAAGCGAGGTAAGTCGGTCGCAGCTCAACTGGCGCCTGCAAAATCTCGGCAAGGGTTGTGACTCCCGATAAGACCAACAGCGAATCAACGCCCACATTATTTGCCCCATGTATATCGGTATCTAACCGATCACCAACCACGAGCGGACGCTTAGCGCCGGTGCGATCAATTGATTGCTGCATAAGTGGCGTCTGGGGTTTGCCGGCCACCACCGTTGGCTCGCGATTAACGCTTTGCCCAAGTGCTTGAACTACCGTGCCATTTCCTGGGGCAACACCCGTTGGAGTTGGAATCGTCAGATCCATGTTTGTGACTACCCATGGCACACCAGATCGCAATATCTCAGCAGCAAAATCCAAAATGCGCCACGGCATGTCAGGCCAGTAACCCTGAATCAGCGCGTCGTAAGTTAATGAATCATCATGACTTGCCAGCAAGCCAACTAGCTCAACCTCTCGGGCAAGATCTTGACTTCCTAAAACAAAAACTCTTGAGCCTTGCGGAATTAATTTAGCAAGTTCGCTAGCTCCAGCTTGCGCAGATGTGACAACATCGCCAGCGCTAACTTTTAGCCCAAGTTGCATTAAATGATCTGCGACTCGTTGCGGTGAGCGCGAGGCATTATTTGTTACGCAAGTTAATGTCATGCCAAATTCATCGTGTGCTTGATTAAGTGCGCCGATCACACCTGGCACCGCGTCTTGGCCGATGTAAACCACGCCATCAAGATCTAGTAGCGCTGTGTCATAAGCCTTGGCCAAGATCGGGCTGGAAGATTCAAAACTCGACACCCCTAAAGAATGTCACGAGGCTTAGTTCAGTGGCGAACGAGTGTCCCACTTAGTGTTTAACTGAGGTAATTTTCGAAACTTCCACTTCAGTTCGGGAGGCAACCCCCGCACCGATTTTCCAAAACCTCCGGCGCAGTTCGCCAGTGATTTCAACGATGTCGCCAACTGCCAAAGTTGCTGATTTACGTTGCGCAACAGGCTTAAATGCCACGCAATCAATAGTGTCGACTGTTGCCTTGGTTACTGGTTTGTAGCGCGGCACAACAACTCGAAACTTCATTAAAGTGTCACCACTTGGTAGCTCGAATTGCTCCGCCTCGGAAGTTACCCGCGCCACTAACGTGACGCTGTTTTCCCAGTTCGTAAATTCTTGCGCGAGCGTAGCCATAATTCCCCCAAATATTGTTTGTGGGAATTATGTTGCTTAATGAACTTGCGAACAGCAATCAGAGAAGCATCGCTGTGCACAAAATGCGGCTGTGACTATTCCTTGATGGCTTCGTCGTTATCGCCAGAGTCTTCTTGATCGCCGAATTCATCCGAGTAATCAAAGTCCTCAAGATCGTCATAAAGGTAGCCATCTTCAGTATCAAGATCAGATGATTTACCTTCGAGTTTTCGAATGCGCTGATCAGAATCAGTTAACATGTCAGCGTCAACGGCAGCGGCTCGGTGAAACCATTCCAGAGCTTCCTGTGGGCGACCCATTTGTTCCAAGACATCTGCATATGTGTAACGAATGCGAGCGGCCCATGGTTCTGCTGAGTTCGCAGTTAAGTCAGGACACTGCAAGGTAGCGAGAGCTGCTTCTTTATTGCCCATATCTAGGCGCGCACCAGCTGCAACAATTCGCATCTCAATGCGCGAAGCATGATCAAGGTTCTTAACTAACGGATCCCCTGCCATTTCAATTGCCTTCATTGGACGACCACATGCGCGTTCGCAATCTGCCATCAGTGGCCAGTATTCCTTGATGCCGCGCATCCGGCGAGCAGCGCGGAACTCAATTAATGCCTCAGCGAAATGACCTGCGTTGTAAGCAGCTTCAGCGGCAGCTTCACGAATGATGCCAACGCGTGATGCTTTACTTAATGCTGCCTTTGCATGTTGCCAAGAAATTTCTGGGTTCACAGTTGCAGCTTCAACTGAAGCGGCCAAGTGGCGCGCAACACGAAGTGCTAAACCTTCTGGAAGTGTGCGAAGTTCGTTACGCACAGCGCGCGGTAATTCTTCGCCAGTGATGTGGTCAGGAATGATCGGATCTAAAACATTTACGCGCTTTTCGCCAACGCGACCACGGGGACGCTCTTCGCGGTCATCAGCAAACCGGCCACCAGCGCGATCTGGACGCCCACCGCGTTCGCTGTAACGCGAAGACGAGCGATCGCCACGATCATCGCTAGCTTTTGGACGATCGCCACCGTATGGATTACTTCTGCGTGGACGATCAGAACT
>JASJMK010000009.1:0-4039 GCA_037619625.1 Actinomycetes bacterium
CCCACCAGAAGTTGCCCAAGTTGCTCCTTACATCACAACTTTGTTGGTGCTAGCTACTGCATCTCAAAATTTGCGGCCGCCCGCTGCTGATGGAGTTCCTTATCGAAAGGGAGAAGACCACTGATGGAAATAAATTGGGATAAATTGCGCGCAGCTGCCAGCAAAGCAATGTCAAATGCTTACGCGCCCTACTCAAACTTTCCTGTTGGGGTTGCGGGCTTAGTAGATGATGGTCGCATTGTGACAGGATGCAATGTTGAGAATGCTGCTTATGGCGTTGCCTTATGTGCTGAGTGTGGACTTATCTCAAATTTGATCAGCACCGGTGGTGGAAAATTAGTCGCCGTGGCTTGTGTTGACCGTCATGGAAATTCATTGATGCCTTGTGGGCGTTGCCGACAATTACTTTGGGAGCATGGTGGCCCTAATTGCTTACTTGATTCAGTTAGCGGAATTAAAACTATGACTGAAATACTGCCAGATGCCTTTGGTGCTCACGATTTAACAGATCGGCTTTAAGTAATACTCTTGATTCATGAGAACCGAGCCTTTCGCCGCAGCTGAAGTTATTGCTGCAAAGCGCGATAAGCGCGAATTATCTGATCAACAAATCGATTGGTTCGTCGACGCTTACGTGCGCAATGTCATCGCAGAAGAACAAATGTCGGCGATGGCAATGGCAATTTTGCTAAACGGCATGAATCGACGCGAGATTGTGCGCTGGACTAAGGCTTACATTGATTCTGGCGAAACTATGAACTGGTCAGATCTTGGGCGACCCACTGCGGATAAACATTCGACAGGTGGCGTTGGCGACAAAATTACTTTGCCACTAGCCCCACTTGTTGCTGCGTGTGGCGTTAGCGTGCCACAACTTTCTGGTCGGGGTTTGGGTCACACTGGTGGCACACTGGACAAACTTGAATCAATTCCTGGCTGGCGTGCTGGTCTTACTAATGCCGAAATGTTTGAGGTCTTAAAGGAAACTGGCGCAGTGATCTGCGCTGCAAGCCAAACTTTAGCGCCAGCTGATCGTCGAATTTATGCCCTGCGCGATGTCACAGGAACTGTGGAATCTATCCCGCTAATTTCTGCTTCGATTATGAGTAAGAAAATTGCTGAAGGCACTGGAGCCTTAGTACTTGACATCAAAGTTGGTTCTGGCGCTTTCATGAAAACCGTTGAGCAAGCTCGTGAGCTTGCAACAACTATGGTGGCAATCGGTAACGATGCTGGCGTAACAACTCGCGCCTTGTTAACTGCGATGGATGTGCCACTTGGCCGAACTGCCGGCAACGCACTGGAAGTAAAAGAGTCGTTAGATGTACTGGCCGGCGGTGGACCAGCAGATGTTGTTGAATTAACAATCACGTTGGCACGCGAAATGCTGGAAGCCTCGGGCGCCAGGGGAACGAAAGATCCTGCTGTTGCTTTAGATGATGGTTCCGCTATGGATGTTTGGCGCGCGATGATCAGAGCCCAAGGTGGAGACGTTGACGCTGCGCTGCCCACCGCAATAGAAACTCACGATGTCGTGGCACAAAGTGATGGTTATTTGATCAAACTTGATGCCTTAGCTGTTGGTATGGCTAGTTGGCGCTTAGGAGCTGGCCGGGCGCGCAAAGAGGATGGCGTGCAAGCTGGCGCGGGAATCGAGTGGCATGTTGGCCATGGTGAGGCTGTAACTAAAGGCACGAAGTTATTCACTTTGCATACCGATGAACCAAATCGATTTGAATCAGCACTGGAAGTTTTGACAACTGGTTATGCAGTGGGTGGAAGCCAGGAAATCTCCGAACGCTTACCACTAATAATCGACCATATTATTTAAGATTCTTTTGATTGCGACTTGGGCAGGTATTCTTTTGGTATGCCTGAGTTAATTAGCGAACCAACAATGATCCCGGTGCCTGGTGGCAAATCTATTGCGGAATACATCGGTCGAGTAAAAACTGGTGACAATGATGTCTCTGTTGCCGTTATGCATGCACCAGCTGGTTGGTCTGAACCCGCACAAGTTCCAGAATTCGATGAATTCACGATTGTTATCACGGGTTCAATAGATGTTGAACACGAAGGTAAAACTATCAACGTTGGCGCGGGACAAGCATTGATTACGCGCGCTGGTGAGAAAGTTCGCTACCTAACTAAGGAAGATGCACATTACGTTGCAATCTGCTTGCCAGCTTTTTCCCCCGAACTTGTTAATCGCGATGAGGAATAATGATTTCGCCTGCCGTAATTAAAGCAATTCCTAAAGTTGTACTTCATGATCACTTAGATGGTGGTTTGCGCGTTAGTACTATTTTGGAATTAGCAAAGCAGCACGGTTATAACGCTTTGCCATATGACAATGAACTGGAACTAACAAATTGGTTTCATACTGCCGTACAAGGTTCGCTGGAAGTTTATTTAGAAACCTTTGCTCATACTGTTGGCGTAATGCAAACTCCAGACGCGTTACAACGAGTTGCAAGTGAGTGCGCCCAGGATTTAGCAGCTGATGGTGTGGTCTTTGCGGAAATCCGTTTTGCTCCTGAGTTACACACTGCAAAAGGTTTAAGTTACCGCGAAGTAATAGACAATGTCCTACTTGGATTTACTCAAGGTGAAGCTACTGCTAAAGCGGCTGGTCACAACATCAAGATAGGTACGCTACTTACCGCGATGCGAATGGCAGATGTTTCACTTGAAATTGCAAAGCTGGTGGTTGAATATCGTGATCGTGGTGTCGTTGGTTTTGATATTGCGGGAAAAGAAAAGGGATATCCACCAACAGAACACATTGAGGCATTCCATTATTTGCAACGTAATAACGCGCACTTCACAATTCATGCTGGTGAAGCATTTGGCCTAAAAAGTATTTGGGAAGCAATTCAATTTTGTGGCGCTGAACGACTTGGTCATGGTGTGCGAATAATTGATGACATCACTATTAATGCTGATGGCACTGTGACTTTAGGTGATTTGGCCGCTTACGTACGTGATCGTCGAATTCCACTTGAACTTTGTCCGAAGTCCAATGTGGATACCGGCGCAGCAGCCAGCATTGCCGAACATCCAATTGGATTATTACGGAAGTTAAATTTCCGAGTGACGCTCAACACTGATAACCGATTGATGTCAAATACTTCAATGTCCTCGGAAATGACAGCACTGGTTGAAGCGTTTGATTACTCATTACGCGATCTTGAGTGGATGAGCGTTAACGCTATGAAGAGTTCATTCTTACCTTTCAATGAACGTCTAGACATCATCAACCACATCATCAAGCCCGGATATGCCCGACTTCGCGAACAAGTAGGTTCTTAGTAACTCCCTGTCGCTGCAATTCCGTCAAGGATCGCGCGTGATCCAGATAGCCCGAGTCTGGTTGCTCCTGCCGCAATTAGTTCTTGCGCAAACTCTGCAGTTTTAATTCCGCCTGATGCTTTGATGCCCAGGACGCCCCCGACTGTATCGTGCATTACCTTGATGGCACGAACGTCTGCACCGCCAGCAGGATGAAATCCAGTTGCAGTCTTGACGAAATCCGCTCCTGCTGCTTTACACCGCAGGCACGCTTGTTCGATTTGATCATTTGTTAGTGCTGCAGTTTCTAAAATTACTTTCAACACTTTCCCCACGGTTACAGCTCGCACTGCTGCAACATCACTTTGAATGTAATCCCAGTCACCCATAATTGCTCTGCCAAGATCGATCACCATGTCGATTTCGTCTGCGCCTTGTTGTACTGCGAGCTTAGCTTCGGCTGCCTTTATTTCAGATTCATGTTTACCGCTGGGGAAGCCACAAACTGTGGCAACCTTTACACCATTTGAAACATTTGCAACTGCAGTTGCTACAAAAGTTGGTGATACACAAACTGAGTAAGTTCCAAGTTCGGCTGCTTCTACGCAAAGCGCGATTACATCTGCAACCGTTGCTTCCGGTTTCAATAATGTGTGGTCGATCATCTGCGCGAGTTGTCTGCGTTCCATTAGTTGCCCCCATTAAGCAGCGGCGCTGCATCTTTTGCTAAAACTCGTAATGCGTTGTC
>JASJMK010000010.1:0-9480 GCA_037619625.1 Actinomycetes bacterium
AACTGGATACTGACAAGACAAAGAACGATTCAGATTCAGATCCAAGTAGCGATAAGAGCTAACTTTTTAGATGTCCGAAATTTCGGTCGAAGACCAGCGCTCCGATGGCATGACGCTTATTGAGCATTTTGCGGAATTGCGTAAGCGACTTGTTCGAAGCGCAATCGCATTGCTTATCTGCACGGTAGCAGTGTGGCAACAATTTGAATCCATTTTTGCTTTGATACGCGAGCCATATGACAGCGTGCAGGGGATTGGCTCGAGTGCGATCTTGGCTCTAACCGGGGTCACAAGTGGTTTCTCACTCCAACTTAAAGTTTCCCTGGCGGCTGCGGTAGTTCTTTCAAGTCCAATTTGGATCTATCAAATCTGGCGCTTTATCTCTCCGGGACTTAAACGCAATGAACGACGGTGGGCATACTCTTTCACAGCTGTTGCTGTCCCGCTGTTTTCCGCTGGCGTTGCACTTGCTTATTTTGTGATGCCTCGAATGCTGGACATTCTCTTTACCTTCACACCATCTGATGTGCAAAACGTCACCAGCGTAGAAAGTTATCTGAGCTTCTTCCTGCATCTTGTACTTTTTTTCGGAATCGGATTCTTACTACCCTTAGTTTTAGTCACGCTGAACTTTGCGGGCATCTTGAGTGGCGACAGACTGCGCGCTTCCTGGCGCTGGTTAGTACTTGGCAGTTTCGTTTTTGGCGCGGTAGCCACCCCCAATGGTGATCCGTTAGCAATGTCATTTGTAGCCCTTCCAATGATCGGGCTTAGTATTATCGCCGTTGGAATTGCGTTACTGAATGACAAGCGCAGGGGAAGAGCTTTAGCGGCAAGACTCGAGGCCTAGAAGTGTTCGCACTTCTCGTTAAGCCCACCGTCAAACAAACGCGCAGGGGCCGTCGAATTCTGGCGAACATCCATGAACTCGGCGCAATCGAATTGACTGGGGCAAACGACTCGGCATTGCGAAGTGAATTGGAGGAATTGCAAAGGATTCACCAGGATTTAATTGTCGTTGCCTGCGGTGGAGATGGCACTGTGAATCTTGCAGTCAACTCGCTGCCAGACATGAACATTCCAATTGCAGTCGTTCCGCTCGGCACTGGAAATGACTTTGCCAGATTTATCGGAATAAAAAATCCAGGCGAAGGAATCAGGATTTTAAGAAGTGGGGTAGCTGCCGAATTGGATCATGGAATGATTTCACTACCTGATGGCCAGACCAGGAATTTTGTGGGAGTCGCATCATGCGGTTTTGACGCTCAAGTCAATGAACGAGCAAACAGGTATCGCGGACCAACTGGGACTCTTAAGTATTTAGTCGCCTTACTAGTTGAGCTAAGTAAACTCTCAGCCCGCGAATTGGACATTCGTATCTCTGGGGAAGAGATTCGCAAGGAAAGAATGACGCTAGTTGCCATTGGAAATACCAGTTCATATGGTGGTGGCATGAAAATGTGTCCGACAGCAGTTGCAGATGATGGTCTACTGGAAGTGACATTCGTTGCCGAAGTATCGAGGCGGGTATTGCTTCGCGTGCTTCCGAAAGTTTTCTGGGGTACTCATGTGTTGCATCCATTAGTTACCCAAACAAGTTGCGCGAAGATTGATATCAGTGGGGAAGCATTCCCGGTCTATGCCGATGGCGAACGTGTGGGTGTCGGCCCAGTTTCGGTGCACGTTGTTGCCGGTGGGCTGCGAGTGTGGCGAGCACAGCCAGCAACTACGCCGTAATCTTGGACTATGGAACTCTCGCCGGCCGCTAAATACGCCGCCGCGAAATCCAGGGCCAAGGACTCGCAAGGACTACTTGGCTCGTTTCGGGAGTCCCTCAGTTTTACCTTGGATGATTTTCAACTTGATGCCTGCCGGGCTATCGAAAAAGGATCTGGTGTTTTAGTAGCAGCGCCCACAAGCGCCGGTAAAACAGTAGTTGGTCAATTTGCGGTTTACACCGCGCTATCTAAGCAGTCGAGGTGTTTCTACACCACACCAATTAAGGCGCTTTCAAATCAGAAATTCAATGAATTTGTGGAATTTTATGGCGCCGAAAACATAGGTCTACTCACGGGAGATAGCAGCATCAATGGTGATGCTCCGATTGTAGTTATGACTACTGAAGTGCTTCGAAACATGCTCTATGAGGGCTCGACTGGGCTGCAGGGTCTAAGTCATGTTGTTATGGACGAAGTTCATTACTTGGCAGACCGCAACCGTGGCGCAGTGTGGGAAGAAGTAATTATTCACTTATCGGAATCTGTTTCGGTTGTGGCGTTATCGGCAACCGTCAGTAATGCAGAGGAATTTGGCGACTGGCTACGAACTGTGCGGGGCGCAACTGAAGTGATAGTTGAAGAGCATCGACCAATTCCATTACATCAACACGTGATGGTGGGCGATGAGCTGCACGATCTATTTGTAAACCCTGCCAGAACTAAAGTTAGTCCCGAACTTCAGCGAATCGCTCGTAACGAACGATCGCAAGCCAGTCACGGATACGGTCGAGGAAACCGATTTAGAAGTAGATACACACCCTCCCGTGTTGACGTGATTGAAGCGCTGGAAAAAGCAGACTTACTACCGAGTATCACGTTTATTTTTTCGCGCGCTGCCTGCGACGATGCGGTTTCGCAATGTTTAGCGGGGGGCGTAAATGTTACGAGCCCACAGGAGCGTTTGGAGATTCGCGGCATAGTAGATGCGCATTTCCCGGAAGCGAGCTCAGAGGAATTACGGGTTTTAGGTTTTTCTTCCTGGTGCGAGGGCTTAGAGCGCGGTATCGCGGCGCACCATGCTGGCTTACTCCCAGCTTTCAAAGTCGTTGTGGAGCAATTATTTCAAGCGGGTTTAGTTAAGGTCGTATTCGCCACTGAGACTTTGGCACTTGGCATCAACATGCCAGCTCGAAGCGTAGTACTCGAGAAACTTACTAAGTGGAATGGTTCGTTACATGCCCCGGTCACAGCTGGGGAGTACACCCAACTCACTGGACGTGCTGGCCGGCGCGGTATTGATACGCAGGGGCATGCGATCGTGGTTTGGCACCAAGAGCTTGATCCAGACTCATTAGCTGGACTAGCAAGTGCCCGTACTTATCCATTGAAATCGAGCTTTAAGCCGTCTTACAACATGGCAATTAATTTGATTGGAAAGTTCGGTACCCACCGCGCGCGCGAGTTGTTGGAATCTTCCTTTGCTCAGTTTCAAGCCGATAGATCTGTGGTCGGCATGGCTACCCAAATGCGTCGCAGCGAGGATGCAATTGAGGGTTACCAGGACGCGATGGAATGCCACTTGGGTGATTTTGCCAGCTACATGAACTTACGCCGCACCCTGACAGATTTGGAAAAGGACACGAAGCGCGATGGCGTTCGCGAGCGTAGAAATAGTGCAACAAATTTCCTAAGCGAAATTACACGTGGTGATGTAATCGTTATTGATTCGCAGCGCCGGTCAAGTGTTCCGTTTGTAGTTCTAGATGAAGCGCGCGACTTCGATGATCCTCGACCAAGAGTTATGTCGCAGTCTCGGGTCGTGAAACGGATTAGTTACGCAGATGTCGGGGATCAAGGTCGAGTTGTTGGTCGAGTGAATTTGCCAGCTACTTTTGATTCCCGATCGCCGAAGACACGCAATTGGTTGGCAGACCAGATGGCAGTTGTCGCAAAAAGCGCGCCACGCGAAGCCAGTGAGAAAGTTTCCGAATCCAAAGTAGAGCTCGAACTTTCCCGATTACGTAAAGCTATTCGAGCCCATGTTTGTCACGGCTGCAGCGATAGAGAAGAACACGTTCGTTGGCACGAACGGATTTATTCAACTCGGCGAGAAATAGATAAGTTGGAATCAAGAGTTGCCACCCGAACTAGCTCAATCGCCAAAGAGTTCGACCAGATTTGCGCAGTCCTCACTGAGTTGAAGTATTTGGAAATCACCGAGGATGGTCATTCAGTAACCGATGCTGGCGCTGTCTTAGGGCGAATCTATTGTGAGTTGGATCTACTTGCCGCCGAATGTCTGCGTAGTGGGATCTGGGCCAAACTATCGCCCGAGCAAATGGCTAGCGCGGTTAGCACTTTGGTTTTTGAATCAAGGCGTGATGATGGACGGGATCCACAAAACATTCCTGACGGGGAATTAGGAATTTCGCTTACTGAAATGGTTTATAAGTGGGGCGAACTTAAGGAGATTGAAAACCAATTCCGAATGGACTCGATACGCGAAATGGATCCTGGTTTTGTTTGGCTAACTCTCAAGTGGGCGCGTGGGCAATCAATTACTCAAGTATTGAAGAGTACCGATTTGCAACCAGGTGATTTCGTGCGCTGGACGAAACAAGTTATTGACTTACTGGGGCAAGTCTCCTTGGCTAGCGATGATCCTAAAGTTGCCCGGGCGGCAAGAGCTTCCGGCGATCTCATAAGTCGTGGCATAGTTGCTTGGTGATCAAATATGAGCGATGAGCGCGGTCTATTTTTTGACACAGCAACTCTCTACTATCGAGCATTTTTCGCGGTCCCAGAGAGCATTGTGGCCCCAGATGGCACACCATCGGGAGCCGTGCGTGGCTTTCTAGACATGGTTAGTGCAATTGCTAAGCAATTCCCCGCAAAGCAAGTGGTGTTTGCTTGGGATGATGATTGGCGGCCACAGTGGCGGGTGGATTTAGTTCCTTCGTATAAGTTGCACCGCGTTGATGAAGAAGTGTCGGATCAGCCCGAGGCTGCTTTTGAAGTGATCCCGGATGCTCTCTCGCCGCAAATCGGAGCCATCAGTTACATCCTGGATGCCATTGGCTTACCCAGAATTGGACAACAAGGCCATGAAGCTGATGATGTCTTAGGCGCACTTGTCGCGAAATCAACAGCACCATGTGACGTTGTTACTGGCGATCGCGATCTATTCCAGCTAGTCAGCGACCAGGAAGACAAACGGGTCATCTCGATAACTAAGGGAGTGAAGAACTTGGAAGTAGTTGATGATTCTTACCTACAAAATCGATACGGCATAACTGGTGCGCAGTACGCAGATTTTTCGATGTTGCGCGGCGACCCATCTGATGGGTTACCGGGGGTAAAAGGAATTGGCGAAAAAACCGCAGCGAAATTGATCAATGAACATGTTGACATCAGCGGCTTGATTGCGGCCGCTAAAGAAGATTCGACAGCAATGCCACCAGCGGTCCGGCGAAACATTTTGGAGAGTCAGGCTTACATGAAGGCAGCAGGCAAGGTGGTGCGGGTTAAGACCTGCGCGCGGCTACCAAAATCGTTGCTAATACCAAAAGCCGTTAAGGATCCAGCAAGTTTGGCTCTGCTTACAGCTGCTTGGGGAGTAGAGAAGCAGGTTGCGCGACTACTAAAGACTCTTGGCATTAGTTCGGTAACCTAGAGTATGGTCACAGATTACGCCTCTCGGATTGCGCAAGTTGCTCAGAGTCTGGCTAGTACCGAGCATGAAGTTATCTTTATTACCCCGGGAGCAGACTTAAGATATTTAACAGGTTATGACGCGCTCCCATTAGAGCGCCTGACATGTTTGGCGATTCGCTCGGATGGACGCTCTTGGCTGGTTGTTCCAACTCTAGAAAAACCTTCGGCGCTCGCACATGGAGTTCCTGAACTTGGCATTGAACTACTGGATTGGCAAGAGACTCAGAATCCTTACCGAATTTTGCTGGGTGAAGTAGGTAAGCCAAAGAATCCACTTGTTAACAATTTGATGTGGGTTGAGAAAGCATTTGGTATCCGCCATGAACTTGCTACTGAGGTGCAACTGGCTGGAAAGTTACTATCTGACATTCGGGAAATCAAATCACCGCAAGAAGTCGCGCATTTACATGAAGCTGGACGAGCTATCGATGAGGTGCACTCCAATATGGCATTGTGGCTACGTCCTGGACGTACTGAGCGTGAGGTAGGCAGGGATATTGCGGAAGCCATACTTGCCAGTGGTCACATGAAAGTAGATTTTGTAATTGTGGCAAGTGGTCCAAACGGCGCTAGTCCGCACCACGAGCTTTCAGATCGAGTTATCGCAGCCGGTGAGCCTGTTGTTGTAGACATCGGTGGCACTATGCCAAGTGGTTATTGCAGCGACTGCACTCGGATGTATGTCTGCGGTGAGCCACCACCGGAGTATTTGGCGCACTATCAAGTTTTATTAGCAGCGCAAGAGGCAGCTCGGAGCCACGCTAAGCCAGGAGTTACTTGCGAATCAGTGGATAGCGCAGCGCGTGAAGTTTTAGTTGCTGGCGGGCTAGGTGAACAATTCATTCATCGCACTGGTCATGGAATTGGCATGGAAACTCATGAAGAGCCTTACATCGTCACGGGTAATAAGTCTCTGCTGGAACTCGGACATGCTTTTTCGATCGAACCAGGTTTTTATTTTGCGGAACAGTACGGCGCCCGAATCGAAGACATTGTTACCTGCACCCCCAATGGCATTTTGAGTGCAAATAACACTTCGCGAGATTTAGTTATTCTCTAGCAGCTACTAATGCGATCTCTATTAGCCGGCATCGCTGGCGCGGTAACTGCTTGGTCGTTTTACCCAGGCCATTGGTGGTCGGCAGTCCTAGGTGTCGCGCTGTTTCTTTGGACTGTGGATTTTCAATCGCGTAAAAGTCGAATAAAACTCGCGCTAGTTTTTGCCGCAGTTTTTTACGCATTCCACGTGCAATGGGTGAGTGTTCTTGGTAACGATGCGTGGTTTGGTCTGGTGCTTATTAGCACTTTTCCTTGGTTGCTTTTCGCTGGTCTGCCGATCAATTCCAAAAGTAAGTACTTTTACTTTGCGCCAGCAGCCACCATAGTCTTAATCGAAGCACTACGAGTGAGCATCCCTTGGGGCGGCTTCCCCTGGGGCTTGATTGCGTATAGCCAACTAGATGGTCCACTTGTTCCGCTTGCCACCCTCGGCGGTCAAGGCTTAGTCACTGGGGTAGTGGTCGTTGTGGCTGCAACACTGGTGAAATTCGTCAAGTATAAAAAATTCACGGGACTTCTAATTCCACTCATCATCCTTGGCTTTGCCAATAATGTGGAGTCGTTCGAATCAAGGGAAACTATTACGTTGTCTGCAGTACAAGGTAATGTGCCACGTGCTGGCCTAGATGGTGACACCCAGCGGCTGACGGTTCTTAACAACCACGTAAAACTGACGAAGGAATTGTTGACGGAAATTTCTGCCGGCAAGGTTGCTGAACCGGACTTAATTGTTTGGCCAGAAAGTGGCACAGACATCGATCCATTGCGCCTGGGTATTTCTGCCACGGAAATTTCGAAGTTAGTTGCGCAAACTTCGATCCCAATCTTGATCGGTGCAACAACGTGGGATGGCACTGCGCCAGGGGAGACTGGTGCCGGTCCAAGAAATGCTGGGATTCTCTGGAGCGCGCAAGCAGGACCTGGCCAGCTTTATGCCAAGAATCACTTAGTTCCTTTTGGTGAGTTCATACCGCTTCGAACTCTATTGGCCAAATACATTTCTAGATTCGATCAGATTCCAAATGATTTTGTAGCTGGTCAAGCGCCAGGGGTATTTAGTATCGACGGCAACGGCGTTGGCGATGTGATTTGCTTCGAGGTTGCTTATGCTAATCACATCAAAGACACCGTAACTGCTGGCGCACAAGTTATGGTCGTCCAGACTAATAATTCGACTTATGGAAATACGGCCCAGCCAGAACAACAGTTCGCCATCACTCGGTTTCGGGCGATCGAAAATCAACGCGCGTTTTTAGTTGCAAGTACCTCTGGGATTTCAGGATTGATCTCCAATGACGGAACAGTGCTTGCCAAAACCTCGCAGTTTGAACCGGCATTAGTAACTGGGGAAGTGGCACTCATCTCCCAGAAAACTACGAGTCATGACTTCCCTAATTGGGTGCTTTATGCCAGCGCGCTAATTGTTGTCATGGCATGGCGTCGCAGTTGCAAATCACCAATTGCATTTGCTTCGTAAGTAATGGCTTAGACTTAAACAATGTCAACTTCGAATTTAGGTAAAGTTTTAGTTGTCATACCGACATATAACGAGCGCGAGAACTTGCCGTTAATAGTTGCAGGGGTTCGAGCTGCGGCGCCCGAGGTTTACATTTTGGTTGCCGATGACAATTCACCTGATGGCACTGGGGAAGTGGCTGACGACCTTGCTGCAGATGACAAGGCCGTTCAAGTACTACATCGCGCGAATAAATCAGGTCTTGGCGCGGCTTATTTAGAAGCTTTCCAGTGGGCTAAAGACCACGGTTACGACGTTGTAGTTGAAATGGACGCAGACGGATCACATAGTCCCACTGATCTCGTAAAAATTTTGGCTTCACTTTCTGACAACGATGTAGTTTTAGGTTCGCGCTGGGTTAAAGGTGGCCGAGTAGTGAATTGGCCAAAGAGTCGTGAGTTGCTATCGCGTGGTGGCAACTTATATACCCGGCTTTGGTTAGGCATTCCGCTACGAGATGCCACAGGCGGATTCCGGGCCTACCGAATGACTGCCATTAATCAACTTGAATTATCCAAAGTAGAAAGCCAGGGTTACTGTTTCCAAGTCGATATGGCTTGGCGCGCAGTACGCTCTGGACTTCGCGTGGCTGAAGTTCCAATAACTTTTCTGGAGCGTGAAATTGGCGAAAGCAAAATGAATCAAGCAATCGTTAAGGAAGCGCTTTGGCGAGTAACCCAATGGGGTTTGGCTAAACGCAGCGCTGACCTTAAGCGATTGCTTAAATTAGGAAGCTAACTGCGCTCAGGCAGTCTTCCGAGGATGTCGCAAAACTTCTAGTCGCTCTTTTAAGATGCCCTCAAGATCTTTAACGGTTCGTCTTTCCAGCAACATGTCCCAGTGGGTTCGTACGTGCTTACCTGCAACTGGATCACCTTGAACGGCCCCCAGAAGCATTCCGGTAGCGCCACAAGCACAGGGCCAGGTAGCGGGAATCTCGTCAGCTTCTGCCGAAAACGGCATAGCTACTTGGTGTCCTTGATCGCAGACATAAGTTGTAAGCGCTCTGGGCGCGAATAAACCTTTATCTGATTCATAACTCGTGGTTCCCATCCGAGAACCTCTCATAGCGTTAGACATTGCGTGCCTCCTGTAACTTGCTCCAAGTAACTGCGCTGTAAGTACGCGTGCTACTCACTCACAAACTACTTATTGCTCGTGCAAGGTTTACCCTAGAAACTGCCAATTAAACGCCATACTTTTCTAGAGCCCGTATCCAATGGGTTTCTATGTGTTATTAGTAACCGATAAGATACATTATGTCAAGTAACGCAAATCCCTAGGCAAAGTCAGAAATTGGCGGGCAAGCACAAACTAGGTTGCGATCCCCGTACGCGCCATCAATTCGTCGTACTGGCGGCCAATATTTTGATTCACGTAGGCGTTCAAGTGGGTAAGCAGCTTGTTCGCGGTTATATGGATGCTTCCAATCCGCCATTAGGAACGGCGCGGAATGTGGCGCGTTATGTAATG
>JASJMK010000011.1:0-12266 GCA_037619625.1 Actinomycetes bacterium
TGTGGTCAATTTTGCCCTGGATTGCCCGCGCCGGCTTTCCCAGAACCGAGCCCCGAATTCAACGGCCAAGGCGTAACCCAGACCCAAGATCGCATCGAAAATGTAGTGCTCGCCGCCAAAAACTAGAGCGAAAGTCATCAAACTGACATAGCAAACCAGAAATGTTCGCAACATTAGACCAGCGCGTGCCCAGAAGAAAAGTGAAATCGTAACTGCCATTCCTGCGTGTAGCGAAGGTATGGCGGCTACTTGGTTAACCACCCCTTGCCCAAGTGAAATTATTTGACCAGCAATTGGCAAGCCAATAATTTCCCAGCCTCGGGTGGCAATTCGTGCAACTGGCTCGCTCAATCCTTCCTTTGCGGCATACCAAGGTGGGGCTGCTGGAACCAGAATGTAAGTGATGAGCGCGGCAAGAGAAATTGTTATTACTCTTCTGGCAAACATTATCCAGAGCGCACGATTTTTGATATATAAAATGCCAACGATCGCCCATGGCACGACGAAGTGGGAAACGTAAACCAAAGCAACAAGAGATTCCCACCAAGCAGTTTGGTTTGGGTTATACAAGTGCTGCTGTAACCAAACTGTTGGAATCTGCCCATTGAATAGCCAGCCAAACCAAGAGAGTTCGATATTGTAGATTTCTTCGACACGCACTTTGAAGCCAAAGGTATCTGCTGCCCCGCGCGAGTAGTCATATCCATAAAGCAAAACAAAAAATGGCACCCAATCAGCAAATACTCGAATTGCCCTAGTTGTCGTGCCAACCGCAAAAGCCAGTGACGCAGTCAAAATAATCAGCAGTTGGGTAGCTCTATCAAAAAGAATACCTTGCCAAATTACATAGCCACCGGTTAACGTAATCCAAATTGCGACCGCGAATTTTCGCTCTTTTGGCCAGGATCGCATTTAGATTTAACAACTTTCTTTTCAGAGTTGGCCCTAGCCTAATAGGTGCTTTGAGGCACAATAGATGCATGTCTGAGCTACGCATCTCGCAAGTTTCTAGCATTGCTGAGATGGAAGCAGTCAGCGCATTTTTGTGCAAAGTGTGGGCTGGTGGCCCGGAAGTCGTGCCCTTTGATTTGGGGTTAGCAGTTTTACATGTTGGTGCTTACGCCAGCGCTGCTTTCGACAACGGGGAAATGGTCGCTGCATCCTTTGGGTTTCGCGGCGTTTATCAAGACAAGCAAATTTTGCACTCACATGTAACTGGCTCATTTAGACCAGGCGCCGGTTACGAACTGAAGCAGCATCAGTTCAACTGGGCTAAAGAGCAGGGACTTGACGGAATAACTTGGTCCTTTGATCCCCTGGTTCGTAAAAACTGCGTATTTAATTTTGTAAAACTAGGCGCAACTGCCGTTGAATACTTACCAAATTTTTATGGCACCATGACTGATGAAATAAATGCTGGTGATGACTCGGATCGACTATTCGTCTATTGGGATCTAACCGCAAAACGTCCAAGCGAAATTGATTCCAGCAAGTGCATAATTGTTGAACTACCTGAGGACATAGCGCAGCTTCGAAAAACCGATTTACCCAGTGCGCAAAACTGGCGCCGGCAAACAAGAGCGTTAATTGATCCACTCCTAGCTAAGGGATGGACAATTTCTGGAATGAAGGATCGAACTCACCTATTAATAGCACCGCCAAACCAAAGCGAATAATCAGTAAAGGATCGTTATGAAACTTGAAGCAGTAGAACTTATTCGCCTTAATGTTCCATTAAAGTCAGCATTTCGAACTTCCGAAGGCTCCGTCACAGTTCACGAAGTCGTTTGGGTTCACGCCATTACTGACGTAGGTGAAGGTTGGGCAGAATGCGCGGCAAACGCATTGCCAGATTACTCCAGCGAATACCACACTGGCGCTGGCGCAGTTCTGCAGGAATTTTTTATTCCTGAACTCATGAAACTTGGAAACAAACTTACGACCGAAAAAGTTGCGCCTGCTCTGCACTGGGCAAAAGGTCATCGAATGGCGAAAGCAGCACTTGAAACCGCAATTCTAGATGCCCAATTACGTGCTGCAAATACTTCATTTGCTACTTACTTGGGCGCAGTTAAAACCAAAGTGCCTGCTGGTGTCTCAGTTGGCATTATGGATTCGCTTCCTGAGTTAATGGGCTTTGTTGAAGGCTACTTAGCAGATGGCTACTTGCGAATCAAGCTAAAAATCGAACCAGGCTGGGACTACGAACCCGTAAAGCTTGTGCGCGAAACTTTTGGACCAGATTTGTTGCTGCAAGTGGATGCCAATACTGCCTACACTCGCGATGACTTTGACTTACTTAAGCGACTTGATGAATTTAATTTATTGCTAATTGAACAACCCATAGAAGAAGAAGATATCTTGGGCCACAAAAAACTCGCTGACTACATCGATACCCCTGTCTGCCTAGATGAATCCATAGTCTCTGCGGGTGTGGCACGTGATGCCATTGAACTCGGCGCCACCGAAATCATCAACATTAAACCCGCTCGAGTGGGCGGGTATCTTGAGGCGGTAAAAATACATGATGTTGCCCAAGCAGCTGGTATTCCAGTTTGGTGTGGTGGCATGTTAGAAACTGGAATTGGTCGAGCCGCAAACTTGGCACTTGCAGCTTTACCTAACTTCACTTTGCCAGGAGACACCTCCGCATCGGCGCGCTACTTTGAAACAGATACCACTGCGCCATTTGTACTAGTAGATGGGCACATTGATGTGCCCACTGGTCCGGGCATTGGAGTGGACCCAATTAGCGAAGTGGTGCAACGCTATACCGTTTCCACCACGTGGGTTAAATAACTACTTAGTTGAACCAAGTTTTGGGAATAGCGCAGGTACACGAGATTTGTAAGCTGCATATCCCTTGTACTTTGCAGTCAGCAAAGTTTCTTCCCAGCGCATCTTGTAGATCAAAAGCCCCAGTAAACCAAACCAAGCAATCAGTTGCGCCCAAACTCCACTTGCCACCACAAGGCCCATGGTTAATACCAATAATCCGGTGTAAATCGGATGCCGCAGGCGAGCATAAATTCCAGTCGTTACTAATACGCCATCTTCCACTGGAACTGGATTTGCCGTTAATGACTTACCGAGTCCGCGAAAACCCGCGAATAACAGAATTAAGCCAAGGAAAAGTAGAACGGTTCCGGCAATATTTACTTGTGAATTCACATTTTGGCTATCTGGGAACAACGCCAAAATAATGATCAATCCAAATTGTGCAAAAACTAAGAGTCGGCCCTTTTGTAAATCATCCATACGCAAAATTCTACCTAATAACCTTTAGGACTAATCTCTAGTTATGGGCAAAAACATTGTTGCAGGAGCACTTGCTAGCGTTCTGCTTGCTGGGTGTGGTGCCACGATTCCAACTGGATACCGACCGTCAGAAAGCACCACGCCAGCGACAGGAATGACCACTGTTGATGTTGCCCAGCGGCAGTCCCCGGTAGAAATTTCAGGAACTACTCTTTCTGGCCAGGAATTTTCAACCACCCAACTCGATGGCATTGTCGTGGTAAATGCCTGGGCATCTTGGTGCGCGCCTTGTCGGGAGGAATGGCCCACTTTTGTCGAACTCGAATCCAATTACCCACAAGTAAATTTACTTGGGCTAAACGAGGCCGATGAACTAACTGCCGCCATAGAGTTTGTAAACGATGCTGGTGGAACTTGGACTCACTTGCGTGACCCTAATCAATTGCTAGCACTGGAAAGTGGAACTATTTCTGGCAATTTTTTACCTGGCACAATTGTGCTAGATACACAGCATCGAGTTGCCGCGCAATTTATCGGCAAAGTAACTGAGCCGGAGTTAACGCAAATTATTGAACAGCTACTGGCTGAAAATTAGCCGATAGCTTCCCCAGCTGCTTCTTGAGTGGCGGCATGATGTTGTGCGCTCGTGCGAAGTGGGACTTCTCGCAAGAACAAGGCCAAGACAAAACCAATTGCAGTTAGTGGCGCAGCTGACAAGAAGACAACTTGGAATGACTCAACAAATCCGTGGTAGATAACAGCTTGAAGCTCGGGGGTGAACTCACCAATTACCGAGGTACTGTTTTTAAGTTGTGCAAACTTTTCCGGACTTGCGCCTATTAGTGCAAGCGGATTCGTGGCCGCCAACTTACTAACACCCTCGGGTATCTTGATCGCTAACTGGCTGGCATAAAGTGAACCAAAAAGTGCCACTCCAACGGTGCCACCAACTGAGCGAAAGAAGGTATTTGCACTTGTTGCGATACCAAGATCTTTCATTTCAACAGAGTTCTGAAGCGCGATAACAATTGTTTGCATTGATAAACCAAGGCCGGCACCAATCAGCAAAGCGTAAATTGCTAATTTCCAAAACGCAGTTGTTTCATTCAGAGTAGAAAGTGCCAAAATACCAACAGTCATAATTGCAAGTCCCATAACGGGATACCGCTTGTAATGTCCGTGCTTACTTATCAACTTGCCACTTAAAATCGACATTGAAACAATTCCCAACATAAATGGAATCAGTTTCAACCCAGCAGCTGTTGCTGTATCACCCTGCACAACCTGTAAGAAAAGTGGCAGCATGATTATCGCGCCAAACATTCCAGCGCCAATAATAAAACCAAGTGCTGAAGTTAATGAAAACGTGTGATTTTTAAATAAGTCCAAAGGCAAGATTGGTTCAAGGGCGCGCTTTTCTTGAAGTAAAAACAAAACCGCTAACACAAAAGCTGACGCTAAAGTTGCGAGTGTCTTAATGTTTGACCAGCCATTCTCGGGTCCAATCACCGAAATGCCAACTAGCAGCGCAGTCACCGAGGTAACCATAAGTATCGCGCCAGCGTAATCAATACTGTGTTCGCGCCGAATATTTGAAGTGCGAAGTGACGATGAGGTCAATATCAATGCCAAAATACCAAATGGCAAATTAATGTAGAAAATCCAGCGCCAGCCCGCAACTCCAAAAACAGTTGGACTATCTGAAAAGAAGCCACCAAGCAGCGGGCCTGCAACTGCAGCAAGTCCCCACACCGCGCCAAAGTAACCTTGGTAGCGCCCACGTTCACGCGGTGAGACTAAGTCGCCAATGATCACAAAAGTAAGTGCCATCAAGCCGCCTGCGCCAAGACCCTGAATCGCACGAAAAGCAATCAACTGACCCATGCTTTGGGCAGCGCCCGCCAAGAAGGATCCGATTAGGAATGTGACGATCGCAAACTGAAACACAGGTCGACGCCCATAAAGGTCAGAAATTTTGCCGTAAAGCGGAGTTGAAGCTGTAGAGGTTAGTAAATATGCCGTGACAACCCAGGTGTAATGCGACAAGCCGTTGAAGTCTTCCACGATGCTCTTTAAGGCCGTGGAAACTATGGTCTGGTCGAGGGCAGCAAGGAGCATGCCCACCATCAGGCCACTTAAGATAACCATGATTTCTTTGTGTGTGGCTTGAATAGTTGGGGTTTGGGCTTGGCTGGACATATTTATCCTTAGTGGAGCTGCATTTGAATTGTTGGACTGGGTAAACCTGATTTAAATTTCAATCCCTTGCTCAGTGTAGTACTGAGTAAGTGGTTGAATAGAGACATGGCTACTCCAGAAAAAGAAACTGACCCCACAAAAGCAGCATTTCTAGCCGCCTTGGAAAAAAAGAAATCTGGCGGAGCAAAATCAGCAAGTACTGCGGCCACCTCAGAAACTTCGAAAGCTAAGTCCTCGGGTCCAGCCGCCCGCAGAATGTCTCGCCGACGTAGCGGAAGCTCTTAATCGCGCTTTAAATTCGAATTCGAGATCCAGTCGGATCGAATACCGCATCTGGCATAACTTCGGCGTCAACCACCCTCCCACCACAGGAAACTTGCACAACTTCACCTTGCACAGTTTCAGCCGGCAACCAGCCAAGTGCAATTGGATTTCCAATTGACCATCCAAATTCTGCGCTCGTGATGTAACCAGCATTCTTTCCCACAATAAATAATGGCTGTCCGGCGGTTGGCACCACATCGATTTCGCGCAACTGCAATGTGCGTAACCTTCTGCCAGATTCGCGATTTGCTGCGCTCAGTCCGATATGTTCGCCATCGCTTCGCACTGCAAATTCCAAGCCTGCTGAAGTGGGGGTATCTTCACGACTCATGTCACTACCCCAGGCTCGGTATCCCTTTTCAAGTCGCAAACTAGTTAGCGCACTACGCCCAGCAGGGACTGCGCCGACACGATTTGCTTGCTTCATAATCTCATTCCAAAGTTGGGTTCCACCTGAGGCATTGCACGCTAGTTCCCAGCCAAGTTCGCCAACATATGAAACGCGAACTGCGGTGACTGAAACACCAGCAACTGCAGTTTCTTTAGCCGTGAAGTATTTGAAGGTGTCATTAGTTAAATCGGTATCAGTTATTGGCGTCAAGATTTCGCGCGCTTGCGGTCCCCAAACTGCAATACACGTTGTTCCGCTTGTGACATCTTCGATGTGAACGTCGTAACCAGCTGAAATTGACTTGAGCCAAACAACGTCACGTGGACTATTTCCACCGATAAAGAATCGGTCCTCGGACAACTGACTAATAGTCACATCCGACACGATGCCGCCATTGCTGTCGAGCAACATTGTGTAAGTGACTGCGCCAGTTCCTCGCGCAACATTCCTTGCTGCTGCATAATTCAAGAACTTTGCCGCATCGGGACCCGTTACGTTGATTCGGCGCAAGGAAGTCATGTCAAAAATACCAGCGATCTCGCGCGTCTTTAGATGTTCGGCGCCAGCTATTGGCGACCAGAACTTGCTCGACCAAGAATCTCGTGCAGGGACACTAAGTCCTGCAAGTAAGCCAGCGTTTGATTCAAACCAACGAGGTCGCTCCCAACCAGAGGTATCAAAAAATGCCGCGCCTAGCTTTTCTTGCTCATCGTAAAACGGGGACATTCGAACTCCACGCGGACTAGTGGATGGCTCAGCTGGATGGTGGATTGCGTAAGTATCGATATATGCGTTGTCGCAACGCTGTTCATAATCTGCCTGAATCAATTCCGCATCATCAAATCGAGTTAGATCAGCTGGGGCAAAATCGATCTCGGGCGCAATGCCACAAATTGCTTGCGCTAATGATCTGGCTGCACCAATTGAGTGAGTTGCCCAAAGACATTCCAAAACCCAAAGTCCATCAATACTGGGTGCTGGTCCCATCAGCGGTAAACCATCAGAAGAATATGGGAAAACTCCGTTGTAGGCCTGCTCGTATTTCAATCCCGATAAAACTGGCATTATCTCTAGCGTTTCAGCCCAAGCTTGATCCCAATCCAATTGAGTGAAAGGCAACTTCGAAGGATCTTCCAGGGTTGCAGCATTGCTGACCATTGCAGAATCCGTTACTGGAATTGCTCGATGGTTAAACGAACCGACACCTGCTTTATCGCCTTCATCGCGCACATAAGTGCCGGCCTCATAAATTCGCACAATCGGCACGCTGGCATCGCCGTCACGGCCTTTTGCCAATACCGAAACTGGCTCAGTAACGGCGTACTGATGTTCCATCGAAACTAATGGCAATACAACACCAGCTGTGGCCGCAATGGAGTTGCCCCAGCCTCCCGCAGCAATGACAACTAAATCGGCAGGAATTACGCCTGTGGCAGTTTGCACGCCCGTGACTTTTGATCCAGTTGTGGCTATGCCTGTAACAGTTGTACTACCAATAAATACTGCGCCATTTGATTGCGCCCGCTCGCCTTGCGCTTGCGCGCCGCGAAGTGCCTTACCGACGCCTTCACCTGTCGTGTGAAAACCACCAATGAAAGAGTTTGGATCTAAGAGTGGATTTAAGTTTGCACACTGCTCTGGCGAAAGCATCTCCGCATTAAATCCCCAAGATGCGGCGAACTCGGTGCGGCGAACTAAGTAATCCAGACGTTCTTGAGTTAACGCAACTTCAATCGATCCAACAGGATAAAAGCAAGGTGCGCCCGCAACATCCATAGATAGAAGTTTTGTAATTGTGTAATC
This sequence comes from Actinomycetes bacterium, assembly GCA_037619625.1. Classification (GTDB taxonomy): domain Bacteria; phylum Actinomycetota; class Actinomycetes; order S36-B12; family UBA5976; genus UBA5976. Next base: position 7,976 of record JASJMK010000011.1, read on the forward strand.
CGCAAACCGGTGCATCATCTTTGAAGAGCTGGTGCGCGTCACTAGCCCAGGTGCATGAGAGGTAGCGCCCCCAGTTTTCCAAATCGGTCCTTGGTCAACTACGGTCACGTCCGTTTGACCCAATTGCGTAAGTTCATCAGCCAGCGCAGTACCGGCGATACCCGCACCCACTATGACGATCTTCTTGCTTGCCAACGAAACTCCTATAAGCCTGCGAGTATTCAAGGCTATCTAAATGCCTAGAAAACTACCCGGTGATTAGTAATACATGTCGGTAACTAGCCAGTGGCTAAGTTAACTCGCTCAAATCAGGTGGCACATCTACGCTGTGCGCTATTAGGTCTTGCGAACTTATATATTCCAATGCAGATTCGTTCGTTGCGGCTAACACAACACCGCACGCTGCCCCATCTTCAAGAGCTTGTTGCCACCTTGGTGCGCAAACTGCCCAGCGATCCCCTGGCTTCAAGCCAGCAAATCCAAATTGTGGCGCGGGAGTAGATAAGTCATTACCAACTGATTTTTGATGCGCTAAGAACTCGGCGGATACAACCGCGCAAACCGTGTGACTACCAAAGTCACTTTCATCAGTGGTTGTAAATCCATCGCGGAAATAACCAGTAACTGGGTCTAATCCACACAGTTCTAACGGCTCGCCGAAAATGTTGTTTTGCATAACCATAGGTTCTCACATTGCCCAACCATCGGCATTTCTAGGTACTTCGCGCAGAAGTGGGTTAAATTCACCCAATAGTTTCCTGGAAATGTCTCTACTTGATGACATTAGGCAGCCGTCCGTCCTACTATCTATTGAATCTCGCTGGTATTCATGAATTTGAGTCCTACCGTTAGATATGGACGGACAATCAAGAAGCGACAAACTTGAAATCCTTGTCATAGACGATGATGCATTCACGCGCACTTCAATCTCGGGCGCTCTTACCAACGCTGGCTTGAAGGTAGTGGCTGCCGTGGGTGACGCTAAGAGTGCGATTTATGCCTTCACAATGCATGATCCACACGTCATAGTTGCCGATTTAGATTTAGGAATTGGCCCAACCGGAGTAGATCTTGCGCGCAGCTTCAGATTGCGGAATCCAAAGCTTGGCATTGTCATATTGACCAGTTACCTGGATCCCCGAATATTTAGAAATAATATTTCTGAGATGCCGGCAGGATCTGAATATCTGGTCAAGAATCAAATCTCATCAATTGAAACAGTGGCGACAGCTGTGACTAATGCATTCAATAACGCGCAATCAAAAGCATTAGCTACTTTTGGCACAGAACATCCTGATTGGATTCATAATTTAACCCAGGTCCAAATTGAAACACTTCGAATGGTTGCTCAAGGTTTAAGTAATGCTGAGATTGCTATTCAACGTTTTGTATCTGAAAAAGCGGTCGAGCAAACTATTTCAAAAATTGCCAAAACTTTTGGTATACCGATAGCAACGAATCAAAATCAGCGAGTTCACCTTGCCAGAATTTTCTTTCGTCTTGCCGGTCAGTCCCACTAATGTTGAACCCAGTGATTTCTTGGATAGATCCGCTGCGTCGAATGCATACTGAATTAATTGCAGAACACATCCGCACTGAAACACAGCTAATGTTTAACGAAGGCGAGATCCTTTTGCTTAAGCTGCAACTACGCCAAAGTGTTTCTAAAGATTTAGCCGAACTAACGAAAGACCTTAGGGTCTCTATCGCCGCTCAGGCGGGCACCATCCCTAATTGGCAAGGAATAGCAAACGACCTGCGGGAATCGGCAGCAGATTCAGTTCGCTCGATAAGTCACAAGTTGTGGGGCCAACAACCAGTCACGCCAGTTCCAGATCTGACTCCATTTCAATTCACTCGAATAATGTTTTCGATCCTTATTAAACGCAAAGACATCCTCGATGAGGTGGAATCCCAAATTGAAGCGTCAATGATTAAGGCGATCTCAAGGGAACAACTTACCCTGCGCTTTAGTAAAGATCTGGCTAAATACCTGCATGGGAATTTGCAATCTCGACTTATGGCAACCGCGATTGCGATCGAGATAGCAGGTTCTACTTCAGATATTGCTGAGTTAAGTGCCCAGTTGGAAGTGGCGCGGCAGGTACTAGCAATGCCGTTCGATCAATATTTCGAAATAGTGCCAAATTCATTCACGGTCGAAATTAAAAAATTGACCGATAACTGGAGTCCCCTGTTGCTCACGAGTTTGGTTTTCTCTGGAAGCGACGAGCAGTTTTCGACAGCAGAATCCAGTGCGACACTATTGTGCATTGAGGAAGGTCTTGCCAATGCCCTCCATCACGGATGCGCAGATGAAGTGGTTATAACCGTTTCAACGACAAAAGATATGCATGCTATTTCGTTAATTGATAACGGGATCGGACCTCGCGCCGGAGATCCTGGTTTAGGTTCAATGCTGTTTAATTCAATTGCGGGAAGTAACTGGTCACTTTCAAAAGGGCCCGAAGGAATTGGCGCTAAGTTAAATTTGCAAATTAATAAGTAATTGCTGAAAATTTCGAATAATCTTTGTTGAATGTCTAACTTAAGTGAATCAAGCTACGACCACATCGTCGTAGGTGGTGGCGCCATGGGAGCGGCAACTGCCTGGCAGCTGGCTAAACGCGGTCGATCAGTGCTTGTTATCGAACAATTCACCCAGGATCATGTTTCGGGAAGTTCCCACGGCGGCACAAGAATATTTCGCCTCGGTCATGAACAACAGACATACACAACCCTTGGCATTGCGGCTCTTGAACTTTGGCGCGAACTTGAAGCCGAATCTAACGAAACTTTGGTTGAGCTAATTGGTCATGTGGATCATGGTCCAGCGGGGATAGTTGCTGAAATTGAATCAAATTTGAAGAATCAAGGTTTGGCATGTCAGCGCATGTCTCCAGCGCAAGCAAATGAACGTTGGCCTGGAATTACTTTTGATGCAAATGTGGTTTACAGCCCAGATGGTGGCCGAGCTTATGCGCAGCGAACAGTGGATACCTTATGGCGTCGAATCGTCGAACTAGGCGGGCAAATCTGGAACAACACCAAGGTTGCATCAGTCCAGATTGATGGTGAATACGCAATTGTTGAGACTGCTAAACAAACCCTGCGAACAAAGTCTGTAGTTGTAGCTGCCGGAGCCTGGCTACCTCGATTAGTTAACAATCACGTGTCACTGCGTCCATTGCATGCGGTTCGAGCCCAGCCTTCCCACTTCGCTCCCCGCCCAGGATTTGACGAAATAGATATGTGGCCAACGTTTATCCATCGTGGCCTGAGCGACCAGCCCGAAGTTGAAAACAGTTGGTACGGGCTCTGGACTCCGGGTGAAGGCGTGAAAGTTGGTTCGCACCTGGTTCACGATCAGCTTGATTTAGCTAACCGAAGTTTTGAAATCAATCGAAAGTTTGAATCAGCACTCCAGGAATATGTTGCCCAGTGGTATCCAGGGTTGGATGCTGACAAAGTAACCTCAACAACCTGCATCTACACCAATGAACCAAACGAAAACTTCATATTGGATCGCAAGGGTCCACTGACTGTTTGCTCGCCCTGTTCCGGACATGGATTTAAGTACGTCCCAGCGATTGGAAAGATCACAGCGAATCTAGCCATGGGTGGGAATCAACGGATTAAAGTGTGGCAGTTCTGAGGCCTTTGTAAAACCGCAGAAATTTAAGACTGCACCGTGACCTGGATTTAAATTATGACCAGTTAGTAGGAATGAAATCCAAATTCCAACTGCAACATCGACCCAATAGACTGGGGTTTCGCAGGGGCGGTAGCTCAGTTGGTCAGAGCATCGGACTCATAATCCGTGGGTCGTCGGTTCGAGCCCGACCCGCCCCACCAATAATTAAAATAGAACATGGGGTTATTTGGGTTTAGCTTCTTTTGCAGCATTGACTCGGACTCCGAAGTAGTGTGTAAGAAAGGCAACTTAGGGGAGCTTTGAAATACATCGGTCTCGGCATAGTGGCGCTATTGAGCTTGGCAGGATGGCACCATCAGGAAGCACCTAACCCCAGGAGAAAACCATGAACCGCATCATCAGACGGTCTCTGTCGGTTATTGTAACGACGATTCTTGCCGTGACGCTGGGCGCATGCGCCACCAGAGGTGTAGCCAGCGGATCTCGGGAAATTACGAAGCAGGAGAGTTATGCGCAGGAATTTGCGGGCTCCAATGGCGATGGCTCTCTCACCATCATTAATTACACCGACTACTCGACGGAGATGATTATGGAGTGGGGGATGTCTGCTAGCGGCCTCATGGCTGACCAAGATGC
>JASJMK010000012.1:0-80279 GCA_037619625.1 Actinomycetes bacterium
CTTTGGCGGCTGGGATATGCCTATTGAATACAGCACTGGCACCGTAGCGGAACATAACGCCGTTCGAAATGCTGTTGGCCTCTTCGATGTTTCGCACATGGGTAAGGTGCGCATTTTGGGCGCTGGGGCGTATGAATTCGCCAACAGTGTGTTCGCTAACGACATTGATCGGATCCAGCCAGGTCAAGCGCAGTACTCAATGCTTTGCAACGATGCTGGCGGCATAATCGATGACTTAATTGTCTACCTAGTTAGCAACGATGAAATTCGATTCATTCCAAATGCCGGAAATGCCAGCACTGTTGTGGCGCACCTAGAAAAACTCGCACCTGCCGGAATAACTATCGAAAACAATCACTTAACCCAAGGCATCATTGCAGTTCAGGGACCAAAGTCGGCTGCGTTATTAGCAGCACTTGGATTTGCAACTGACCACGAATACATGGAATTTGTAGATGCGCGTTGGAATGACCACGCCGTTAGTATTTGCCGAACTGGTTACACCGGAGAGCATGGCTATGAATTAGTTATTGAGAACTCTGGTTTAGTGCCGCTTTGGAATGCACTCTTAAAGTTTGGTTCAGAATTTGGCGTACTACCTTGCGGTCTTGGCGCGCGAGATACGCTGCGCACTGAGATGGGCTACGTACTGCACGGCCAAGACATCAGCACAGATATTTCGCCAGTACAAGCGCGAACAGGCTGGGCAGTTGGCTGGAGCAAGCCAAGTTTTTCTGGGCGCGAAGCACTCCTTGCCGAAAAAGCTGCTGGCGCAACTCGACTGGCTGGGGGACTGCTGGCAGTTGGTAAGGGAATCCCACGCAGTCACATGCAAGTAAAGAATGCTGCTGGCGAAGTTGTCGGGGAAACAACGAGTGGAACTTTTTCACCCACATTACAAAAAGGTATTGCTCTGGGATTGTTTGCGCCATCAGTTTCATTCGGTGACACTTTATTTGTTGATGTCCGCGGCAGAGACTTGGAAGTAGTGGTCGCTAAACCGCCTTTTGTTTCAACCAGCCCCAAATAATTTAAACTAAACTTTTCTTTTTCTATCAGGGATAACTACTGGTCCAGATTCATGCGAAACAACTCGTACCTGTGCTCCGTAGTACTTTGCAATATTTTCCACAGTAAGGACGGATTCGGCAGTTCCTGATTCAACTACTTCACCTTGCGATAAAAGTAACAATCGATCTGGATAAAGTCCGGACACAGTCAAATCATGCATCGTAGAAATTACGGCGATTTTCTTTTCCATGCGGAGTCGATCAATCAACTCCAGGACCTCCTGTTGATAACCAACATCGAGCGCAGTTGTTGGCTCGTCAAGCAGAACAATTGGACTTGCTTGGGTTAGCGCGCGAGCGATTGCTACGCGCTGGCGTTCCCCGCCAGACAATGTGGCGACATCACGGTCAGTAAATTCGGTTAATTCAAGTTCATTAATTACGTAGTGAGCGATCTCTAAATCCCTCGGTGACTCAGTTGCCAACATCTTGAGGTGCGCAGTTCGGCCAAGTAAAACATAATCAAAGACTTTCATCCCAACCGGCATAATTGGCTCCTGTGCTACGTAGGCAACCCAGCAAGCACGGTCTCGTTCCGATAGTTGGCGCAAGTCTGCATCGTCGATAAAAATATCACCAGTGGAATCAACAATTCCAGCTAAGGCTTTTAAGAACGAGGATTTTCCAGCCCCGTTGGGACCAATAATGCAGATCCATTCTCCAAGCGCAACAGAAAGTTCAACATTTTTGATTATTTTCTTGTGATCCAGTGTGACGTGCAGGCCACGAACATTTAGTTGGGTCATGTAATTGAGCCATTCTTACTTGAACCTAAAACAAAAAGAAAGAATGGTGCGCCAAGTAGCGCCGTAACAACTCCGATTGAAATCTCTTGTGGAGCTAAAACTGTTCGAGCAAAGATGTCTGCCAATACCAAGAATATGCCACCGTACACAACGGAAAGTGGAAGCAAGATCCGATAAGAATTGCCAACTATCAAGCGCAAAATATGCGGCACGATGATTCCAACAAAACCAATTAAGCCAGTAACTGAAACGGCAGCAGCAGTTCCCAGGGAGGCGGCCACAATAATTGCGCCGCGCGCTCGACCAACTGGTAATCCCATGGTTTGGGCTTCCTCATCACCAACTGCGAATACATCTAAAACTCTGCGATAACGCAACAAAACTAAAATACAAATTGCCACATAGGGTGTGATGATCAACAAATCACTCCAGCCTGAGGTGGAAAGTCGACCCAAGACCCAAGAATATACTTCGCGAATTTTGTCAGTGTTCTGTTGTTGTAGCAGAGTTTGAACTGCCGTAAGCAGACTTGCTACGGCGACTCCAGCCAGTACCAAAGCTGTTGAGGATCTGCCGGCAATTGCGGATCGACCTAGTGAGTAAGTAAGAAAAACAGCTATCAAGGCACCAATAAAAGCAGCTACTGGAAGCAAGAATCGAACTTGTCCATTGCTGTAAAAAATCGCAATGGTTGCTCCTAGTCCAGCGCCAGCAGAGACACCTAAAAGGTAGGGATCAGCAAGTGGATTTCTGAAAGTGCCTTGATACGCACAACCCGCACTTGCCAGCATCGCGCCCACAACTAATGCAAGCAAAACTCTAGGTAATCTCAACTGCCAAATTATGGTGGATTCGGCAGCACTCAAGTTTGCCGAACTTCCAAAAATCTGTTTTGAAATTTCAGACCAGACGGCCAGCGGAGCTATGTTCACAGCTCCAATAGAAACTCCAAGAGTTACCGTAGCGAGAACTGCGACAGCGCTCAAAGACCACACCCATCTAGGAATGTGTCGCGCCGTCGCAGTTCTCATGGCTTATCTCTATTTCCCTAACAGTTAATTCGAGGTTACGGCAAGAACACCGTCGACTATTGCTTTAACGAAATCAACCGTGCGTGGTCCCCAACGAGATGCAACATCATCATCAAGTTCCACAATGCTTCCAGTTGTTACTGCAGTTAGCTTTGCAAAACCTGGTCGCTGCGCTAACGTTTCGGCAGTTTGACTGCAACATTTTGTGTCAGCTAGAAACACGATGGCTGGATCTGCAGAAACAATAAATTCTGGCGACAGTTGCGGGTAACCACTTTCGGCGCCCGTTGCCGCGTCAGCAATGTTTGTTAATCCTGCAAGAGCATAAACAGAACCAATAAAAGTCGCTGAAGTAACACTAAACAAAGTGTTATCTAGTTCGTGGTAGTAAGTCAGTTCCGAAGCATTGGCAGGCAGTGTTGCAATGGCGGCCGCTATTTCAGATTGCATCGAGGAAATTAGCTCTTGTGACTGGGGAGTATTTCCAGTCACTGTTCCGAGTTCAGCAATTTGCAAATACGTATCATCCAGTGAAGTCGCTGCATATTGCACAATGACTGGAATGCTGGCGGCTGTGAGAGCAGCAACTATGCCATCCACATCGAAACTTACGACAACTAAATCAGGTGACAAAGCCACGATTGATTCAAGGTTTGGCGTAAAGCCAGACAGTTCTGAAATTGGAGCTTCCGCTGGGAAGTTGGACTGGTCATCTACTGCAATAACCTGGCTGCCTGCATCAATTGCAAACAAGATCTCTGTTGCAGTTGGCGAGAGTGAAATTATCGATTCAGGTTGCTCAGTAATAGTTATTGATGCGCCATTGTTTTCAATGGTTACCGGAAAGCTTGCTGCTGCGACAGCAGTCGGGGACGCTGACTCAGTTGAAGTTGCAGTTGTTTGGCCACAAGCAGTTAGCAATAACGCGCTAACTGCAACGACCACATGGATTTTTTTAAACATGATTCTCCTTGTGTGGTCGAAGAAATTTTCGACTCAGCACACACAAGGTGTGATTCAGCGAACTCTTCCTCGAGAGTTGGTTTCGAAAACCACATTTCCAGGCGACCTGACTTGTGGCAGTTAAACCACTTCACAGTTGCGGGACAGCGCCAGAATTTCACTGGACTTCGCTGGTAATACGGTGAACTGACTGTAGCACATCTAAACCATGAGGCAGTCAGCCATTGATTTAAATTGAAGAGCGAATAATTTTTCTACTCAGCTGGCTTAAGAGACATTGGCCCGTAAGCTTCGTGATCATCTTCGTAAAGTGTTACTGCCGAGACGCCACCATCAAGAAGTGCTTGCCATTTTTCACCGATGTAAGACTCGGCATCGGTTTGGGAAGGAAACGAAGTCAGAACTGCCTCTGGCGGCAGCGTCTGCGATGGTGTGCCGTCTTCATTTTGATAAATCCAAGTCCATGCCATGCGCTTATCCTTTCAAAATTTAGTTTGAACTACTTCTTTACTTTCGGGGTAATTGGCTTACCACCTGGTTTGACACGTGGTGGTGGAATCCGGAATCGGCGTAGTTGAAGCGCTCTAAGTACTCCATAAGAAACTGCACCCTTACGTTGCGCCTTTTCAGGGAAGTCTTTTTTCAGCGACTTTCCGAGCAAAATTCCGACCAGTATCGTGTCGAGCACAACCAGAAGCAAAATTGCAGTCCACACGTATATGACGACAACTTGAAGCGTTGCGTTATCAACTAGACCTAAAATCAAAATCACGAAAGCGAAGGGCACAAAGTATTCACCAACTGTGCGCCTACGATCTATGTAGTCGCGCACTGTTGCTTTAACCGGACCGGCATCGCGGCGCGGGAAAAAGTTTGGATCTCCCGCCATCAACCCAGCGCGCGAAGTTGCCCGAGCGACCCGGTCGCGCTCACGCGAAGCTCGTTTGGCAGCCTTTGGGTCTTTAGGCACTGAAATGCCCTGCTTTCGGGCCGATTCAACATCCTTGCGTTTAGGAGTTGGCTTACCTTTGCCAGCTTCGCTACTTGGGTTCTCGTTGCTGGAATTGGTGCTCTCGTTGGTACTCATAGTTAGTAATGCTAACTTACGAGAATGCGCGTTTTGGTTAGCCCTGACTGTTTTACCGGCTCATTGACGGCGGTTGAGGCCGCCACTGCAATTCGTGCTGGGTGGCTGCAAGTTCATCCGCAAGATGAAGTTGTAATTGCGCCTCTTTCCGACGGTGGGCCAGGATTTGTCAGCGGCTTACATGCCGTTTTAGGCGGCGAGTTAATTTCAGTAATAGTAAAGGACCCGTTGCGCAAACAAACACCAGCGCAGTACTTACTCCAGGGTAACCATGCTTGGATCGAATCGGCGCAAGCCTGTGGCCTACATCTGATTTCACAACCCGATCGAGATCCAAAAATTACCACGACTTTCGGTGTGGGTGAATTAATTTCTGATGCGATTAATCGTGGAGCCACCAAAATCACCATCGGACTTGGTGGCAGCGGCACAAATGATGCTGGCGCGGGCATGCTTGCCGCCCTTGGCGCAACTGGCTCTGGCAGTCTTGACTCGGGTGGCGCAGCGTTGAAACAACTCGCAAACTTAGATCTGTCACAAGCGCTAACTCAAGTTGCTGGGATCGAATTAATTGTGGCAAGTGATGTCGACAACCCATTGCTTGGACTGCGCGGTGCGACCGCAGTATTTGGTCCGCAAAAAGGCGCAGATGATTTTGCTGTCATGGAATTAGAGGGCGCACTCGAGCACTTCAGTTCGCTATGTGGGCGCCGATCCGATGGCAAGGATCCAGCTGTGGCACTGGGCGCGGGCGCTGCTGGGGGCCTGGGATTCGGGCTACTACTAATTGGCGCCACCCGTGTTGCTGGGATTGAAACGGTACTTGCCACCGTCAACTTGGACCAGGAAATCGCCAATTCGGACCTCGTGATTACGGGCGAGGGTCGGCTAGATGACCAGAGCTTGCACGGCAAAGTAGTTGCAGGAGTGGCCAAGCACGCTTCCCAAGCTGGCAAACCATGCGTTGTTCTTGCGGGTGATGTGCGCCTCGGCAAGCGGGAATGCGCAAATGCTGGGATTGATTCGGCGTATTCCATGACTGAATTTGCTGGCCTGGAACGCTCACTTTCACAGCCAATTCAAGTCCTGACGGAAGTTTCGGCGCGAGTGGCGAGCAGTTGGGGACGTCGATAGCGGTTCGCTTAGAGCGATTCTTGGCCGGGAGGGATCGCTATTTAGGAAACTCTCACGTAATCTATAACTAGCGACGGTGACATCGAAGCGTCGATTAAGTGCCAGCATCAGCTAGCACGACAAAGGAGAGAAATGACCACCGAAACCATCGAAGCCAACAGCGTTGTAATAACCGAAACTGCTGCGGTAAAAGTTAAGACACTTCTTGATCAAGAAGGTCGCGATGATTTAAATCTGCGTATCGCAGTACAACCCGGTGGTTGCTCTGGACTTCGCTACCAGTTGTTCTTTGATGACCGCAGCCTAGATGGCGATGTCCGCCAAGAGATCAATGGCGTTGGTGTAGTCGTTGATCGCATGAGCGTTCCCTACCTTGGTGGCGCAGTTATTGATTTCGTAGACACCATTGAGAAGCAAGGTTTCACGATCGACAATCCAAATGCCGGCGGATCGTGCGCTTGTGGTGACTCCTTCAGCTAATTAGATTTATAACCAAAGCCACCCTTGCAAACTTGAGGGTGGCTTTGTTGTTAGGCTGTTCGACTGTGCGCATAGCGATAACCGGATCAGTTGCAACTGATCATTTAATGACCTTCCCAGGCCTCTTCAATGACTCATTAATGGCCGACCAACTTCACAACGTCTCGTTGTCATTTCTGGTCGATGATTTACAAATTCGCCGTGGGGGAGTTGCGGCCAATATTTGTTTCGGTATGGGTGTCTTAGGCGAACGCCCCTTACTTGTTGCTGCAGTTGGTTCAGATTTCGCAGATTATCAAAGTTGGCTTGAGGACCATGGCGTTGATTGCGAACATGTTCACGTTTCAAAAACTGCTCACACTGCCAGATTTATGTGCACAACAGATCAAGAACAGAATCAAATTGCTTCCTTCTACCCGGGCGCAATGAGCGAATCCATCGAACTAGACATCAGCGAAATTTCCAAGAAAGTTGGCGGACTAGGCCTGGTCCTAATTGGCGCAGATGATCCAGTTGCGATGCGAAGTCACACCATGAAATGCAAGGAGCTCGGCGTTCCGTTCGTGGCAGATCCATCGCAGCAGCTGCCTCGCCTTGATGGCCCGCAGACTGTTGATATCGTCGATGGCGCAAAGTATTTGTTTAATAATGAATATGAATCCACGCTAATTGAGCAACGAACTGGCTGGAGTGCAGCGCAAGTTTTGGATCACGTTGGCGTACGAATTACGACTCTGGGTAAAAACGGTGTTCACATTACTTCGCGGGATGGCTTGGACCTAAAAGTTCCAGTAGCCCAAGAAAAGTCAATTAAGGATCCAACTGGTGTTGGCGATGCTTTTCGAGCTGGATTCTTGACTGGCCTTGGCTGGGGACTTGATTTGGAAGTTTGTGCGCAAGTTGGGTCGTTGCTCGCAACTTATGTCATCGAGACCATTGGCACCCAAGAATTCCAACTTGATCGAAGTGAATTTGTGCTCCGGCTGGGACAGGCTTACGGCGCTAAGAGTGCAGAAGAAGTTGCAGCTCACTTAGGCGTATAACTAGATATGCCTAATAGTGGAGTAATTGATTTCCCTGACCCCACATTGGCCCCAGACGAAACAGATTTGATAGCAATCAGCGCAATCGATCTCGCAGGAAATTTGCTCGAGATTAATCCGGAAATCGAATGGCCGAAGTTAACATCTTTTGGCTCGACTTGGGACAGTGAAGTTTTACTTGCTGCTTACCGGCTTGGGATGTTTCCGATGCCTTATGAGATAGCTGGCGAAGAATCAGCAATTGGTTGGTGGTCCCCGGCTGAGCGGGCAATGTTCAAGCCCAGTGCGATTGTGGTTTCAACGTCACTTCGCCGGGCATGCAAGCAATTTGAAATCACGATGGATCAGGATTTCGCTGCAGTAGTTCGGGCGTGCGGCGATCCAGCTCGCCCAAGCGGCTGGATCAACGAAGATGTAATTGCGGCATACTGCGGCCTACATCAACAAGGGGTAGCCCATTCCGTTGAAGTCTGGAATCACGCGGGCCAATTAGTTGGCGGACTCTATGGCCTTGATTTAGGAGGCGTTTTTGCAGCAGAATCGATGTTCCACACCCAATCAAATGCCTCAAAAGTTGCGCTTGCGTTTTTAGGCGAGCGGCTCTCGGATGGCTCTGGTCGCATCATCGACACGCAATGGCTGACCAGCCACTTGGCCTCGATGGGCGCTACAACTGTCTCGCGCTTGGAATACTGCACTGCACTACCCGAACTTCTAGCGCTTCCGGCAGCATTTGTAGCGCACGTCGAAAATTAGGCATTTTCTGGCCAATGTGATTTTGGTCCCTCCGGCGGTCCCAAGCCCGCGCTTTGGGTCGCCTTGAGGTATTGTTTGAAGCAATAAAGCCTTGTATTGGCTCAGGTTTCGGGCTTCCAAGCCAGCAGCCAGTGCAGCGCTAAATTACTCAAACATTAAGGATTGCGCACCAGTGATAAACCCCGTTAGTCGCAAGCAACTCAGAGCTATCATCGTGGTTTTACCCGCAATGTTGCTGCTATCAGGCTGCTCCCTTGACAACGAGTACGGACGATTGGGAATGCCAGAGCCGGCAACACAAGAAGGCAACCGAATCTTGTCGCTATGGCAGGGTTCTTGGGCTGCAGCGTTAATCGTTGGATTTTTTGTTTGGGGGCTTTTGCTCTGGGCGATAGTTGCCTACCGTCGCAAAGAAGGCGATGGACTACCTAAGCAAGTGCGCTACAACGTGCCATTAGAAATTCTTTACACCGTCGCGCCACTGCTAATGGTTTTGGCCCTGTTTTATTTCACACAACGTGATCAAACTATTCTTACAAAACTCGATGACACCCAAACACACAGTGTGAACGTTGTTGGGTGGCGCTGGTCTTGGGCTTTTAATTATGAAGAAGAAGGTGTCTATGACCTTGGCACTCCGAGTGACCCGCCAGTGCTTTGGCTACCAGTTGATGAAAAAGTTAAATTCGAATTAACTTCACCAGACGTAATTCACTCATTTTGGATTCCAGCGTTTTTGATGAAGATGGACGTAGTGCCTGGGCGCAATAATCAATTTGCAGTTACGCCAAACACGCAAGGTGTTTTCAAGGGTAAGTGCGCCGAGCTTTGTGGTGTTGACCACTCAAGAATGCTTTTTGATGTAAAAGTAGTGTCGCGCGCCGAGTATGAAGCGCACATCGCAGGCCTAAAGGAACGTGGACAAATTGGCAGGATTGATTCAGGTCGATCCGTAGTGGCAGGAGTTTCCTAATGGCAATTTTAGATAAGCCAGCGCAGTACGAACGCTTAAATGAAGGCACGCAGGCACCGCTTAAGTCGCCAGCAAAAAAAGGTAACAAAGTAGTCAAGTACATGTCATCCACGGACCACAAGGTCATTGGCAATCTTTACATGATTACATCATTTGCATTCTTTGTGATTGCTGGAGCTATGGCTCTTGTCATGCGAGCTGAATTAGCGCGGCCAGGTTTGCAGTACGTCAGCAATGAACAGTACAACCAACTGTTCACTATGCATGGCACTCTGATGCTTTTCTTGTTTGCAACTGCGCTATTTGCGGGCTTTGCTAATGCGATTATGCCGTTACAAATTGGTTCGCCAGATGTTTCCTTTCCTCGACTAAACATGATCAGTTACTGGTTGTATTTATTTGGCGGCCTCACTGTGATGTTAGGTTTCCTAACTCCAGGAGGCGCAGCTGGCTTTGGTTGGTTCGCTTATGCTCCGCTATCTAACGTAATTAACTCGCCTAACGTGGGCTCCGATCTTTGGATTATGGGTCTTGCAATGTCTGGCCTGGCGAGTATTTTGGGAGCCGTTAACTTCATTACGACAATTTTCACCATGCGCGCGCCAGGCATGACGATGTTTAGAATGCCGATTTTTACTTGGAACATTTTGTTGACAAGTGTTTTAGTTCTCATGGCATTCCCAGTTCTTGCAGCAGCACTGCTGATGCTTGAATCTGATCGAAAGTTTGGCACTCAGGTATTCGACGCAGCTAATGGCGGCGCAATACTTTGGCAACACTTATTTTGGTTCTTCGGTCATCCCGAGGTATACATCTTGGCGCTTCCATTCTTTGGTATTGCAACCGAGATCCTGCCAGTGTTTAGCCGCAAGCCAATTTTTGGTTACAAAGGTTTAGTTTTTGCGACGATTGCAATTGCAGGACTTTCGGTAGCAGTTTGGGCGCATCACATGTATGTCACGGGAGCAGTTAATTTGCCGTTCTTCGCGGCCATGACAATGCTCATCGCCGTGCCAACTGGAGTGAAGTTCTTCAACTGGATTGGCACTATGTGGGGCGGTTCCTTGAGCTTTGAAACCCCAATGCTCTGGACTATCGGGTTCCTAACTACATTCTTATTTGGTGGCCTTACTGGCGTGATTTTAGCTGCGCCACCACTTGATTTCCACGTCAGCGATTCCTACTTTGTGGTTGCACATTTCCACTACGTAGTATTTGGCACCGTGGTGTTTGCCATGTTCGCTGGTTTCTATTTCTGGTGGCCAAAATTCACCGGCAAGATGTTAGATGAACGTCTAGGAAAACTACACTTCTGGCTGGTCTTCTTTGGCTTCCACATCACTTTCCTAGTGCAGCACTGGCTGGGAGTTCAGGGTATGCCAAGACGTTATGCGGACTATTTGGCCAGCGATGGGTTCACTACGCTCAACATGGTCTCAACGGTTGGATCCTTAGTCTTAGGCGCTTCTACTTTCGTATTCTTTTGGAATGTTTATAAAACTCAAAAGTTTGCGCCAATGGTTAATTGTGACGACCCTTGGGGTTGGGGCGCATCCCTAGAGTGGGCTACTTCATGCCCACCACCGCGTCATAACTTCGTTGAGATTCCACGAATCCGCAGTGAGCGCCCAGCTTTTGATTTGCACCACCCAGAGGTAGCCGCAATGGAGCAAGCGGATCGAGACCGAGCCTTTGAAACCGCAGCAAATAGTTCCCAGAAAACGGTGAATTAGTTATGAATGTTGGCGGCAAACTTTTCGCATTAGGTACATTGACTTACGTCTTGCTGGGCTCAATATATTGGTTTATGAGCGGCGATGTGATTGGCACAACATTGCTAGCACTTACTGGCGGGCTAGCTTTTCTGATTGCATTTTATATTCTCTTTACCGATAAGCGAATTGGAACTATGCCAGAAGATATTGAGACTGCCTTGATTTCTGACATTGACCCAGATTACGGTTTCTTTTCCCCGTATTCTTGGTGGCCATTCGTAATAGGAGCCTCGGTATTTGTATTTGTACTCGGATTTGTTTTCGCAACCTGGATGATGGTGCTCGGAGTATTTGTCATCCTGTTGGCAGTAAATGGACTAATTTTCGAGTACTACCGCGGCGAATTTGCAAAGTAACTAAGTAGTAGGCACATCAGTGACCTCCTCATTGCGACTAAAAATTGCTTGCGCTCTAGGTAACACCGCCGGGTCGCTTTCTCGCTTATTTAAGCGCGGACGAGGCGAAACTCTCACTGGGCGAGTTATTTTAGCTCTTTACCCAAACGCAATAAACGAATTAACCAAAAATCGCGATGTAGTTTTAATTTCTGGGACTAATGGTAAAACTACATCTACTTCAAACTTGGTAAACATCTTGTCGCAATTCGCCGGCGAAGGCGTAAGCACATCGCGCTCTGGTGCCAACATGCCGGCGGGGATAGTTGCTGCTTTAGCGCAAAGACCAAGGCATCGCTTGGCAGCCATCGAATGTGATGAAATGTATTTGCCAGCAATGTATCGCGCAATTTCGCCGAGTGTTGTCGTGCTGCTAAATTTGTCGCGCGATCAACTTCATCGAACTGGAGAAGTGCGAAAAATTGCGCAGCTGTGGCATGAGACCTTTACAAAAGACGACGTCACGTTAGTAATTGATCGGGATGACCCATTTGTGGAGTACGCAGCAGCACAAGCTGGGCACGTAATTCGAGTTTCCTTTGGTGGTAGGCGTCATAGCGACGGCGCTACTTGTCCGCAATGCTCAAATATTTTGGATTGGTCTGCTGGTAACTATGCCTGCAGTTGCGGGTTGGGTTCGAAATTAGCTGATGTGCGTTCGGATAAAAAACTTAGTGGTCCCGAGCGAAACACTGTACTGGTTACCGAAGCAGCTCGTTTAATGGGAGCAGAAATCTCGGCAGCTGACGCTCAAGAAATCCTGGATAATTCGCCAGATCGCATCAGTCAATTTGATGTTGATGGACGGATGATTTCCACGCACTTAGCCAAGAACCCAGAAAGTTGGCGAGAAGCGTTAGCAGGAATCAGTTCACAGCAAGTGATTCTTTCAATCAACGCTCGCGGCATTGACGGTAGGGACACTTCATGGCTCTGGGACATTGATTTCGCATCTCTGCAAGGAAAGAAAGTTGTTTGCACGGGGGAGCGGCGGCTGGATGTGGCTTACCGAATTAAAGTACAGGGTTGTGATGTGGTGGTCGCCGCAGACATTGCGCAGGCGATTGCCTATTTTCCAACTGGAGTGATTCAGGCAATTGCGAGTTACACAGCTTTTCAAGATTTAGCCGCCCGAGAACTTGGAATCACGAAAGTACAAGGTGGCCAAAAATGACTCTTACGATAGTCCGCCTCTATCACGATTTATTGGGCACCTACGGAGACCAAGGTAACGCTGAGGTCTTGTGTCATCGAGCAGGAGCTCGAAACATCGAAGTGGAGCTAGTTGACGTGACTCCCGGAGAGCCAATTCCGCGAAGCGCCGAAATCTATTTGCTTGGCGGCGGCGAAGATGGGCCGCAACTTGCGGCGCTGGAAATGCTTGAACGTGATGGTGGCCTCAAGTACGCAGCAGCCGGTGGCGCCACAGTTTTCGCGGTTTGCGCCGGATTCCAAATAATAGGCGAGTCTCTGCCAGGAAACGGTGGGGAAATAATTTCCGGCCTTGGTCTTGTTGATGCGCACACGATTTACCCAAAAGCTGCTCGCAGTGTTGGTGAATTGGTGATTTCGCCAAGTCGAGGAGAACTTCCGATTTTGACTGGATTTGAAAATCACCAAGGCTTTACCAAGTTGGGATCAGAAATGCCAGCATTAGGGCGAACTTTAAGTGGCGTTGGAAATGGTTTTAGCGCCACGGAAGGCGTCTGGCACGGGAACGTCATTGGAACATATATGCATGGCCCCGCGCTGGCCCGAAACCCAGAACTTGCAGATTCCGTTTTGCAATGCGCGGTAGGGCCGATTGCTAAATTCGAAGACGAGTATGCTATCGCCTTTGCGCAGGAGCGACGACAAACTCTTCTGCGCAAATGAAAAAACCCACTCCGTTGTTATGGGAGTGGGTTTTTCTCGGGGCCGCGCTAGTGGCTTGCGATTTCCTTGATGTGAGATTGTGCGGCGTGCAATTCATGCTCAGCATGATCTGCAGCTTCTCGCAATTCTTCATCAGTTGGCGTTGGAATTACATCAGAGTAGAACCACTGGGAGAGTTTGGCTCGCATGATGGACTTTGCAGCCTTGGGGTTTCGAACTCCATTTGCAT
The DNA here is from genome assembly GCA_037619625.1 of Actinomycetes bacterium. GTDB lineage: Bacteria > Actinomycetota > Actinomycetes > S36-B12 > UBA5976 > UBA5976. Next base: position 13,558 of record JASJMK010000012.1, read on the forward strand.
CCACGCTCGCCGGTAGCTCCATCGGAATCACATCTTGTTTCGCAAGAATTTTTGCTCGCTCAACTTCGCCAATTGGCTCATGAATCTCAAGGAACTCGCCACTTGGCAGACGTAAGACTCGTCCAGTTTCATATCCATGCAGCAACTTGTCGTTGTCGCGTCGCTGAAGCCCTAGACAGATTCGCTTAGTAATCACGAAAGCGATCGGTGGAAGCGCAAAGAGCAAGAACCTGAAAGTCCAGGTCATTGCATTGATGGAGAGATTAAATGCCGCCGCAATTACGTCGTTGCCACCAGCAACTTGAAGAATCATGTAGAACGTAAGCGCCATAACTCCCAAGCCAGTTCGCGTTGGAGCATTGCGTGGTCGGTCTAGTAAGTGATGTTCGCGCTTGTCGCCAGTTGCCCAAGCTTCGATCCATGGGTACAAGCCAAGTGCAGTAAACATAATTCCTGGCACCACTAGCGCGGGCACAATGATGTTCCAGCTGATGGTGTAACCCAGCAAAGTTGACTCTAAGTTTGGCATCAAGCGAACCGCGCCATCTAAAAAGCCAATGTACCAATCGGGCTGGGATCCAGCCGTTACTTGCGAAGGCGTGTAGGGACCGTACATCCAAATTGGATTAATGGTCACGAATGCGGCGATCAGTACTGTGATACCGAATACCACGAAGAAAAAGCCACCGGCTTTAGCCATGTAAATTGGGAATAAGCGGAAGCCCACGACGTTACTTTCCGTGCGTCCTGGACCAGGGAACTGGGTGTGCTTTTGGTAGAACACCATGATGAGGTGAACGGTAATTAAAGCTAATAAAATTCCAGGAATCAACAGAATATGAATGGAATACAGCCGCGGCATAATTGAAGTTCCAGGGAACTCTCCGCCAAATAGGAACATCGCAACGTAAGTTCCAGCCAATGGAATTGCTTGAATAATTCCTTGCGCAATGCGCAGGCCAGTACCAGAAAGCAAATCATCGGGCAGTGAGTAACCCGAGAATCCCTCAAGTAGCGCAAGAACAAGTAACAATGTTCCGATTACCCAGTTGATTTCACGTGGCTTACGAAATGCGCCGGTAAAAAATACCCGCAGTAAATGCACTGAGACGGCTGCGACAAAGAACAGTGCTGCCCAGTGATGGATTTGCCTAATTAGAAGTCCACCGCGCACGTCGAAGGAAATGGCCAAAGTAGAAGAGTATGCCTCTGACATTTTGACGCCCTTGAGCGGCACGTAGGAGCCGTTGTATATGACCTCAGTCATTGAGGGATTAAACCAAAGAGTTAAGTAAGTTCCGGAAAGCAGCAAAATAATGAAACTGTATAACGCGATTTCGCCCAGCATAAAAGACCAGTGATCGGGAAATACTTTATCGAGCAGGCGCTTAGTGAAGTTGGCTGAAGCCAAGCGGTCATCAATGAAGTAGGCGACAGAGCCGCCTTTACCTTGTGCATCAGCATGAGCTGGTGCCATTATTGATTCTTCGGTTGTACTCATCCGCGCTCCCAGAAACTTGGCCCTACAGGTTGATCAAATCCACTTTGGGCAATTAGATAACCTTCGCTATCCACTGTGATCGCAAGCTGTGGCATACGACGAGCAGCTGGTCCGAAAACCACATTGCCCGAGTCTGATAAGTCAAATGTAGACTGGTGACACGGACACAGCAAGTGGTGAGTGCGTTGCTGGTACAACGATGTCGGGCAGCCTAGGTGCGTGCAAATCTTTGAAAATGCCAAAATTCCTTGGTAGTCCCAGGTATCGCCTTGTTGAGACACAATGTCGGCTGGGTCCATGCGAACAATGATGATTGAGGCTTTGCCGCGTTGGTTTAAGTTCTCTTCTTCATGCTCAATTTCCAGCAAGTTCTCTGGCACAGCATTGATCAATCCGCCTAGTGGCACATCGGAGGCTTTGATCTTGCGGTAAGTGGCATCAGTAACTAAGTGGATGCCTTTATCCCAGATAGTTTCTCGCAAGCGAGTTCCGGGAAGTGGACCTAAGTCCCGCAACAAGACAATTAGCGGTACGGGGAAAAGTGCCAACGCACCTAAAAGCGAGCGCCGGATAATTTTGCGTTCAGCAAAACCTGATTCCGCTTTACCTCTCTGAAAACTAGCGGCCACCTCTTGGCGTTCCTCTTCGCGAGAAGTCAAGGAGTGACGTTCCTGCGTTACTTCAACGTCTGGCATCAATTTCTTGGCCCAATGGATGGCGCCGATACCTATTAGTAAAATCGCCATTCCGAAAGCAAAGCCAGTTGCTAAGTGGTTGGCATTTACTGTTCCAATCACTGGAATTGTGATCAGAGTTGTGCTTGGAATGTTTACGTAGGCAACTATGAACAAAATAATCATTAGCGAAGATGTTGCGAACATGGTGGCAACTTGACGTTCCGCGCGGCGGGCAGCTTTTGGATCAATGTCTGACTTGCGTGGAACGTGCGGCTCCATTGGGAAAATGGTGATTCCGCTTACTAAGTCTTTTCCATCTCTTGAGCCGTAGGGCTCACTCGTTGGATGCTCTAATTCATTCATTACTTTGACTTAGCTCCAATCCAAACTGCCGCCACAATCAGAACGCCAAGTCCGGCAATAAAAAGAAAGAGCCCTTCGGTAACGGGCCCCAGCCTGCCAAGTGTTGCCCCACCAGGGCTGATATTTTTTTGCAATTCTTCCACGTAGGCAATGATGTCTTTTTTGTCTTGCTCGGTAAGTGTTTGATCACTAAACAGCGGCATAGATTGCGGTCCTGAGACCATGGCTTCATAGAGATACTTTGCGTCAGAATCCATCAGATTAGGGGCAACGCGCCCTTGCGACAGCGCGCCGCCAGTTCCTGAAGCGCCATGACATTGCGCGCAGTTAGTACGAAATAGTTCGCCACCAAGTGCTAGTTCCGCATCTGAGGTATCAAGCATTTCCTGGGTTGGAATTGCAGGCCCAACTCCTAAAGTTGCGATAAATGCAGCAAGAGCCGCGGTTTCTTCAGCGTTGTAGGAAGGCATACTTGGCATGGCCTGGACACCCGGTGCGGCAAGTGGCATCCGCCCGGTTCCAACCTGGAAATCAACGGAAGCAGCGCCGACGCCAAGAAGTGATGGACCATCTGAACCGCCTTGCGCAGCCAGTCCGTGACAAGAGGAGCAACCCTCCAGGAATAGTTGCTTACCTTGCTCAACTTGAGTTTCGGAGCGCACTACCGCTTTTGGAGCAGTTTGGTTTGTCACTGCCGCGTATGCTGCGCCAGTTGTGCCCAATGCGACCGCTAGGACTGCAAATAGTGCAGCTGGGTGCCTCTTGCTTAGTGCCACAGTTTTCTTTTCCTAACTTTGCTAAAACAGTTCGATAATTTCGAGTTATTGAATTAAGTAGATCGTTGCGAACAGTGCAATCCAAACGACGTCCACGAAATGCCAGTAATAAGAAACAACGATTGCAGTTGTGGCTTGCTGGTGCGAGTAGTGCTTAGTCGCATAAGTTCGGCCAAGGACGAATAGGAAGGCAATCAGACCACCCGTTACATGCAGCCCGTGAAAACCAGTAGTTAAATAAAAAGCTGAACCATAAGCAGATGATGAAAGCGTTAGCCCCTCGTGCACGAGCACGGTGTATTCATAAACTTGACCGCCTACGAAGAAGGCTCCCATCAAGAACGTGATAACAAACCATTTGCGTAAAATCTTGACATCGCCTCGTTCGGCAGCAAAAACACCAAGCTGGCACGTTACCGAAGAAAGCACCAAAACAGTGGTGTTAAATGCCGACAATGGAATGTTGAGTTTTTCTACCTCTTCAACCCAAAGTTCGGGATTTACTGAGCGCAGCGTGAAGTACATAGCAAAAAGACCTGCGAAGAACATCAACTCGCTAGCAAGCCAAATAATCGTGCCAATTGACACCATATTTGGTCGCTGGGCAGCTGTTGGGATGCGGATCGCAGAAGAGGTACTCACAGTCGCTAGTTTAGCCAAGGCCAAGCAAAAAATCCCCGCAGGATGCTTGTTTTTCAGGGATGTGACCAACGCCATTTCGCAGCCTCGAATTACCACCTAGAGCGTGGCCTCAGATACTCTTTTGGAGTGTCCAAAGTTACCCAAAACCTAAAGGTCCTGATTTACAGCGACGATTCTGCGGTTCGCAACCACGTGAAAGTGTCCTTAGGGGTGCGACCTTCGCTGGATTTTGGAAATTTGGAAATTCTTGAGTGCGCAACTCAACCTGCAGTTCTAGCCAATGTTGATCCCGGAACCTTCGATCTCCTAATTCTTGATGGCGAAGCCACTCCAAGCGGCGGCATGGGACTTTGCCGACAACTTAAAGACGAAATTTACAATTGCCCTCCAGTTTTAGTACTCGTTGGTCGAGCAGATGATCGCTGGTTGGCCACGTGGTCCCGGGCCGATGCCGTAGTTGCACATCCAATTGATCCGCGCGCGCTTGTTAACGCAGCAGTTGCATTGCTTAAATCTCGTACTTCTGTTTCGAGTTAAAGATTAAGGTTCGGTAATTGGACTCATGGAAACATTTACTTGGAAAGAGATCCTTGGAGTCTTAATAAATAGCAAAGATCTATCTTTTGATCAGGCTTACTGGGCTATGAATGAAATGATGTCTGGCACTGCTACTGATTCACAACTAGCGGGACTTGCCGTAGGACTGCGCGTTAAAGGCGAGTCTGTCACCGAGGTAAGCGGCATGGTTGCAGCAATGCTGGCTAATGCAGTTGAAGTTAAATTAGATCGAATTGCAGTAGATGTTGTTGGCACTGGTGGTGATGGCGCGCATACCGTCAATATCTCAACCATGGCTGCCATCACAGTTGCGGGCGCGGGAATTCCAGTTTTAAAGCACGGCAACCGAGCTATTTCATCACAAGCTGGCACTGCAGACGTGCTGGAAGCACTTGGTGTGGCAATAAATATGCCACCATCACTTCTTTCCTCTTGTGTTGCTGATGCAGGAATTGCGTTTTGCTTTGCGCCAGTTCATCACCCTGCGATGAAGTATGCCGGAGCAGTTCGCAAAGAACTTGGGATCCCAACAGTTTTCAATGTACTCGGACCACTTTCAAATCCAGGCCAACCTGAAGCTTCACTACTTGGCTGCGCAGATCTTCGACTAGCTCCAGTTTTAGCCCAAGTGCAGTTAGCGCGTGGCTTTAAATCCATAGTGGTGCGAAGTGTTGATGGCCTTGATGAATTATCGACATCTGCCCCAACGCAAATTTGGGACGTCACATCGGGTCAACTTCGCGAGGAAACATTAACGCCAGAATCCCTTGGGCTAGCACCAGCATCAATTGCGGAACTTAAAGGGGCAGACGCGCAGTTCAATGCGCAAGTTGTCCTCAATGTTTTAAGCGGTCGCACCGATGGGAACTATCGCGCGATTCGTGATGTGGTAGCCCTAAATGCTTCCGCAACTATGGTCGCGTATGACGCGGCAAAGGGTGAAGAGCGTTTTGGAAAAGTTACAGATCCAGTGATTGCTCGAATCAAGCGCGCACTACCTACTGCCTTCGGTTCGATTGATTCCGGCGCTGCCAGCACGCAGCTGGAGGTATGGGCTTCAGTTAGCCAAAGATTCGCGCTAACTGATTCGTAGTTCCTGCGCTTTGCCGGGGGCAGTTATTGGATGCTGCCAAGTATGTCCGGCAGCAATTTCAACTAAGCGGGTATTGCCATCTCCGAGCCACTTAAGCAGCAATTCCGTTTCAGAAACAAGCGTTGGTAGCCGAACGTCGCTTGCGATTGTCGATTTAAGTTGAGCTAGGTAAGTTTTTGGATTCTGACCAGGTGGCGCCTGGATAGCACCTGCTAGTCGGCCATAAGTTATCGCGTGAATATCCCAGCCACCGAGTTCGTTAAGTTGGGCTGCAAGTAGTAGCGGAATTACGCTGAGTGACCGCAATTTAGTTGAACGATGCACGCCACCTGCAAGGGCATGCATTCGATCCCGAGTGAGTGCAGCTTCTTCGAATTTCTCAAGTTCAACGAATTTCTGAATACTTCCCATAAATTTTGTCGTAACTTGAGAAGAATCGCCAGCAAGTATTTTTCTAGACTTAGAAACTATTTCGTCGTAATCTGTTGCCTGCGTTTCTGGTAAACATGGTGCGATACATCGATCCATTTCATAAAGTGCACAGGCCGACATTACTGATTTGCTGGTGATCCGATCTTTACATTGTCGCAATTTAGTTGTTTCGTGTAGAGCGTCCATCGCCAACTCAGCCCAAGATTGATTTACAAACGGTCCAATAAAGGTTCGATCAATATTTGGCAGTGTCCCTTGACGAATCAATGAAGCACGCGGAAACTTTTCATCAGTTAAGGTCAGCCAAATAGTCTTCTCAGGATTTCTGGAGCGGGCGTTATAGCTGGGTCGTAGTTCATTTATGATTCGCAGTTCCCGAATTGTGGCCTCGAGGCGAGTTTCGCATACGAAGCCTTGCACCCGCTGCGCAAGCTCAACCATAGCTGTCATGCGCGCCCGAGATTCAGCTGCAGTGAAGTAACTCATAACGCGTTTCCGGATATTTTTCGAGGTACCTACATATAAAGCTCGGTCAGCGCCATCATAAAAAATATAGACGCCAGGGGAATCTGGGAGGTCAGTTGCTAAGTGACGTTTGCGTCGGCGTCGCTGCGTTGCAGGCCCATTAAAACTTTGCAGACCTGCCAAGTCATGTACCCCAAGATTGCCAACACGTTCAATCAAACCGTGTAGTACCGAGACAGTAGCCCTTGCATCATCTAGGGCGCGATGCGTAGGGCTAACTGGAGCGCTAAAAAAACGCGCCAAAGTTGCTAGCTTCTTATCTTTAACTTCGTCTTTGCGAAGTATTTTGCGAGCCAAGATGACAGTGTCAACAACCTTGGGCGCCGGCCAATGGATTTCAAATTTAGTGCAGGCAGATTTCAAGAACCCAACATCAAAGGGTGCATTATGCGCAACCAGCACCGGCGGATCCTGGGAATCGAATCCTGCGAATGCCAAGAACTCAATAACTGCACTTGCCACATTTGGCGCTGTGGCCACGTGGTGATTAGTGATTCCCGTAAGCACTGATATGAAAGCTGGGATGGGCACGCCAGGGTGACAAAACGTTCTAAACTCTCCAAGTACTTCGCCGCCTCGGACTTTAACGGCACCAATTTCGGTAATTCCAGCATCGCCTGGTTTTCCACCTGCAGTTTCTAGGTCAACTATGACAAATGTGGTGTGGGCGAGTTGCTGACCAATATCAGAAATGGTTAGCGCTGTTTGCTCCAGAAATTCACCCATATGGGCACTTTACTGGTGGACACTGACAATCGCTCGAGGACTTTGGCTTGCGCTAGGCCAATGGATCAAAAAAATTGTCAGAGGTTAGTTCTAGCGTTTCAATTAGTGCCAGAGATTGGCCCAATCGCTAGAGGGAGACGTTTATGTTAATTGACTGCGCAAGTTGTGTAATGCGCGACATTGCCTGCTCGGAGTGCGTCGTGACTGCGCTGCTTGGGCCTATGCCAGCATCGCTTGATGATCATAAGGATGTCTTGGGCGTCCTTGCTGGTGCTGGCTTAATCGCGCCGCTGAGGTTAATTCAAAGCCAAGCGAGCACAGCAACAGTTGGCAATAAACAAAATAACATTGCGCTATAAAACATACGCAATAACTTGTTATTGCGCTATAAAACACACGCAATAACAAGTTACTGAGTCGCTAAGGCAATATGTACCCATGGGCAATACCTTGGTCATCACGAATGACTTTCCACCACGGCCGGGTGGAATTCAAACTTTTGGTTATGAATTAGTGCGTCGATTCGATCCCGCGCAAGTAAGCGTTTTAACTTCTAATTGGGATGGCGCAGCGGAATTTGATGCTGCCCAAAAATTTATGACAGTTCGAGCAAAAACTAAAACTTTGTTACCTGATAACCGGACATTTGCTATGGCTCGCGAAATTATCGTTGCAAATAATGTGACGCGGGTTTTATTCGGCGCTGCCGCGCCACTTGGGCTCCTAGCGCCTTCACTTCGTAAACTTGGCGTGAAAAATATCGTTGGCATGACACAAGGACATGAAGTTGGCTGGGCTATGACGCCTGGTATGAAACAAGCGCTTCGTAAAATCGGAGACGATGTTGATCATTTAACCTATATAAGCGCTTACACGCACAAAAAAATTAGTCGAGCCTTGAGTTCGCAAGCGGCATCGAATATGCGTCGAATAGTTCCTGGAGTAGATGCGCAGGAATTCTCACCAGCAAATTCAACTGCAGGATTTGAATTACGATCAAAAATTGGCTGGTCACAGCGACCAGTAATAGTTTGCGTTTCACGATTAATGACCCGAAAAGGTCAAGACCAACTTATCGAGGCATTGCCACAAGTAATAAAGGCCGTCCCACTGGCATCACTAATTATTGTTGGCGATGGACCATATCGTAAACACCTAGAAAAACTTACGGCTGATTTGGGACTTAGAGATAATGTTCATTTCACTGGAAAAGTTGACCAAGCGCAATTAGCAAATTGGTACGCGGCTGGTGACGTATTTGCAATGCCCTGCCGCACTCGAAGAGCTGGCTGGGATGTTGAGGGTTTGGGCATCGTGTTCCTAGAAGGCTCTGCCACTGGATTGCCGGTTATTGTTGGCAACTCGGGTGGGGCAGTGGATGCGGTCCTTGACGGCGAAACCGGATTCTTGGTAAACGGAAATAATTTAGGTGAAATCCGTGATCGGTTAATTGAACTTTTTACGGATCCAGATCTTGCCAAGCGCATGGGCGCTGCTGGTCGTAACTGGGTTGCCCAGGAATGGACCTGGGAGCATAGTTTTAAGCGCCTTGACTCACTGCTTTCAGGAATTGATCCAGATCAGTAGGCAACTTCGGCTTGCCTCGATTTTTCTGTTTGCTCACTTAAGTTTCGCCAAACTAAAACTGTGGCCCAAACGAGTGTGGTAACTCGAATAGTGTGAGCGGCAACTGCAAGAGTGCCACCCAGTTGAAAACTCACATACCAACCGGGATAAATAAGCTGTCCAAGACCACTACTTATGGCTAGCAGGATAAAAATTCTTCGGAAATTCGGCGGTGGATTGAAGGCACACACTGCCAGTACGCCAAATATCCAAACTAAGTACTGCGGCGAAAGTACCCGACTTGTAACGATGGCCAAAAGGAGAGCGAGCAGTGCAACGTCGGCTGGCTGTGCGCCATTTAGTTTTCCAAACAATCGCCAATAACCAAGTCGCCCCAGGAGTGAAATTCCTACAAGGGTCACGACGAGCGATATCAGCGCCGTGCCCGGTGCGACAACTTCAATTGCGCCAAATTGAAATGCGGAAGACACAGTGGCTGGCCCGGCATTCCAGAGTTGATAAGGCAGCGCTCCAATAGATTCAATCTGTAGGCCACGAGAGCTTTGCTCACTAATAAATGAAAAACTTTCCTTCCACCAAATGCTGAGTAAGAGACTTCCAAGTCCAAAAGTTAGCGCAAACCAGAGCAGAACTCTGGTTAACATTTCTTTTGGTGTAACAAGAAGTAATAAAATCGGCCAGACTTTTAGTAGCGCGCCAACTGCAAGAGCGCTGCCAAATTTTTTTGCAGAGGAAACATAGAGTAAGGCAAAAACTGCAGCTAAAGTCGGGAACACATCGAATCGCCCTAACAGGATCGGACCGATAATCAGTGGAGTAGCTAACCAGATAGCGCTTGGCAAGTAGTTAGCTAATTCCCGGCCACGAACCAAAAGCAAAATCATGATTGCGAGGTCTGCTAAGAGAGCCAAAAAAACAAACCCAACGGCGTTGGGAGCAATTAAGTACCCAGCCAAAAAAACTAGTGCGGCAAGTGGGGGATACTGCCACATCGGATCGTTAATTGGGAAGAAACCTGCTGCGATGTTGCCAGCCCACCAGTCATAAAGGCGTACATCACTAAACAAAAACTCAGAATCGGGATAAAGCAAGATACTAAATCCTGACAATACAACCCAAAGCCTGGTCGCAAACCAGCCAATAACTAACGGAAGTGTTCGCATTATAAAATTAAGCGTAACAAGTTACGTAACAAATATGATGCTTAGTTATAGAGGGCGTCGATTTCCTTGGCAAAATCTTGCACAATTAAATGACGGCGGATACTCATTTTTGGAGTTAAGTAACCGTTGTCGATTGTAAAGTCTTCAAGCAAGATAGAGAACTTCTTAATTGCTTCAGAGTTAGATACTGCTTCGTTAGCTGAATTAACTGCCTTTTGAACTAATGCGCGCAAGTCTGGATTAGCGGCTAACTCGGACATCGGCGCAGCCTCAATGTTATTTGCTGAAAGAATTTGCGGCAGGGCATCTTGATCCAGAGTTATCAGCGCTGCAATGTAGGGCTTGTTGTCGCCAACAACAACACATTGGCTAATAATCGGATTTGCCCGGAGGCGATCCTCAAGCACGGCCGGCGCCACATTCTTGCCGCCAGCTGTAACAATAATTTCTTTCTTTCGTCCAGTGATGCGTAGGAAGCCATCGCTATCGAGCTCACCAATGTCACCAGTAAGAAACCAACCATCGCTGGTCATGGCCTGCGCTGTTGCGGTCTCGTTATTCCAATACCCAGTAAAGATATGCGGACCTTTAAGAAGCACTTCGCCATCTGGTTCAATGCGAACCCCGGTGCCCGGGAGTGGCCGTCCAACTGAGCCAATCTTTAGGGAGCTTGGCAAATTCAATGTACTTCCAGCCGTGCTTTCTGTTAAGCCATATCCTTCAAGAATTACTAAGCCCAACCCGCGGTAGAAGTGTCCGAGGCGGGAGCCAAGTGCAGCGCCACCTGAAATCGCATGGGTAACCCGGCCACCCATGGCATGACGTATTTTTGAATAAACGAGCTTGTCAAACAGTCCATGCTTGAGCGCCAGACCCTTTGACATGTGGCCATGGTCTAAAGCTTCACTGTAGGCAATTGCAACTTTCGCTGCGCTGTCAAAAATCTTTCCCTTAACTGGACTTGCCTCATGCGCTTTTGCAGCTGAGCCATTAAATACTTTTTCAAATACTCGAGGAACAGCAAGCAAAAATGTTGGCTTAAATGAACTCAAGTCTTTAAGTAGTGCTACGGGATTTGGACAGTGACCAATAGTGACTTCACCGCGCAACATGGCAACTTGAATCAATCTTCCAAACACATGCGCAAGTGGAAGAAAAATTAAAGTTGATGCTTCTGGTACGTCAAAAACTTCAGGTATTCCCTTAACTAAAGTATCAACTTCAGCCATCAGGTTTCCGTGCGTGATGATGCAGCCTTTTGGTTGACCGGTTGTACCAGATGTGTAAATCAAAGTTGCCGGGTCACTTGGCTTTGCTGAAGTACGTCGAGCATTTAGTTCGTCATCAGAAACGTGCATACCTTTACTGGAAAGTTCAGCCAACACATCGTTGCCAAAAATATACGAGTGAGTCATGTGCGGAACTTTCGCTGCAATCGGAGTGAAAGCATGGGTAGTGCGCTCGGCCTCAAAGAAAGTTGCAACAACATTGGCGTCAGAAATGATCCACTCAACTTGTTCAGGGGATGACGTTTCGTAAATTGGAACAGTGATGCAGCCGGCGTACCAAATGGCATAGTCAGCTACAGTCCACTCGTAGCGAGTGCGCGAAAGAATGGCGACCCGTTCGCCAGCGGCTAGACCTTCTGCGATTAAGCCTTTTGCAACACTGCGAACTTGGGAGCGAAACTGCTCGGCCGTAACTGTGGTCCACTGATCATCTGTTTGAATCGAGAGGGAAGGGAATTGCGGATTTCGCGCAACCAGTTCTTCAATGTGGTCTGTGACGTTGCCACTGGCAATTGGTGGAATGTTTGCAGGTACAGATAATTCGCGCATTTTTGGTCACCCTTCAATAAAAGCCTTAAGAGAGATTAACCCAGTAAATCCCAGAACGTCTCAAAAATCGCGATAACTATCAAAAATCCAGTCCAGTAATTGCTGTAACTCCTTTGGTTGACTACCGTTAGTGCTGTGGCTGACCGCGATAACTTCTATAAGTTCCTAAAGAAGGTCGCCATTGGACCTGCAATTGAAGTGGGCTTTCACCCCTGGGTAGAAGGCTTAGAGAATATTCCAGATAGCGGAGCGGCAATTTTAGCCAGCAACCACTTGTCCTTCTCAGACTCGATATTTCTACCAGTTGCAGTTCCCAGAAAAATCACCTTCATGGCAAAAAGCGAATACTTTGAGGGCCCTGGAATTCGCGGAAAAGTAGTTGCGGCATTTGTTCGGGGCGCCGGCCAAGTTCCAGTGGATCGAACTGGTGGTAACGCCAGCATGGCGGCAATCACAACAGGTGTTCGACTGCTTAATGAAGGCCACTTACTGGGAATTTATCCCGAAGGCACCCGATCATCAGACGGCCGTCTATATCGCGGTAAGACTGGAGTCGCTCGGATAGCTCTTGAAGCAAGAGTGCCAGTTATTCCTGTTGCAATGATTAATACCGAAATGGTGCAACCAATAGGTCGCTCCCGACCAAATTTTGGAGTTGAAGTAGGAATCCGGATCGGTGCACCGTTAGATTTTTCGCGGTACTACGGCATGGAAGATGACAGATTTGTCTTGCGATCGTTAACGGATGAAATTATGTATCGAATTATGGATCTTTCGGGGCAAGAGTACGTAGATAAATATGCATCAAGGTCGAAGAGCCCAAACAGCTAAAAAGTTATTAATGAGCTGAAACTGGCTTGCCCTTTGGCTGGTTTATTTGTGTCAGCAATTGTTCAAACCACACTTGTTCGGTATCAAATGGCTTACCACCAGCAACTCGTTGGAATTCACAAGCACGAATAACGTTGCCCTGGTCTTGATCTTGTCCAACAAGTCCACTTATGCCATCAAGTGCGCTGCGAACTGCAACTACTGCGCAATCATGAATCAATTTTTGGTCTACCGCATTTGCTGGCGCAGAACGAGCGAAGTAACCACTCTTTTGAACTAAAACTTTTTCCGCCTTGATCATCGGCGCAAACTGTTTTGAAAACCATTCACCGGGGTTGATTTTATCAATTTTGACATGTCCGAATGGATCAACCGGAATCTCTTCACCATTACTTCGCATTTGTTCAACAATGGCGTCAACACCAGCTCCTTCAGATAAGAAGATATTTACGTTGCCAACTTCATCGAGGACTTTACTCAATCGGGTAGCTTCAGCGGCAAGATCAACTTCAAGTTCTGGCACATAGACAGCGTGAACATCGCGGTGATTCCGAGTTAAGCCAAACTCTGGAATCCAAGTTATTTCATCAAGTAGCAATCGGTATGAAACGGCGGTGGCTGCGGTGAGCCAGCCACTGTGACGCCCCATTACCTCATGCACGATCAGCATTCGAGAGTTTGAGGTGTGCTCTGAAACGACATTGCTAAAGTGACGAGCCCCTTCATCAGCCGCAGTCCAAGCGCCAAGTGATTGTGCGATTGGGTAAATATCGTTGTCAATGGTTTTTGGTAATCCAACGACAGCTAAGTCGTAGTTGTTTTGCGCCAAGTAGCTCGAAAGGTCGGCGGCAGCAGTGTTAGTGTCATCGCCACCAATGGTGTGCAAAACATCTACGCCATCGGCAATCAATTGAGCTGCAGCCACTTGTCGGGGATCAGAACCGGCAGGTACTAAGCCGCGCGCAACACAATCTTCAATATTCGTAAGCTTTACCCGCGAATTACCAATTGGGCTCCCACCAAAACTGTGCAACAAATGTGCTTTCGCCCTAATCTCTGGCGTTATTGGAATGGAATCACCCAATAGAAGTCCTTGGTACCCATTGCGATAAGCAATAATTTCTACCTCAGGAGCGACCTTGGAATACTCAGTAAGCAAGGAAGCAACCGCTGACGATAGACATGGCGCTAATCCACCAGCAGTAAGCAGTGCGACTTTTTTAATTGCCATATGGCCAATTCTAGTCGGCTACCTGCGCAGATATTAGATCTGTGATTTAGGAAACCGAGTGAATCGCTACTATTCTGTTGGTTATGACGAAAATATCTTGGCCGGATTTGCCAGCAGCGCAACAGCCAGTTTGGCCCGACGCTAGCGAACTTTCGCGTGCCCAAGAAATTTTGGCGAGCCTACCGCCATTAGTTTTTGCTGGTGAGTGCGACGAATTGAAAACCCGTCTTGGCGAAGCCAGCCTCGGCAACGCCTTTGTACTTATGGGCGGGGATTGCGCTGAAACTTTTGTGGCCAATACTGCTGACTCAATCCGCGCCAGGCTCAAAACTGTGCTTCAGATGGCCATTGTTTTAACATACGGCGCGTCAACGCCTGTTGTAAAAATAGGAAGAATTGCAGGTCAGTACGGTAAGCCACGCAGCGCTGCAGATGAAACTATCGATGGCGTGAGTTTGCCTTCCTACCGGGGGGATGCGGTAAACGGACTTGATTTCACATTGGAATCGCGCACCCCAAATCCAATGCGGCTTGTTGATACATACCACGCCAGCGTGGCAACGTTAAATCTTGTCCGCGCATTTACCCAAGGTGGCTACGCAGATTTGCGGCAAGTGCATTCCTGGAACCAAGACTTCGTTAGCGAGTCTGCGCCAGGTATTCGATATGAGCAAATGGCTGCTGAAATTGATCGGGCACTTTCATTCATGACAGCTTGTGGCGCTGATCCCGAGGAATTCAAGCGGGCAGATTTCTACGCAAGCCATGAAGCGCTGTTGCTAGATTACGAAAAGCCGCTGACTCGAGTGGACTCTCGCACCGGGAATCTTTATGACGTATCTGGACATTTTGTTTGGGTAGGCGAGCGCACTAGAGATATTGCTGGCGCACATGTTGATTTCGTGTCAAAGATTTCAAATCCAATCGGTGTGAAAATTGGGCCAAAGACTTCAGCTAACGACATTTTGGAATTGCTCAAAAAACTTGATCCAAATAAAGTACCTGGTCGCTTGATGTTTATTACGCGCATGGGTGCAAAAAATATTAGAGAAATTCTTCCTAGCTTGATTGCAGCTGTGAAAGAGACTGACCATCCTGTGCTTTGGGTTTGCGATCCAATGCATGGAAATACTTTGGAAGCTGCTTCTGGCCACAAAACTAGATTGCTAGATGATGTAATCGATGAAGTTCGTGGGTTCTTTGAGGTACATAAATCAATGGGTACGCATCCAGGTGGAATTCATATTGAACTCACAGGTGATGATGTGACCGAGTGCCTCGGTGGTATCGGTGGAGTAAGTGAATCTGATTTACCATTCAGGTATGAAACAGCTTGCGACCCGCGCCTAAACCGCGTGCAGAGTCTTGATCTAGCATTTCAAGTTGCTGACATGCTGGGGCAGCGCACTTAATTGCTGGCAGCGCACTTAATTGCGAGCAACGCCGGTAATTGCTAGCCAAGCAGTTAATTGCAAGACCAGCGAAACTAAACAATTTCAAGTGTGATTATGGATCCTCTAGGTGCTTGACTGCCGCCTGCGGGATTTTGGGAATAGACCTTATTTAGGATCGCAACCGCTAGTTTGTTAACGGCTTTCACTTGAAATCCTGCAGTTTGCAATGTTGCAGTTGCAGTAGTTACATCCATCCCAACCACATTTGGGACGTCGACTAGCACTGGACCTTTGCTGACTGTAACTTTCACAACAGTTGCTTTTGGAACTGTTGTTCCAGGTAGTGGGTCACTGGTCAGAATTGTTCCAGCCACGCTGTCAGCAAAGTTCTCTAACGTGATTTCGAGAGTTAATCCAAGGTTCGCCAATGCATTTGTGGCATCAGTAACTAGAGTTCCTAAAATTGGTGGCACTTCTACCGGCGCAGGGCCTTTCGAGACCAAAATAACGACTGGGGTAGCGCGCATTACTGATTCACCGGCAGCGGGGTCGGTGCCAACTACTTTTCCTAATGGAATCAGTTCATCAAATATATCGTTAGTTCCAGCAATACTTAAAGTTAAGTCTTCGAGGATTGTGGTCACTTCAGCGGGATCACGACCCGTTAGATCAGTGGGAATTAAATACCGTTCCTGGCCCTTGGAAACCCGTAGCACTATCGCATTACCTTTTCTGGCATTCTCTCCGGCAAGCGGTGAGGTGGCTACGACCAAACCAGCTGGAATATCTTCAGAGAACTCTTCCACCACTTCCCCTGACAATTCCAGGGGAGCCAAAATCACATTTGCCTCTTCAACAGTTAGTCCAGCGAGCGGCGGAACAATTGCGTAGCTGCCACCAAATTGATACCAAGCGCCGCCGCCCAGTAGTAAGGCAAATAAAATTAGCAGCGGTGCAATTATTCGTTTACGAGATTTTGGCTTAGCTGTGGGATGAATTCCGCGAGCTTCAATTCCTGGACTTGGTTTTTCAAGTGGGATTCCAGCAGTGGCTCGATGCGAGCCCCGAATCGCAGGAGTAATAATCGCAGTGTTATTGAGCGGGATAGCAGTTGTTAATGCCTCAGCTCTGGGAACTGCTGAAATCGCTTTAATAACCCCATCGCGAAATTCGCGCGCGCTTTGGATTCGATCCTCTGGCAATTTGCGAGTCGCAGCCAAGACTAAGTGATCCACTGCAGGTGGCACATCCGGTTGAATCGCGCTGGGGGCTGACACTGAACTGTTGACATGTTGGTAGGCAACATCAAGTGGTGAAACACCTGTGAAAGGCACTACTCCAGTAACCATTTCGTAAAGCAAAATGCCACACGAATAAACATCTGAGCGTTGATCCACTGCGAACTGCTGGACCTGCTCTGGCGAAAGGTAGGCCATTGTCCCGAGCAACACTGCCCCGGTGGAGTCGCTAACCGGAGTAGAACTGATGACTCGAGCTAACCCGAAATCTGTAACTTTAATGTGTCCATCTTGGGTAATCAATACATTTTCTGGCTTTATGTCGCGGTGCACGAACCCGGCATTGTGCGCTGCGCTTAAGCCAGCAAGCACTGCTCCTAAGATCTCTAATGCATGTGCACTTGTTAGTGGGCCCGATTGCGCCATAAGTTGCCGGATAGTTCGCCCTTGAACGTATTCCATCACCAAAAAAGGAAAGCCACCATTAATTCCTTGGTCATGTACTGCAACAACATTTGGATGAGTCAAGGCAGCAGCGGCCCGCGCCTCGTGCGTAAAGCGTTCAACAAAGTTGGGGTCGCTAGCCAAAGGTCCACCAAGAACTTTTAGCGCGACTGTGCGACCCAGTCGCAGGTCCGTGCCAAGGTAGACCGTAGCCATTCCGCCTTGGGCGATTAGTTCGTCAATTTGATAGCGATCATCTAATACTTTTCCAATAAATGGATCAGAAATCGGTGGCTGGGTCACTAAATCATTGTAGGTGAAAGGGGTAAATATCAGTTTGGTCGCCACGGCAAGGTATATTTTCTTAGAGAATCGAGAGTGAACTAATGTCACAATTTGCGTACTTAAGTGTGCTTGCTGGTTGCCTCGCAGGGACCGCATGGTTGGAATACTTTTTGCGAACTAGGGTTTATCAGCGAGCTATTCGATTGGTCCTAACAATAATTCCGGTGCTCTTTGTCTTTTCAATTTGGGATGCTTATGCCATTGCCCAAGGCCATTGGAATTTTGATAGTCGTTACGTTACTGGAATCACGGTAATTGCAGACATTCCACTTGATGAAATTTTGTTTTTTATCGTGATACCAATTTGTGCAATTTTGTCCTTTGAGGCAGTGCGAAGTGCACGCAATTGGAATGCCGGAGACGAGGTAAGTAAATGACTTACACACAGATCGCGATGCTGAGCGTGCTAGTAATGGCAACTGCGGATCTTTTTGTTTTCAAAACAAAGCTTTTGACAAGAAGAGTTTTTTGGGTTTCATATTCGATAGTTATTTTCTTCCAACTCGTAACTAACGGAATTCTCACCGGTTTCGGGATTGTAAAATATGACGGTGACGCGATTATCGGATCGACCTCACCCCAGGACTCAGCACCTCAAATTCTTGGTGATGGCCGGATAATGTTTGCGCCAGTTGAAGATCTATTTTTTGGATTTAGTTTAGTTTTATTTACGCTTGTGCTTTGGGTGTGGTTAGGTCGAGTTGGCATTCAACGAGATCCTCGCTCGGGACCACCGAGAAAAAGTGTGCAAAAAATCTTGCGGGTTAAATAGCCTTTGGAATTACCAAAGTTTCCGTGCTTGCAGGTAAGCCGGAACAGCAACTCGTAATCTTCGGCCTAAAGATACGCTCGCACGACGTTCAAAAACTTCGTAATCGATGTCTTCCACGGCGGCGACAATCCCACAGTACAAAACTCTTGCAGTTTCAATACATGGTTGTGACTTGGCGCCGAGCATGGAGATCCCAATTCGGGAGGCTTGCTCGAGCTGGCGAACCCGTTGAATTTGGAATTTTAATGCTTCCTTAATCTGTGGCGTTGCAATGCGCTGCTCCAAGTCAGCGCGGGTTACGCCAAACTGGGCAAGTTCATCAAGTGGCAAATAAATCCGGCCACGTTCTAGATCTTCACCAACGTCCCTAATGAAATTTGCCAGCTGAAACGCAATTCCCAGTTCAGTGGCACGCGCGTAGGCCAAGTCATCTGTTGGCTCCAGAATGGGAACCATCTGAAGTCCGATGACTGCAGCTGATCCATACACGTATTCATAAAGATCTTCATAAGTCTGGTACTCCGTGACGGTTAAGTCCATTGTCATCGAATGTAGGAATGCTTCGAAATGTTCTCGCGGAATCTTCCAGCGTCGAACGGTGTCTAAGACAGCAATACAAACGGGATCAGTAGTTTCACCAGTTTCGAAAATATCCAAAAAATTCTTCCCCCAACTATTTAGCTGGGTCGCTTTTTCTTCGTCAGACAAAGTGGAAGCTAAGTCATCAACGATTTCGTCTGCATAGCGTGCGAAGCCATACAGCGCATGTACGTAGGGCCGCTTCTCTGGTGGCAACAACAGAGTTGCTAAATAGTAAGTTTTTCCATGGTTGGCATTGAGTTTCCGACATAACTCATATGACTCCCGCAGTGCAGGATCATAAATTTGAGCAGCATCGAGATCTCGGTTAGACACATTGGCAACTTTAATCAATGTTGAGCAGCTCGGGATACAGCAACCCACGTATTTTTGCAGATTTCAGGATCCGCGTAGTTAACGCGTATGGTTACTTCTGCACATTGTGCGCACTTCTATCGATCGGATTCGTGTGGTTGCTCCAAACCCAGGTTTACTCGCTGCAATGCTAAAGGCACAGCGTCTGACTGGTGTTTTACGCTGGAAAGTAAACTTCACTGAAGCACTCGTAGCGGCTGAGGCATGCCTTGCAGGCTGGGAATTCATTTGGCTAGATTCAAGTGGCGCGCAATCGGAGCGGGATTTTATTGATCTAGTCGCGCAGCAAATATTGCGCCCAGATTTAGTTGGGTGCGGCCTCGAGGTAATCGCACAGGAATTAGTTGGTCTTAATGGAGCAGATTCTAATTACTGCATTGCTTGGACTGGTTGGCAAGAACTTGTTAAATTAGATTCGAGTGCAGCCCAGCGAATTGCGGAAGTACTAGAGGAAGTAGGAAGTGAAAAAGCTAACGTAGTTATAGTTTGTGATTCAAGCGGAAACTTCCCTGGAATTTCTGAGCTCACGCAAGGCTAAGTAAGTTCCATTGATTTCGCGGCTGCTACCGCGTTGAAATCACTTGGCAGCAAATCCTTCTCGGAACTATCACCAAGAATTAGCGATCGCTCCACTTTTGAGGCAAGCATTGCCACGCCAAGCGTTAATCCAGCCAACACCATGGCAATTCCATCGCTTAGATCCAGAAAAGTATCAGCAGTTGCACTTGAATTTGCAATGCCATGAATCGTGAACGCCGCAACTGCCAGCACCATGATGCGCACTTGTTTGTGTGTTAATCCAGTTGCTGCTAGAAGTGGAATCGACCACAGCAAGTACCAGGGTTGCACAACTGGCCCAAGGACAACGAGGGCTACAAGAGATAGCGCGATGCCGCGCGCTGCGCTGCGCCCGGCAGGACGCAAAACCAGCAAAATTAGAACGCCAGCTAGTAATACTGATCCAACCAGTCGGGAAAGCTGCACTGAGGTATCAACTAAGTTTCCAAAGCCAAGAATTTTGATTATTTCCCCGATTAATAACCCGGTCGCAGTTGTTGGGGAAAGCCAACTCTTTACTGCCCCTGGCGTCGACAATGAGTTCAGCCACCCAAAGGCTCCAGTTCCAGAAAGCACCGAAACTGCCAGCAATGTGATTAACGAAATAATTCCAGTAAATGTTGCATACCTTGCGCGCCGAATCCAATTTGAATTACTCCCAGCAACCATGAGCGCTAAGAAAGGTAACATAACTATCGCAACTGGCTTGATTGCCAGGGCAATGGTAGCCAGTACCACTGAAATTATGAATCGCTTTTTAAGCGCGAATCTAAGTGAAAGAAAAATAAGGCCAACCATGAATGCATCGTTATGTGCCCCAGCAACAAAATGCATCACTACAAGTGGATTCATGACACCAAGCCAGAGTGCGGGGATTGGATTTATACCGTGTGCGCGAGCTAGTGCAGGAAGATTGACACAAATTAGAATCACGCCAATTACTGCTAGCGCTCTAAATAAATAGGAAGCCACTAGAGCAGAGTCACCGCTAACAAAAGCTATTGCTTTTTCGATTAACAAAAAAACGGAACCATAAGGTGTTGGTGCATCTCCCCAGAGTGGATCAACACCACTTTGAAACCAGCCAGGCACGACGGAAACACCAGACTCATACGGGTTGTTCCCACTTAATTGCAACTTTCCTTGCATGTAATAGGAATAAACATCGCGACTAAACAGCGGTGGGGCAAACATGAGTGGTAAACACCAAGTTAGAAATGAAAAATAGATTGTTTCAAGCCGAGTTATTTTGTCTTGTAGTGCATCGATGCCAACTACCAACCAGGCTTGCAGTAGCAGCGCAGCCCCGACAACAACAAAGGAACGAGTCAGAGCAAGTCCCAGAGTTTGAGTTTGCACATACTCGATTAATTTCCATTGCAAAATGTAAGCAGACAGCGGATACCAACCTACGCCAAGTGCGCCAACCGCCATGAAAAGTGAGCCAAGTAAACCTGGCAGCGCGTATTGGCCAAACCAGCCGGGATCAGCGCGAAATTTTTGCTCATTGAATTTTGCTACTGTCACCATTTCAGACTAAGGCTATTGCTGAGATTGTGTTACTTGCCTAAGTCAAGTGGTTAGCGTCGTGCTCGAGATAAGTATGTTTTATCTAAGCCGGTAATTCGCTCGGCCGCTAATCTGCCAGAGACCAAGACCATCGGTACGCCTACGCCAGGCTGGGTGCCGGAACCAGTGAAGACAACGTTTTCACCGAACATATTGCCAGGGCGAAATGGACCAGTTTGCAGGAAGGAATGTGCAGCCGCAAAAGGTGCGCCCCGCTCCATGCCACGATCAGACCAGTCCTGGGGTGTAGTCAGATGCTCTAATTCGATGCCAGCGCCAAATCCGGTGTAACCGCGAGCTTCTAAAGTTTCCACCACATGATCTCGATATGAAGGGCCAATTTTCTTCCAGTCGATATCCGCATCCAAGTTAGGAGTAGGGAACAGGATGTAGTAAATCTCTTTGCCGTCAGGTGCCAAACTTGGATCGCTGCGCGTCGGATTTGTTACTAAAACACTCGGATCAGTCATTAAAACCTTCTGATCAATTAGTTCATCGAAGACTCCTGACCAGCTGTGTCCAAAATGGATGTTGTGATGGGCAATGTGGTCATACTGGGCATTTGATCCTGCCAACATCAAGTAGCACGAAGGGGAGTAATTCAGGCGCTTTACGCTCCAGGGTTCCTTGCCTAACAGATCGCGATAAGCAACTGGTAGATCGGGGTTAAGCACAACAACATCAGCAGGTATAAATTCTCCAGTGCTAGTCTCCACGCCGGTAGCGCGGTTTCCAACCATTTTTACTTTTGTAACTTCAGTGCTGTATTGAAACTTCACACCATGTTTTGCTGCCGCACTAGCCATGGCAACAGGAAGCGCATGCATGCCGCCCTTTGGCGCGAATACGCCAGCAACTGAATCCATGTAAGCAATTACTGCGTAGATAGCTAGCGCGTCATATGGCGAAAGTCCGGCATACATTGATTGAAATGAAAACACTCTTTGCGTGCGATCATCTTTTAAGTACTGGCTCACTTTAGGAGCAAGTTTGCGGAAGCCGCCAAGTTTAATTAGGCGAACTAGGTCAGTAGAAAGTAAGTCCAGAGGTGAATCAATGTTGCGATCAATAAAATTCTTCATTTCGTACTTGTATAGATCAGTAACAAAATCCACATATTTCAAATAACCGGCAGCCTCCGATGCGCCAATTACTTTTTCGATCTCAGTGGCCATAGCCGCAGTATCTGAGTGCACATTCAAAACGCTGCCATCTTGATAAAACGCCCGGTACAAAGGGGCAACTGGTTCCAAAGTCAGCCAGTCGCTCATGTTTTCGCCCAAGCAATCAAAGGCATCGGCGATGAGATCGGGCATTGTTAATACGGTTGGTCCAGTATCAAATTCAAAGCCGCGATCGCTGATTCGCCCAGCTCGGCCACCAGGAATAGCCTCGCGCTCAATAACAGTCACATTTCGTCCTGCGCCAGCTAGCCGCATTGCCGCGGAAAGTCCGGCAAGTCCGGCCCCGACTATGACCACGTTGTCGGTCTTGCCACTTACAGTTCTAGGGGCACCCGGAAGCCATCTGGATAAATTGCTCATTGTTACGCCGCTCTCTTAGTTGCCAAAATAGCAAGTTCCGTTAATGCATTTTTTACTTCAATTTCGTACGCAGGATTTTCTAATGACGTGAGCGCAGCATCAAGACAATCAGAAATTCGCTGTTCAATAAATTTTTGGGCACCGCAGTTGATCAAAATATCTTGAAGTATTTCGATTTCAGCAGGACTAATGGCGTTGGAACCTAAGTGCTTAGTTAGCACAGCACAATCATTCGCAGTTGCATGTGAGTAAGCAAAAGCGATCAGCATAGTTTGCTTTCCTTCGCGCAAGTCATCGCCAGCAGGCTTTCCGGTAATACTTGGCTCGCCAAATACTCCGAGTAAGTCATCTCGCAATTGAAAAGCTTCTCCCAAAGACAAACCGTAACTGCTGAGCGAAGTCAGCAAATCAACATTTGCATCAGCAATGGCTGCGCCCATGTGTAGTGGACGTTCGATTGTGTACTTTGCACTTTTATAACGAATCACGGTCTCAGCACGCTCTTGCGTGATTTGTCCGCGAGCTTGCTCTAGAAGATCGAGATACTGGCCACTCATTAATTCAGTTCGCATAACGTCGTAGACGGCTTTTGCTCGCAGTGTCTGCTCGGAATCAATGCCGCTAGTCAACAACATTTCATCTGCCCATGAAAGTGCCAAATCTCCAACAAGAATTGCGGCACCCTCACCAAATAACGAACCGGAACCTGACCAGTTATTAAGTGCGTGCAGTGCTTCAAATTGTTTGTGAACAGAAGGGTTTCCGCGCCGGGTGTCACTGGCATCCATAACGTCATCATGAATCAACGCGCAGGCCTGTAAAAACTCCAGACTTGCACAGGCTCGAATCACAGCATCAGAATCTGCGCCACCAGCGGCGCGGTAACCCCAATATGCGAAAGCTGGGCGAAGCCGTTTGCCACCTGAAAGTAAACCCGAGAGCGAATCAACCAAGAAAAGCGTGTCTTGGGAAACTGAACTCATCAAGACGCGATTTTGTGCCACGTGATCATCCAGCGCAGTTTGCACTCGTGCCCGAAGGTTGTTGCTATCTAAGGGGTTTTGCTCCACTAGTTCAGGCTATTGGTTAGGTGCAGTTTGCGCACTTTAGGTCTGGCAGGACAATAGCCATATGAATTTCCAAGAGTACTTAGTGCAATGGTCGCGTTTGCATGGCGGAGCGGCGCCAACTGGGCTGATTAAGATTTGGTTGCGCTGCGCCTTTGCCATGACAACACCATTGGTTCGGCTAAATCCAAACCTAATTACGCTTAGTTCGGTACTTGTTATAGCGGGCGCAATCGGATGGGTGGCCGATCCTAATCCAGCTGCCTGGCAATATTTACTGGCTGCCTTGCTAGTTCTTCTAGTTGGATTGATTGACAGTTTTGATGGCATTGTGGCATTGCGCAGTTCGCGGGTAACAAGCTGGGGAGCATACCTAGATTCAATTGTTGATCGATTCATCGACGTTGGAATTGGAATCTTATTCTTTTCGCTAGGTGCACCTCTAGAACTTGTAATGGCAGCAGTATCAATTGCATTAGTTCATGAATATATGCGTGCCCGCGCGGGCGGAGTCGGCCACCACGAAGTTGGGGTAGTCACGGTTGCTGAAAAGCCCACTCGAGTCGCACTCGGAGTTATGTTTTTAGTTGCTTGCGCATTCCGCCCACAAGATTCCCAACAACTTGCAACTATTGCAATTTGGGTTTGGATTGTTCTTGGAATTATTGGGCTTGCACATTTAATGCGAACATTTAGATCAATAATCAAATAACGAATTAAGCGCGGCCGATTCGGTTAGCGACTATTTCAGCTGACATACCCACGAGCGGGAGACCACCACCGGGGTGAGCAGAGCCACCAACTAAATATAGATTTGGAATCTTTGTGGTGTTTTCTGGGCGCAAAAAAGCCGAACGCATTCCATTACTTGAGGTTCCATAAATTGAACCGCCTGGTGCCAAAGTATTTCGCTCCAAGTTTGCTGGAGATATAACCTCTTGCCACTTCACTCGAGCATCGACTGCAACACTACGAGAGGTAAGTGTTTTTAATACTGAACTTGCATAGTTTTGGGCGAGGGATTCCACGGACCAATCCATGCCGGCTTCTTTGTCATGGCGCGGGGCGTTAACTAGCACGTACCAAGATTCCGAGCCTGCGGGTGACATTTTTGAATCCTTGGGGTTGCACACGTAAACAGTTGGATCTGAAACTGGGCAAGCAGGTTTACCAATACCAAATACGCTATCGAATTCATCATCGTAGTTGCTTGGGAAAAATACATTGTGATGTTCAAAATCTGGAGTAACACCGTCCATAGCCAGCAGGATTACAAAACCTGAAAGGGAAGGAGTCGCTTTGCGTAGTGATTTTTTCGCTGACTTAGTTTTAGCTAGAGCCTCGCCAGTTAGTAACGAGCCATAGACATTGCTAGCGTCGGCATTAGCCACCACAATGTCAGCAGAAACAAACCTGCCGCCAACGAGTGTCACACCTGAAATAATTGGGTTTGCGCGAATGTTCTCCACAGTGCAGGAAAACTCAAACTTTACCCCAATGGCGCAAGCGCGTTCGTAAAGCGCTCGCCCAAGTTCGCGTAGCCCACCAGCCACGTGATATGCGCCGAACATCTGCTCAACATAAGGAACGGTTGCCAGTGCTGCAGGTGCTTGACGTGGATCCGAGCCAGTGTAGGTTGCGTATCTGTCGACTAGCGTCAAAAGATGTGGATCCGAAATATATTGTTGCGCGAGTTCTCGCAACGTTTTAGTAGGCGCAATGGTTCGCAGATCTCCTAACCGCCAAGACATCGAAACCAAGCTTGATAGGCCATGAAGTTCAGATTCTAAGAATGGTTTACGAGTTACTGACCACATTTTGGCTGCGCGTTTCATAAACGCACGCCATTGCTCAGCGCTGCTCCCACCTAGCGTGTCCCCAATGGCCTCGGCGCACTTTCCAATTCCCACTCCAGGCATTTTCAAAACTGTGCCGTCAGCGAATTGGTATCTGAATGCAGTATCCAGATCAACAATTTCGATACTGTCTTCCAAAGCTGCGCCAGTTTTTAAAAATAAGTCTCGGTACACCGCAGGCAAGGTCAACAGACTTGGCCCAGTGTCAAAGAGATGTCCCTCGTGTTCAACAATTCCTAATTTGCCGCCCCATGTTGGGCTTTGCTCCAAGACAGTAACGTGGTGTCCTTTGCTCGCCAATCTGGCAGCGCAAGCCATCCCACCCATACCCGCGCCAATTACTACAACGTTAGCCACGGTCTTACCTTAAGTCCCTTGATTTCCAAGTGTTAATTCCGCGCAGATGTCGTGACCAAGAAACAACATTTAGCCATAGAAAAACGACAATTGATAATGGATGCAATAGTGCTTCCGGAAAAATACGACTCCCACTTACGCGGGCCGTTATCACCCGACCCAATGTGCCAGCTAGCAATCCAATTGCTGCAAGCCAGGGTTGATTTGAGATGAACCCGTAAAGCGGAAAAACATAGACAAAAATAAATAACGAATTAATTGCTATCGAACCCGAAATTCCACCAAACGCTTTCCATAAACTTTTTGAGTACCCGGCAATAAGTTGCTTGTCAGTTCGGTACATATGACAAGTTGCCAGAGCGGAGCCATCAATTACGCAGCCCGTAAACTCCTTTTTATAAAAGGCCCGCAACAATTCGATGTCATCAAGAACCTGGCCCTTGATGCCTTCATGACCGCCACTAGCTTGATAAGCCTGTGCTTTGCAAACTAGAAATTGACCGTTTGCGACCGCAAGACTCCCACGATTAGTTCGCCTAGTTACTCCGAGGGGAACGGTTGTTAGCCAAGACCACTGCAATAGCGGCTGCACTAACTTGGCCAAGCCCGAACTTGCAAGTTGCTTTGGGTAGGGGCTCACTAAATCTAATGAATGCTCATTCATTGCCGAGATAGCTGTTGCAACTGCGAGTGGTTCCAAAACTACGTCACTGTCAATGAATACCAAATAATCGGCAGTCACACTTTGCGCCAAGCGATGGCAAGCCCAATTTTTGCCAAGCCAGTTAATTGGTAAGTGTGATTCACCAGAAATGATCTGAAGCTTTTGATCGCTTATGCCTGCTAACTTTTTCAGCGTTGCGTCACTTGAGTCATCGTCCAGCACTACAACAACGAATGACTCGAGTAATTGTTGTGCCAGGGCGCTGCGAACGCAAGCTTCAATCGTGAGCTCCTCATTCCTTGCCGGGATCAGGATGGCAACTCGCTTGGATACTAAATTTGGCTTGGAACGAATGAGTTTAAATTGATTAAAGAAGGTGTGGACAGTTAACAACAATGAGATTGTCACTGCAATAAAAATTAACGTTGTTGCCATGTCCGCCAAGCCCAAGGAAGTAAAACTAGACCCATGCCAATGAATCCAGAGGCGGCAACTTTTGGCTCACCCAGAAATGGTGAAACAGTTACGACATTGACCAGGAAACTTCCTAACCAAATCCACAGCAGTAGTGAATATGGAACTAAGTTACTCACGTTAGATTTTGGTTCGCCAACAAACCAAGAAATAAAAGTAAAAATAATGGCTGCGGTAATAAACCAACCAAAAAAATTGGAAATTGGTATTTCTTGGCTGGGTACACCCGACACAAACCAGGTCCAATATCCTTCATTGACCATCTGTGGATCAAGATATAAATCCCAAGTTGCCATGAGAAGTGCGCCCATTAGTACAGCGGGGACTTTTGCCTGCACTAGATCGTTCACAACTAGCCATGATGGGTAGAGCATCATGAACCAGGCAAATGGAATTAAAAGTGGTACTTCAAATACCGTCGGCCCCAGGCGGGCTAAATCATATTCATATTCGCCAAATGGTATTCCGGTTTGAACGCCAATGATCTCAATCATGATGGTGGCAAGTAACGCTATCGATACAAACTTAACTAAACGCCTGCTACCTAATGCGTTATAAGCGTGAAGTCCTGATGCAAGTGAAAATGCTAGTACTCCTGTGATGGTTAGCGCATCACGCACGGAACCTGAAAAAATTGCCCACAAGATATTTGCCAGGACAGTAATCACTGCCGCAACTGCGGCTAACGACAGTGTTGGATTGCGGCTACTTCTTAAAACTGAGTTCATGCTGACTCGATGTTTCCGGCAAGGCCCAATTCGATTGAATCAAGATCTACGTTTGCGTAAGTTCCAGATAATTTTGTGACCTTAAATCGTGCGAAAAGTTCTTCGGAATACCAGCCAGTTTCATGAGTCCGCGCAATGACTGCAGCATGTGGTTTTTGGCGCGACGCGAACTGCGTAATACTTTCGTTGCTTTGCCACAAGCTGAAAGTTCCTTGCAGCCCAACTGGCGCTTCACCAATTCCTAAGCTGGCAAGAAGTCCGGGTGTGGCATTTAAATCGGCTGATACTGGTGGCACACTTCGCCAGAATTCAAGCCACCATTTTGGTTTAATGGTTGCGCGCGTCAGTGCGGCCGTTAGTCCCATCCATTTTTCTGGCACTGGATTTCCAAATGGTGATTGGCCAGACCAAGTTCCCTTGGATGCGAGTGGAACTAATTCAAAGTGCGCCTGCTTCAGGGCAATTTTTGCCCATTGGCGCGCTGGCTTACTATTCAGAAAATTCTGGGAATCATTTTCATTTTTCCAAACCGTTAAAGTGCACCAATGGTGTACATCAGCGTCCTTAACAGTGAAGGTTTTTCCAGAACCAGTGCCCATCAATTTAAAGAAATCTAGTTCAGGAAGATCGCGTAATAACCTGCGTTGGCTGGCCATCAGTAAAAACGCTGCTGGGACGTGCCTACTTCTTACTTTGGTTATGTCTATTCGAACGTACACAAGTTCGACTTTAGTCGGGTGCAACAGCAAGCGCTGTTCCTGCAGTGATGTTAAGCAATGATTCAAAATCTAGGCTGCACACGACATGCGTATGGCCACAAGCCCCCCACACAATTGGATAGTCGCTAAGCGCTTGGTCCACGATGGTTTGGGGCTGGAAAACTTCGCCATCATGCAACCAGCCAACAGGGGAGACGCCACCAATAGCAAAGCCGCTCCATAACCGAACAAAATCTGCATCGGCTCGTCCTAATTTTTCTAACCCAAGCTCTTTTGCCACTAATTCAGTGTCAACCCGATGGCGACCAGAGGTAACTACTAGCAACGGACGCTCACCCTTGTCATCGGAAATCTTAAACACAATGGAAGAGGCGATTTGCCCAACTTCTACCTCCAGAACTTGGGCAGCTTCCAGTGCACTGCGGGCAGTATCTGACAGGTGCCTGATTTCGGTCGCTACGCCATGACGTTCAAGTTCCAGGCGCACGCGTCGTACAGATGAGTGTTCCGTTTCTTGCGTCATGTTAAATCAGTGTTTAGGCAGTTGCTTCTTTGAACTGCTGTTCAATGATTGTTAGGGCATCATCTAACAGATGCTCTGACATGACCATTGGTGGCAGGAAGCGCAAAACGTTGCCGTAAGTGCCAGCGGTTAGTACAAGTACCCCGTTGGTATGGCAGGCCTTTGCAATTTTGTTAGTCATTTCTGCATCAGGCTCGTTAGTTCCCTTTTTAACGATTTCCACAGCAACCATGGCGCCACGGCCACGAACATCACATATGACGCCAGTGTCGGCGGCAATCTTTGCCAGCCGTGGTTTCATTATTTCTTCAATGCGACGTGCCTTCGCGTTCAAATCTTCACGTTCCATAACTTCGATTGCGCCAAGGGCTGCAGCGCAAGCAATTGGACTACCGGCGTAGGTGCCACCCAGTCCACCTGCGCTAACTGAGTCCATGATTTGCGCCCGGCCAGTTACAGCTGACAGTGGCAGTCCACCTGCAATTCCTTTTGCGGTAATAATCATGTCCGGCACGATACCTTCATGCTCGGAAGCAAACCAGTCACCAGTGCGACAAAAGCCAGTTTGTACTTCATCAGCAACAAAAACTATGCCATTTTCTTCTGAATACTTAACTAAGTCACTCATAAACCCAGATGCAGGTACTACGAAGCCACCTTCGCCTTGAATTGGTTCAATAATTATGGCTGCAATATTCTCAGCACCAATTTCCTTATTCATGCGACTAATTGCATGTGCGGCTGCTTCTGCGCCAGTAAGTCCGTCATGGGCAGGGTAGGACATCGGCATGCGATAAATTTCAGGAGCGAATGGTCCAAAACCCTGCTTGTAAGGAATAACTTTTGCAGTCATTCCCATAGTTAGATTTGTGCGACCGTGGTAACCGTGCTCGAACACCACAACTGCTTGACGCTTGGTGTAGACGCGGGCAATCTTCACAGCATTTTCGACTGCTTCGGCGCCCGAATTAAATAGCGCGGAGCGCTTTTCGTGATCACCAGGGGTTAGTCGGTTTAATGCTTCGCAAACTTCCACATAACCCTCGTAATGCGTGACGGTGAAACAAGTATGGGTAAATTTAGCAACTTGTTCCTGCACCCGAGCCACGACTTCTTCGGCGGCATTACCAACACCAGTTACGGCAATACCTGAGCCCATATCGATTAAGGAGTTGCCATCAATATCTACGACGATGCCGCCACCGGCACGTTCTATATAGATAGGTAGCGTGGAGCCAACACCAGCGCTTACTGCGGCGGTTCGGCGCTCAAGCATTGCAAGGGATTTTGGTCCTGGAACTGCGGTGACCAAGTTACGCTCTTGCGCTATGCCATTTACAGGGGACGAGATGTTCATTGTTGTCATGTGACAATGCTAGGGCTGCCTGAAAATCAGGCAAATCGAGACTCCAGGCTAAGTAATCTCACCCCACCACAGTTAGATACTCTGCTTAATAGGGCGTAACCTATGGGGTTATGAGCGCTATTTACCCATTTTGGATTGCTGGAAAACCCGTAACAAGCGACACAGTCGCTGATGTGGTGCATCCAGGTGATGGAAAAGTCATTGGTCAGTACTACGTTCCCAGCGCAGCACACGTTGAACAAGCGGTAGCTGGTGCATGGGAATCTCGCCACGTCACTCGACGTACGAGCGCAGCCCAGCGCGCCGAGGCACTTATGTTCATATCAAAGCGCCTGACCGAGCGCGCCGAAGAAATTGCCCAACTCATATTGGATGAGAACGGTAAGCCATTAATGTGGGCGCGCGCAGAAGCCGGTCGAGCTGGCTTAGTTTTCCGGTGGGCCGCTGAAGAAGTGCGCAGATTTTCTGGCGAACTACAGCGACTAGACACTGAGGCAGCAACTGCTGGTCGGATGGCAATCATTCGCAGATTTCCGCATGGTCCAGTACTTGGCATTTCGCCATTTAACTTTCCAATGAATCTCGTCGCCCATAAAGTTGCGCCCGCAATTGCAGTTGGCGCGCCAATAGTTGTGAAGCCCGCTCCGAGTACACCGCTTAGCGCATTGCTGCTTGGCGAGATTATGGCTGAAGCGGATTTACCGGTTGGCTCATGGTCGGTAATTCCGGTTGGCAACGAAGCTGCTCCTGCCTTAGTCGCTGATGTTCGACTTCCAGTGGTGTCGTTCACTGGCTCTGACAAAGTTGGATTTGAAATTCAAAAAGCAGTCCCAAGTAAGCACATCACTCTTGAACTTGGCGGTAACGCAGCTGCAGTTGTATTAGAGGACTGGAATAGCGAAAAAGATTTGAGTTGGGCCGCAACGCGAATTGCGACATTTGCGAATTATCAAGCAGGTCAATCCTGTATTTCAGTTCAGCGCGTATTGATACATGAATCATTATTCGAAGATATGAAAGATCGAATTGTTAAAGTAGTTGCCTCTTTACCAAACGGTGATCCACGTGATGAAAAAACCGTAGTTGGCCCGATGATTAATGAAGCCGCTGCGATCAGAGTCCAAGAGTGGGTAGATGAAGCAGTTGCGGCTGGTGCAAAAGTTCTCACCGGCGGTAAGCGCAACGGCTCATTCTATGAACCAACAGTCTTAATTGATGTGCCAATTGATGCGAAAGTTTCTTGCAATGAGGTTTTTGGACCAGTCATGTTGCTAAATTCAATTGCAACTACGCAAGAGGGTTTCGACATAGTCAATGACTCACCATTTGGATTGCAAGCTGGTGTGTTCACCCATAATTTACAAACTGCCTTCCTGGCTCACACTGAATTAGAAGTGGGCGGAGTAATTATTGGTGACGTGCCAACATTTAGATCTGATCAAATGCCTTATGGCGGCGTTAAAGCATCTGGTGTAGGTAAAGAAGGATTGCGTCACGCGATGCAAGATTTAACGCATGAGCGCATTATGGTTCTCAGCGACTTAGCTCTCTAACTATTTATGTCAGTTAAGCAGGTGCGCCGCGTTACCATTTTGGGATCCACAGGAAGTATTGGAACTCAAACACTTGACATCATTCGGGCAAATCCGCAGGACTTTAAAGTTGTTGGAATAGGCGCAGGCGGAAGTAATCCCAGTTTGCTGGCGCAACAAGCTCTGGAATTTAGTGTCGAATATTTAGCAATCGCTACAGCGAGTGCCGCTCAAGATGTACAGCTTGCCCTTTATGCACACGCAAAAAAATTAGGTTATTCCGAAGGAAATTTCACGCTTCCTAAACTTCTGATTGGCCCAAATGCGGCAACGGAATTAGCGCAAGTTGCTGTTGACGTACTAGTCAACGCAATCACTGGCGCCGTTGGATTATTGCCAACGGTTGCAGCTTTAGAGGCTGGATCAACTTTGGCACTAGCCAATAAAGAGTCGTTAGTTATTGGCGGCGACGCAGTCATGAAATTGGCTAAGCCTGGACAAATTGTTCCAGTCGACAGTGAACATTCAGCCATTGCACAATGTCTGATGGGCCAACAAGGCTTACAAATTCGAAAACTAATTCTCACTGCAAGCGGTGGTCCATTTCGTGGGATGGACTTGTCCCAACTACATGAGGTAACGGTGGAGCAAGCGCTGAATCATCCGACATGGTCTATGGGTCCCGTTGTCACAATTAATTCCGCGACCATGATGAACAAAGGCCTGGAAGTTATCGAAGCCCACCTATTGTTCGATGTTAAATTCGAAAACATTGAGGTTGTCGTGCATCCGCAATCAGTCGTGCATTCCATGGTTGAGTTCATTGATGGCTCAACCATTGCCCAGGCGAGCCCACCAGATATGCATTTGCCAATTTCTTTAGGCTTAAATTGGCCACATCGGATTGCGAATTCATCACCAGCATGTGATTGGACAGTGCAAACATCGTGGACTTTCCAGCCCCTTGATGAAGTTAATTTCCCGGCTGTTGCGTTGGCAAAGCGAGCCGGCACACTTGCAGGCACTGCGCCGGCGGTCCTAAATGGTGCAAATGAAGTCGCAGTGGCAGCGTTCCTGGCGGGAAGCTTGAGTTTTACAAACATCGTAGATTTTGTCTCGAGGATACTTGATGTTCACATTAAGACAAATTTTGTTTCTAACGATGAGTTGACGATAGAAGAAGTTTTAAAGGCTGCGCAGTGGGCACAACAATATAGTCAAGAGTTACTTGGCGCTAATAATGATTTCAGTGCGTAGGGATTGACCATGTTGGGTTTGCTTGGCGTTTTAGTTTTCTCACTTGGATTATTGGGATCAATTGCGCTGCATGAAATTGGTCACCTCCTTCCTGCCAAAAAATTCGGTGTTAAAGTACCGCAATACATGGTTGGTTTTGGTCCAACTTTGTGGTCGCGCAAAAAGGGCGATACCGAGTACGGCATTAAAGCAATCCCACTTGGTGGATATATCCGAATGATAGGAATGTTTCCGCCTAATCCAGCTGGGATACAAGACAAGGAACACTTAGGTCGATTTGGATTAATGATTGAGTCAGCGCGTGAGGAAGTTTTAGCGGAGATCTCGGCAATTGATGAACCAAGAACTTTTTACCGCTTAAGCGTTCCGAAAAAACTTGCGGTAATGTTCGGCGGCCCTTTTATGAATCTCATAATTGCTTTGATCTTGTTCACAATTTCGCTGAGCGTAATTGGTAGACCAGAAGTCACAACAACTATTAGTGAAGTTGTGGCTTGCGTACCCACTTCAGCAAATCCAAACGGAATTACCTCAACCAATGGTGAATGTGTGGGCGGCGAGCAAACCCCAGCAGCAGCAATTGGCTTGAAGGCGCAAGATACTTTGCTCTCAATTGATGGCATAGAAATTGCGACATGGGATGCGCTTGCACCTGCGCTTGCAACTAAGGCTGGACAAATAGTTCAAGTTAGGTTCAAGACAGCGCAAGGCGATGTCATCACCAAATCTGTTGAAGTTGCCTCCTACGAAGCTGCAATCCTGGATCCAACAGGTAGCGCAACTGGTGAGTTTTCAAATCGTGGATTCCTGGGCATATCTCCGGCGTTTAATTTAGTACCCGCGCCAGTTTCACAAGTCCCAAATTTTATGGCGACTCTGACCGTGGCAAGTGCCAGCGCGTTACTTGATTTCCCAGCTCGAGTTCTTGGTTTAGCTGGCGACCTATTTACTGAAGTGCCGCGTGATCCACAAAGTCCAGTTAGCGTCATAGGGATCGGTCGTATTAGCGGACAGATTGCAGGCAGTGAAGGCATTCCAAGTATCTATAAAGTAGCTGACTTAATAAATCTGCTGGCATCTGTGAATCTATTTTTATTCGTTTTCAATATGGTCCCAATTTTGCCCTTAGACGGGGGACACATTGCGGGAGCACTTTACGAAGGATTACGTCGACAGCTTGCCCGGCTTCGACGAAAGCCACTTCCTGGCCCTGTTGATACTGCAAAAATGTTGCCAGTTGCCTACGCCATGTCTTTGGCATTAGTGGCCATGTCGGTTGTCGTCATTTTGGCTGACATCATCAAACCGCTGGCCTTTTAAGCAATAACTTCAAACATGACAGATAATAGAAACATGACGATCAATCTTGGACTTCCCGAAATGCCACCGCCCGTAATTACGCAGCGCCGCAAAAGTCGTCAGATTACCCTGCGCCACAGCACGCATCCAATTTCAGTGGGTGGGGACGCGCCAATTAGCATCCAGTCGATGGCAACAACGCTAACTGCAGACGTAAATAGCACTCTGCAGCAAATTGCGGAATTAACAACATCAGGCTGTCAGATTGTTCGAGTAGCGGTACCGAGTCAAGATGATGCAGATGCACTGGCTCAAATTGCCAAGAAATCAAGTATTCCTGTTATCGCTGACATTCACTTTCAGCCGAAGTATGTTTTTGCTGCAATTGCGGCAGGCGTTGCTGGCGTGCGAGTTAACCCTGGCAACATTAAGCAGTTTGATGACAAAGTTAAAGAGATTGCAAAAGCAGCTGGAGACGCTGGGATTCCGATTCGTATCGGAGTTAACGCTGGTTCATTAGACAAGCGATTAATGGAAAAGTATGGCAAGGCAACGCCAGAAGCTTTGGTTGAGTCTGCTCTTTGGGAAGCTTCACTATTCGAGGAACATGGTTTTGGCGACATCAAGATTTCAGTAAAGCATCATGATCCTGTGGTTATGGTGCAGGCCTACCGATTACTTGCAGCTAAATGTGATTACCCACTTCACTTAGGTGTCACTGAGGCAGGTCCGTTATTCCAAGGAACTATAAAATCTGCAGTTGCATTTGGCTCCTTACTTTCAGATGGCATCGGAGATACGATTCGAGTCTCATTATCAGCGCCGCCAGTTGAAGAAATTAAAGTAGCAACCCAAATTCTAGAATCTTTAAACTTGAAACAACGCAGACTTGAAATTGTGAGTTGCCCATCGTGCGGCCGAGCACAAGTTGATGTTTACACCCTTGCTGAGCAAGTAACTGCTGGATTAGAGGGACTTGAAGTTCCATTGCGAGTTGCGGTTATGGGTTGCGTAGTAAACGGACCCGGTGAAGCTCGTGAAGCTGATCTTGGCGTTGCAAGCGGAAACGGTAAAGGACAGATTTTCGTTAAAGGTGAAGTTATTAAAACCGTACCTGAAGCGCAAATCGTAGAAACGTTAATTGAAGAAGCTATGAAGCTCGCCGAACAAATGGAAGCTGCAGGCGCACCTATTGTTACGGTGAGTTAACTTGGCTCACAGACATACCGGGTGAGTTAACTTGGCTCACAGATATACCGGGTGAGTTAACTTGGCTCACGAGGTTCGCGCTATTGACGCGAATTCAATTTCGCAGCTGCAATCTTTAATCGCCCAAGATCCGATTCGACACTGCCTGCTGGCTGCTCGCGTTGAGAGTGGAAGTGGCGGGTATCGAAAAAGTTATTCAGATTTACTTGGGTATTTCGATGATGGAAAACTTAAATCTGCATTGCTGTGTGGTGCAAATGTAGTTCCCGTCAATACCTCTCTTATTGCACGCCAAGAGTTTGCCAGCGTTTTGTCCCGCAGCGGTAGACGAAGCTCTTCCATTGTTGGCCCAGCATCCGAGGTGTTAGATCTTTGGTCTCGCTTGTCACCAAATTGGGGAAGCGCCCGCGAAGTGCGCGAAAATCAACCAGTACTTGCAATGCGAGAGCCATCACGCATATCTATTGATGACGAAGTCCGGTATTCCTCATTGGGAGATCTGGATGAGTTAGTTCCGGCATGTGTAGCAATGTTCACTGAAGAAGTTGGAGTAAGTCCTAACTCGGGCGGCGGCGCAAGTGCATATCGAAACCGCGTCGCAGAATTGGTTTCAGCGCGAAGATCGTTCGTTCGCTACCTAGGAGAGGAACTTGTCTTCAAGGCCGAGGTTGGTACCGTCGGATCCGAGGTAGCTCAAGTTCAAGGAGTATGGGTTAAACCCGAATATCGGGGTAAAGGCATCTCAGTTCCGGCGATGGCGGCAGTAGTTAAGTTTGTATTGGCCGACATCGCGCCAGTGGTGTCGCTTTATGTCAATAATTACAACGCGCCCGCACTGGCAACATACCGAAACGTTGGATTCGAGCAAGTGGACACGTTCGCAACTGTGCTGTTCTGAGACATTGTGCCGACCATTCGGGGCACAAGGTAAACGGTATCGAGTGATCGCAAGGCTCGCTGGTTCCTCAAGTACCATTGGAACATTCAATAATCGCCCTTTAGGAGTTAAATTGCTGCGCATGTCAACCCTGTTCTTGCGGACGCTACGCGAGGATCCAGCGGATGCCGAGGTGCCCAGTCATCGACTACTAGTGCGGGGTGGATATGTCAGGCGAATAGGTCCTGGAATTTGGTCATGGTTACCTCTGGGTTATTTGGTTTATCGCAATGTAGAGCGCATAGTTCGGGAAGAAATGGACAATGCTGGCTTCCAAGAAGTTCACTTCCCAGCGTTGTTACCTCGCGAA
Source organism: Actinomycetes bacterium (assembly GCA_037619625.1). Taxonomy (GTDB): domain Bacteria; phylum Actinomycetota; class Actinomycetes; order S36-B12; family UBA5976; genus UBA5976. The sequence continues at coordinate 50,617 of JASJMK010000012.1, forward strand.
CCATTTGAAAAAACTGGTCGTTGGGACGAGTATGGTGACAATTTATTTCGGCTTCAGGATCGCAAAAAAGCAGACTACTTACTAGGGCCAACTCATGAAGAGATGTTTACTTTGATGGTCAAGGGTGAATATTCTTCCTACAAAGATTTACCGTTGTGCATTTATCACATACAAATTAAGTATCGCGACGAAGCCCGACCACGCGCTGGTATTTTGCGTGCTCGTGAATTTGTCATGAAAGATTCTTACTCCTTTGACATAAATGACGAAGGGCTTGAGGTTTCATACCAAAATCATCGTGAGGCTTACATTAAAACTTTTGATCGCCTCGGCTTAAATTACGAAATAGTCTCGGCAATGTCTGGTGCCATGGGTGGATCTAAGAGTGAAGAATTCTTGGCCACCTGCGAAAGCGGCGAAGACACTTACGTAAAATGTCCAAAATGTGGTCTCGCTGCAAATGTTGAGGCGATTATCACTCGAGTACCAAGCGAAGTTGATGCCTCGGGAACGCCGGCCGCTCACGTGGAAGATACCCCTGACACCCCAACTATTGCCTCGCTTGTAGAAATTTCAAATAGCAGGGCAGAGTTAAGGCGTTTGGATCGTGATTGGGAAGCTGCAGACACACTCAAGAATGTTGTTGTAATGCAAGTTTCACTGGATGGAAAACGCGAGCCACTAATAATTGGGTTACCAGGTGATCGAGAAGTTGATCTCAAGCGAGTCGAAGCAGCGCTTCATCCAATTTCGATTGAAGCTTTTGAAGAAGAGGATTTCAAAAAGTATCCAGCGTTAGTTAAAGGGTATATCGGACCACAAGTACTTGGTTTATCCTCGCCGTCTGGAATTAAATACTTAGTTGATCCGAGAGTCGTGGCAGGTACGCGTTGGATTACTGGCGCAAACGTTCGTGGAAATCACGTCTATGACTTAGTTGCTGAACGGGATTTCACTTGGGATGGTGTGATTGAAGCGGCCGAGGTGCGTCAGGGAGATGGCTGCTCTAATTGTGAAAGTGAAATGGAGATTGCTCGCGGCATTGAGATTGGACATATATTCCAGTTAGGCCGCAAATATGCGCAAGCACTTGATCTCAAAGTTCTCGACGAAAACGGTGAACTTGTTACAGTCACCATGGGTTCTTATGGAATCGGCGTTTCGCGCGCGGTAGCTACGATTGCTGAACAATCACATGACGAAAAGGGACTCATCTGGCCGCGCGAAGTTTCGCCGGCTGACATTCACATCATTGCAACTGGCAAAGAGGATGAGCCATTTGAGGTTGCCGCAAAAGTTGCTGAAGAACTTGAAAAAAGCGGTGTTCGAGTTTTGTTCGATGATCGCAGGGGAGTTTCGCCAGGAGTTAAATTCAACGACTCCGAACTTTTGGGAATTCCAACGATTGCAGTAGTTGGTCGAGGTCTGGCAGATGGTGTTATCGAACTTCGAGATCGCAAAACTGGCGAGCAAACCTTGATTCCAGTAAATGATTTCGTTGCAAGCGTTGTGGCGCTGGTAGCGCTCTAACATCGTGGCGATCAAAGCAGTAATTTTTGACTGGGGTGGAACCTTAACTCCTTGGCACAACGTTGACTTAGCTGAGTTGTGGCTGGGGTATGCCAGTATTTATGATCCAGCAAATGCCGATTCCCTCGCTGAAAAACTTAATCAAGGCGAAGCTTCGCGCTGGCTTAGGCAATTTGATACCAATGGTGAAATTGGCACGGGAGTTCTTGATGAACTCTTTCACGAGGCAGGTGTTGACACTTCTTCAACTAAGCATCACAAGGCGTTAGAAAACTATTTCGTCGGCTGGGAGCCGCACACTTATACGGATCCAGATGCAGTTGCGTTACTTGAAGCACTTCGTGGGCATGGAATAAAAACCGCAGTACTTTCAAATACCATGTGGCCACGCAGCCACCATGAAGCTGTGCTTGAGCGCGATGGGGTACTTCATTTGTTTGACTACTCTTTGTTCACCAGCGAGACAGTCAATGGAAAGCCGCATCGAAGTGTATTTGCTGACGTTTTGTATAACTTAGACGTGAGTGCACAGGAAACAGCATTTGTTGGAGATCGATTATTTGATGACATTCATGGCGCTCAAAGTGTTGGGATGCGCGGAATTTGGATTCCGCATTCCAACATCCCAGCATCGCAATCCTCTGACTTGGGAATCACGCCAGCAGCAACAGTGCAAAAACTAATTGAGGTTCTTGAAGTGGTCACCGATTGGAATAGCCAAGAGTCATGACTTCGCTATTAGTCGAGATCACTATTTGGACTCTGATTTTGTGTGTGGTTGCAGCATTCATTGCTGGCTTTGTTGACGCGGTTGCCGGCGGCGGCGGACTAATTCAATTGCCAGTTTTACTTTGGTCATTTCCAGTGGCACCACTTGCAAGTGTCCTAGGCACTAATAAAGCCGTTTCAGTCGTTGGCACGAGTGCGGCTGCGCTCACTTATCGAAGAAGAATCGCCATTAATACCAAAATCCTGATACCAATGTTGGTTACGGCTTTTGCTGGATCTGTTCTGGGCGCAATACTTGCCACCAGAGTTGAGCGTGAGTGGTTTGAGCCCATAATTCTGACCGTACTTTTAGCTGTCGGACTAGTGACAATTTTTCGGCCAGAATTTGGCAAGACCCAGCTAGAAGTGCACAGCCCGTCACCCATTCTTGCTCCGCTGCTGGGTTTAGGCATCGGTTTTTACGACGGTTTAATTGGACCAGGTACCGGAATGTTCTTGGTTTTTGGCTTAGTAAGTTTGCTCAGAAATAGTTTTCTAAGTGCATCTGCGCTTGCAAAGTTTGTCAACATTGCAACAAATTTAGCTGCGCTTGTTATTTTCATTCCGGGCGGTCACGTTATGTGGCTGGTAGCCGCTTTAATGGCACCAGCAAACTTGCTTGGGGGTTTCATTGGGGCTCGAACCGCACTAAATCGCGGCAGCGTATTCATACGAATCATTTTTTTGGTGATGCTAGGTGTCTTAATTGCTCGCTTGTTGGCAACAATTTAGATAGTTAAGCAGAACTAAAAGCTTTAACTATGCCAGACCACTTAAACGCGCTAATGGCGCAATTCTGCAAGAACTTTGATTCTGCGGTAGCAACTTTCTGGGGAAGGAAACTAAGCGCTGTAGCCCAATGGGCGCAGGCACTTTCCTCAAGCATGGCTGCTGCCACTTTTGCAGAGACTTCATCTGTGATGGGTGAAGACAGTTCATATGCCGCGCGAGCAGGAGGCGGTGCAAAACCTAGTTCGACGCAGTAGCCAATGAGTTCATTGCGTTTGAGTCGAAACCGCGCAATTGCATTAAGCGCGTCATCTACTTGAGTTAATTGCGCAGCGATCACGCCGTAGGCATAAATTGCACCATGGCAACTCGAAATTAGATCCGTTATTGCAGACTCAGTATCAAAAATTGCTTGAGTTGTCATGTCGTTATCGCATTCAAGAAAGCATGATGCGTAATTTCTGATCCTGCAATTAAACCTAATGTTCGTGAAAGTTCGGCTGCAATTCCAGAGCAAGCAAACTCGAGATGACTATTTGAAAACGCTGCACATTGCGCGGAAAGTTTGGACAGGCTTACTCGAGATTCTGGCATCACGCTGGCACTAGCTTCGGGCGTGGCAACAATAGGTGCAAACTTAGTCAAAGCTGCAATGTGCAGGGCGTTATGTTCGACTACTACCTGCAATGCTGAAGCGTAAATCGGATTGGAAGCCGCAAAGGCATTAGCGGCAAGTATAAAGCGGGTCTTTTCAGCGATTATGGCTTGGACGCCAAGTTCTTGCGCTGAAAATTCAGGTTTTTGAACAACTTTTCCGCAGGATGCGACAAGTAATCCAGTGCAGCCCACAATTGCCAGAAATGAGCGCCGGGGGAGGCCTGTTCGCAAACTAGTCACATAAGTATTGTTCATGTTTCTAGTCAAGATATTGGTATCTCTCGAAGAGAAATCAAGAGATGTCTTTTGAGATGCTCCCACGCTAACATTGGGATACAACTGCTCGACCAAATTGAAAAGGCTTGAAAAATGGTGACTGCCAGCGAACTCATCGAACAACTAACCCCCGTTGTGAATGCCTTTTCATTAGACCTTGATGACGTGTCGATTTCAAAGTCAGGAAGCCAACGGGTTGTTGATGTCACAGTTGATGGTGACGCTGGCGTAAACCTAGATGAAGTCGCTGCAGTATCTCGCGCTATTTCTGAGTTTTTAGATTCCAGCGACATTATGGGCGAAGCTCCTTACCTGCTTGAAGTTGGAACTCGGGGCGTCAGCTCGCCTCTCACAAAACCAGCGCACTGGGCTCGTAACATTGGTCGATTAGTTAATGTCGCTGGCGATGCGATTAATGCAACCGGTCGAATCGCTGCATTTGAAAATCCTAATGTCACAATTTCAGTAAATGACAAAGATCGAATCATTAACATCGCAGAAATATCAAGGGCTCACATTGAAGTTGAGTTTAAGAAAATGCCCAAAGAATCAAGCGACGATAGTTCGCCAGAAACCGACTAGGACGCGATTACATGGACATTGACATAGCAGCCCTTAAAAACTTAACGCGGGAACGCGGATTAGCACTGGACTACGTAGTTGAATCGATAGAGCAGGCACTACTCGTTGCCTACTTGCATTCAACTGGTGCGCACGAAAGCGCTCGAGTGGAATTGGATCGAACCAACGGCCACGTTGTTGTGACTGCGGATGAACTCGACGATGATGGCAATAAAATTGGAGAATTTGATGCCACGCCTGCTGGCTTTGGTCGGGTAGCAGCTTCACTTGCCCGCGGTGTCATCGCGCAGCGCTTGAAAGCCGCTGATGATGACGCCACCGTAATCGAATTTCAAGCTAGAGAAGGTGACATTGTCTCTGGTGTTATTCAACAAGGAAGTGACCGACAACTTGTTTTCGTTAATTTAGGAAAAGTTGAAGGCGTGCTGCCACCAGAAGAAAGTGTTCCTGGTGAGGATTATTCTCATGGCACCAGAATTCGTTGTTATGTTGTTGCCGTCAAAATGGGTCCGAAAGGTCCGGTCATCACGCTTTCCCGAAGCCATCCGAAATTAGTTGAAGAGTTATTTAAATTCGAAGTACCAGAAATTGCAGACGGCACGGTCGTCATTGAAGGACTAGCTCGAGAAGCTGGCCATCGATCTAAACTTGCAGTTTCAACAAAATCTCCAAGCGTGAATCCAAAGGGTGCCTGCATTGGTCCACTGGGTGGGCGAGTGCGAGCGGTCATGAGTGAACTTGGTGGGGAAAAGATTGACATCGTTGATTACAGCGATGACTTGGCTGAATATGTAAAGCATGCACTGTCACCAGCAAAGGTAATTTCCTCGACCCTAATTGATGAGCAGAATCGAATAGTGCGCGTGGTTGTTCCAGATTTTCAATTAAGTTTGGCCATCGGGCGGGAAGGTCAAAACGCTCGCCTGGCTGCTCGCTTAACTGGGGCTAAAATCGACATTAAATCTGATGCCGTAGTAGTGGAGTAAGCAAGAAACCCATTGTTTTCAGGGTTATACAATTTGGGCTAGACTGAGCGAGGCAAATAACGGCAAACTTCTCAGTGGAAAATGAGGACGCAGCGTTACTTGCCAAAAGTTACCCTTAATTTACTTACTTGAAATATCCGCAACTACCGCTGAAAACGGGAGTATTCATGACAAACGACAAGTTCGCGCTGAACTTTCTAACGCAATCAAGGTCCGCGTCTTAATTATGCAAGCCAAAAATAATTGTGCTGAAGTGTCCAGCGCAACTAAAAAAGAAGCTCAAAGTTTGAGTTTCAAGAAAATGAGTGCTCAGAAATGAGTGCGAGAAAACAAGAGAAGGTTCGAACCGACTAAATAGTCCTCGGGCCAGACTGGAGAATCGTGTCCAAGGTCCGAGTTTATGAACTTGCGAAGGCGCTAGGCGTCGAAAGCAAAGATATCATTTCAAAGCTTGAAGAAGTCGGAGAGTACGTTAAGTCTGCCTCCTCAACAGTCGAAGCCCCCGTGATTCGTCGATTACATGACAAGTTTCCAGAATTAAAAGAAGCTGCAGCCAAGGCACCAGCTCCAGCAAAGAAAGCAGCCGTCAAGAAAGCAGCTGCGCCCGTTGCGGCCGATATTGATGTTGCAGTAGTGGCACCTTCGGAACCTGAAGCGCAAACATTTGCAACTCCAGTGCAGCCTGCAGAAGCAGCGCAAGTTGACGCGACAGAGCCACCAAGCGCGGTAACTCCAGCCGCAGTTCCTGGCGCAACACCTGGCCCACGACCAGGTGGTCCGCGCCCTGGCAACAATCCATTTACTTCTGCGCCGCGGCCACCGCGCGCGGGAAACAACCCATTTTCATCTAATGGCCCAGGCGCCAGACCAGGCAGCAGCGTAACTGGTGCACCTCGTCCGGCAGGTGCTAGACCAGGCGGTCCTGGTCGACCGGCCGGAGATCGCGGCGAACGTCCAGCTGGATTTGGTGGACCTCGACCAGGCGGACCAGGTGGCGCAGGCGCAAGACCAGGCGGATTTGGTGGACCTCGTCCAGCTGGCGATCGTCCAGGTGGATTTGGTGGAGCGCGTCCAGGCGGCGCGGGTGGCCCAGGCGGATTTGCCGGTGCGGGAGCAGGAGCTCCAGGTGCAGCCGGTGCACCAGGTGGACGTCCAGGCGGTCGTCCAAATTCACCAGGTGGTCGCGGCAACGCAGCAGGAGCTTTTGGTAAGTCTGGCGGTCGCCCGTCAAAGGGTCGTAAGTCAAAGCGCGCAAAGCGTCAAGAGTACGACAACATGATGGCACCAGTAACTGGTGGCTCGGCTGTTGCGATGGGACGCGGCGATGTACTTCGCTTAGCTCGCGGTTGCTCGTTGAGTGATTTCGCAGACAAGATAAATGCAGAACCAGCTTCGCTAGTCCAGATTCTTTTCAAGATGGGCGAAATGGTTACCGCCACTCAATCGGTAAATGAGGAGACGCTGCAGCTACTTGGCGCGGAACTCAACTACGAAATTCAAATCATCTCTCCAGAAGATGAAGATCGAGAACTTTTGGAATCATATGATCTCGAATTCGGAGATGAAGGCGACGATGAGGACTTAGTTATTAGACCGCCGGTTGTTACCGTCATGGGTCACGTCGATCACGGTAAAACTCGACTTCTTGATGCGATTCGTCAAACAAATGTGATTGAGCGCGAAGCGGGAGGCATCACGCAACACATCGGTGCCTACCAAATTCATCACACCCACGATGGCATTGAGCGAGCAATTACATTTATTGATACTCCAGGACATGAGGCGTTTACCGCCATGCGTGCTCGTGGTGCGCAAGTAACTGATATTGCAGTACTTGTGGTCGCAGCCGATGATGGTGTCAAGCCACAAACTATTGAAGCGCTTAACCATGCACAAGCTGCTGGCGTTCCAATTGTGGTAGCTGTTAACAAGATCGATAAAGAAGGCGCAGATCCAACTAAGGTTCGTGGCCAATTAACGGAATACGGCTTAGTTCCGGAAGAATATGGTGGCGACACAATATTTGTTGATGTCTCAGCAAAGTCAAACCTGAACATCACTGAATTGATCGACTCAATTCTGCTAACTGCTGATGCTGGACTTGATCTTCGAGCTAACCCAGTCCAAGACGCGCAAGGTGTCGCAATTGAAGCCAACCTCGATCGAGGCCGTGGGCCAGTTGCCACCGTTTTGGTGCAGCGTGGCACGCTTCGGCCTGGAGATTCGATTGTTGTGGGCGACGCGTTTGGTCGAGTCCGCGCAATGATGGATGAAAATGGCGACGTTGTTACGGAAGCGGGACCAGCTCGCGCAGTACAAGTTTTGGGTCTGACTTCAGTTCCAAGTGCCGGCGATAGTTTCTTAGTTGTTGCCGAAGATCGGATAGCTCGTCAGATCGCGCAATCACGAGGTGCGCGCGAACGCAATGCTGAACTTGCTGCTCGTCGTGGCCGTCACACTCTTGAAGATGTTCTAAAGGCATTGGAAAAGGGTGAAGTGGTTGAACTTAAAATCATCATCAAGGGTGACGTATCTGGTTCTGTTGAAGCATTGGAAGATGCCTTACTTAACATTGACGTAGACGATGAGAATGTAATCTTGCGCGTTATCCACCGTGGAGTTGGCGCAATTACTGAAAATGACGTTTCCCTGGCAGCAGCTTCAGATGCCATGATCATTGGCTTCAACGTTCGACCAGAGGGTAAGTCACGTGACTTAGCTGATCGCGAGAATGTTGAGATTCGTTACTACAACGTCATCTACGGCGTGATTGACGACATCGAATCTGCCCTCAAAGGCATGCGTAAGGCTGAGTACGAAGAAGCTGAACTTGGTTCGGCTGAAGTACGCGATGTATTCCGCTCTAGCAAGTTCGGAAACATTGCAGGTTGCATAGTCCTTAATGGCGAAATTAAGCGCAAGGCAAAAGCTCGATTAGTTCGCGATGGCGCAGTAGTGCAAGCGGATCTTTCGATCGATACCTTGCGTCGTTTCAAGGATGATGCCACTGAAGTTCGCGAAGGATTTGAGTGCGGTATTGGACTTGGGTCATTCAATGACATCAAGGTTGGCGACATTATCGAAACATTTGAGATGCGCGAGATAGTTCGTACTTAATAGTTCGCACTATCTACGTATCTATTTTTCGTCCTATGAATTAAGGAGCTCACCATGGCAGATGCAGCCCGGGCAAGAAAACTTGGCGAACGCTTTCAGGAGATTGTGGCAGAGACGATCGAACTCAAGGTCAAAGACCCACGACTTGGTTTTGTAACAGTTACCAGCGTTCGCGTCTCACCTGACCTTCGAGAGGCAACAGTTTTTTACACTGTGTTTGGCGATGAAACTGAAGTAGCAGATTCAGCAGCAGCCCTGTATTCCAGTAGGGGATTAGTGCGAAGCGAAATCGGTAGGCGAAGTGGCATCAAGTTCACTCCGACTGTTGATTTTATTCGCGATGCGTTACCCGAGAATGTCCGTGTCATTGACGACTTGCTGCAAGAAGCAGCACTTGCTGACAAAGCAGTTCAGGAGCAAGCAGCAAAAGCGAGATTCTCTGGCGACGCGCAGCCGTACCGAACAACAGACGAAGCAGCTAAGTAATTTTCGTGGCTAAGTTCCTCGCGCAACCAGAGTGGGATAAGGCGCTTGCCGCTGTATCCGAGAGCACGAGCGTGCTACTTCTGGCTCACGTGACTCCAGATGCTGATGCGCTTGGATCAGCACTTGGTTTGGGTTTAGCCCTGCAAACTCTTGGAAAGAAAGTCCAAGTTTCTGTTGGTGAAGAAAATTTTGCAGTTCCAAGTTCGCTAAGTTTCCTACCTGGCGTGGAACTTGTTCGCGCTCCAGAGGAGCTCACTTCCGCTGATTTAGTTATCTCCTGTGACGTGTCATCCGCTGCAAGATTGGGAACCACACTTGAACTGCTCCAAGCCGCTGAAGTTTCGATTGCCATTGATCACCACTCGTCCTTTACTGGATTTGGCACGATTCACTTGGTGGACCCCGATGCCGCTGCAACTGCAGAACTAGTTCTGGAATTTATCGATCGACTAGAGGTTGCACTTACCACTGAAATTGCGGGCGCAATCTATGCTGGGTTAACAACTGATACTGGGTCATTTAAATTTGAGTCAACTACATCTCACACTTTGCGTACCGCAGCCCGCCTAGTAGATGCTGGGATCGACAATTCAAAACTCTCGAGACTGTTGTTTGACGATGAGCCGTTAGCTGCTCTAGTAATGATGGGCGAAGCAATAAGTAGAGCCAAACTTTTACCGGATGTAGCAAATGGAGCTGGACTCGTTTACGCATCAGTAAGTCTGGAGCAACGCAAGGGATTGCCTGAGCTTGCCGCTGAACGAATTATCGAAGCGCTTCGTCGAACTTCGGAAGCAGAAGTAGCTGCGGTATTTAAGCAAGCAGACGACGGACACTGGAAGGGTTCGCTTCGAAGTAAAACGTCAGTAGATGTCGGTTCGGTTGCTATGGCAATGGGGGGCGGCGGACATAAATATGCGTCTGGCTTTAGCTCAACTCTGGATCTGGCCGCAACCATTGAGTTACTCATTGAGAAACTTGCGACCACCGCTTAGTAGAGCGAAAACCTTATGACAATTGAAGGCATAGTTTTAGTCGATAAGCCAAGTGGTCCCACTTCGCACGACGTTGTTGCAAAAATGCGCAAGCTTTTCAATACCCGCAAAGTTGGTCATGCTGGAACGTTAGATCCGATGGCAACGGGAATGTTAGTGATTGGTATTGGTAGAGCAACTCGGTTACTCGGGTTTTTCACGGCCCACGAAAAGGAGTATGTAGGCACAGTGTGCTTAGGCGTTACAACTACAACTGATGACGCACAGGGCGAAATTCTGAAAACAACATCAGCCGCGCAAATTACTGAGTCAATGATTCTGGAAATAGTACGAGAGTTTCGCGGCCCAATAATGCAGCAACCCAGCGCAGTTAGTGCAATCAAAATAGACGGTAAGCGAGCATATGCCCGAGTGCGAGCTGGCGAAGAAGTAGTTATCCCACCTCGCAGCGTAGTAATTCACGATTTGGAGATTCTTAACATGTCGCGAAATGAAGCGACAGATACCTTTGAAGTTGAGCTCCGCGTTGTCTGTAGCGCAGGAACTTATATTCGGGCTTTAGCTCGAGACATTGGCAACAAGCTTGGAGTGGGCGGACACTTAATCGCGCTACGTCGCACCCGTTCAGGCGTGTTTGAAACTATGACGCCAATGGAAAAACTCCAAGAGAGTCCTGAGTATTTAGATTTATCAGATGTAGTTCGCACAGCATTCCCGGTGCTAACTCTAAGTTTGGAAGATTCTAGTAAAGCCCGAAATGGGGTGCGGCTCCCAACTCCAATCGATGTTGAGTCTGGCAATGTCGGGGTATTCGATTCCGATGGAATGGCAATTGGCATCTTCGACAATTCCGACTCCGAACTAAAACCCTTGGTAGTATTTGCTTCAAATGAAAAAGTCTAACGTCCCCGTTGTCGTCACCATTGGAGTTTTCGATGGTGTCCATGCTGGCCACAGACAAGTACTTGGCATTGCAAAAAGTATTGCAACAAGCATCAACGGCACATTAACAGCGGTCACTTTCGATCCACCACCAAAAGCTTTTCTGCACCCACAATCATTTAAAGGGCTCCTCATGTTGCCCGAGCGAAAGTCAGCGTTGCTTTTGCAAAATGGCGTTGATCACGTTGAGACCTTGAAATTCACTGACGAAATGGCGCACATGTCCAGTGAAGAATTTGTTAAAGAAATTTTGGTGACTGGACTAGATGCCCAAGTAGTAATTGTTGGAAGAAATTTTAGATTTGGATTTCGCGCTAGTGGCACCGTAGAGACGTTACAAGAATTGTCCAAAACATATGGTTTCGAAGTTCGCATTGTGGATTTAGTTGGTGACTCAAGCGCTTGGTCATCAACTCGAATCCGAGGTGCGATATCCAACGGAAACGTTGAGAGTGCTCGTGAGCTACTAGGACGTCCCCATCGCGTTTCGGGAGTAGTGGTCCATGGCGACCATAGGGGCCGCGAAATTGGATACCCAACTGCCAACATTGACGTTCAAGGTGGCTTATTGGTTCCGGCAGACGGTGTTTATTCGGGGCTACTTTGGATTGCCGGAGTCCCGCACGAAAGTGCCATCAGCGTTGGCACTAACCCAACTTTTAACGATGTTACGACTCGTCGCGTGGAAGCATATGTGATTGGAAGAAATAACCTTGAACTTTATGGGCAAAATCTGGACTTAGACTTCGTAAGTCACATCCGAGATATGGTTAGTTTCGCTGGAATTCCTGAACTAATTGAGGCAATGGCCAATGATGTAGAAGTTGCGCAGGCGACTTTAAAGACTTTTCTAACGACATCCTGAGAGTTCACTGCTAATTACTGGATTTCGCCAGAAACCAATTGGCTGTTAGCCTTATTCCAAGACGAATGCGGGGCGGGCGCCCCACATCTCGTGTCACATTTAACGATCTTCGGATCATCACGCGCCCGAGAGGAAAATAAATATGCCATTGGAATCTGCAGTAAAGCAGGCCATCATCGCAGAACACGGCACCAAGCCAGGCGATACCGGAAGCCCTGAAGTTCAAATTGCCTTGATGACACAGCGCATCAACGATTTAACTGGACACTTAAGAACCCACAAACATGATCACCACAGCCGTCGCGGTTTGCTTCTGCTAGTTGGACAACGTCGTCGTCTACTTGATTACTTAACCAAGACTGACATCAATCGATACCGTGCGATTATCGAAAAACTCGGTATCCGCAGATAGTTTTCGTGCGCTTTTCAAAAATGAAAAGTGAGCTGTCTCGCTATTTAATTGCCTTAGGTCAACTAAATCGATGCAGCAAGCACAAAGCAAGACTCGCTAATTAGCGAAAACCGCGGATAGCACTCACCTTCAAACTGTTTGGTCGGTCCTCGGTAGTGAAGTTCGGCTCGATGAGCCGCGCTTCTCGATCGAAGATCGACATGTGATTTGAATGCAATTCACTCGTGCGAAGTGCAGTGTTATCCCTTTATGAAGAGGGAGGTTACCCATGGAGGGAACCGAAGTACAGTCAAGCGTTGCTGTGATTGACAATGGGTCATTCGGAAAGCGCACAATAAAGTTCGAAACCGGACGTCTGGCACGCCAGGCAAATGGAACTGCATCAGTCTATTTAGATGATGAAACCATGTTGCTTTCTGCAACAACTGCAGGAAAATCACCAAAGGATCAATTTGATTTCTTTCCACTAACCGTAGATGTTGAAGAACGCATGTACGCAGCTGGTCGAATTCCAGGATCATTTTTCCGTCGCGAAGGTCGCCCAACAGAGGATGCAATTCTTACTTGCCGCCTAATTGACCGTCCATTGCGCCCGTCATTTGTTAAGGGACTTCGCAACGAAGTTCAGGTTGTAGTTACCGTAATGGCACTTAACCCAGATGAGCTTTATGACGTAATCGCAATCAACGCTTCATCAATGTCAACACAACTTGCTGGCCTTCCTTTCTCTGGTCCAATCGGTGGCGTTCGCGTTGCATTGATTAACGGACAATGGGTGGCTTTCCCAACGCATAGTCAGCTTGAAGACGCAGTCTTCGACATGGTTGTTGCCGGTCGCGTTGTTGATAACGATGTTGCGATCATGATGGTGGAAGCCGAAGCAACAGTTAACACAATTGCGCTAGTCAAGAGTGGTGCAAAAGCGCCATCTGAAGACATAGTTTCGGAAGGCCTAGAAGCCGCAAAACCATTCATCGCAGAATTGTGCCGAGCACAATCAGCACTTGCAGCTGTTGCTGCTAAGCCAACTGGGGAATTCCCAGTTTTCTTGGAATACGAAGCTGATGTATTTGCCGCTGTAGAAAAAGCTGTAACTGATGAACTTGCAAAGGCACTAACTATTGCCGGCAAACAAGATCGGGAAACTGAATTAGATCGCGTGAAGGACCTAACCATCGAGCGTGTTGGTGGAGATTTCCAGGGTCGCGAAAAGGAAGTTAGTGCAGCACTTCGATCACTAACTAAGAAACTTGTTCGCAAGCGCGTAATTAAGGACAAAGTGCGTATCGATGGCCGTGGCCTTCGCGACATTCGCTCATTGTCAGCAGAAGTAGATGTAATTCCTCGAGTTCATGGTTCAGCTTTGTTTGAGCGTGGTGAAACCCAAATTCTGGGTATAACTACTTTGAACATGATGAAGATGGAACAACAGTTGGACACATTGTCACCAGTAACGCGTAAGCATTACATGCACAATTACAACTTTCCGCCTTACTCAGTTGGTGAAACTGGTCGCGTAGGAAGCCCAAAGCGTCGCGAAATTGGTCACGGTGCTTTAGCGGAACGCGCACTTGTTCCAGTGCTACCAACTAAGCAGGATTTTCCTTACGCAATTCGTCAGGTATCGGAAGCTCTGGGCTCAAATGGTTCCACTTCGATGGGTTCAGTCTGTGCTTCAACGCTTTCGCTACTAAATGCTGGAGTGCCGTTACAAGCTCCAGTTGCTGGTATTGCGATGGGTCTGATCTCAGATGAAATTGATGGCAAAACTGAATATGTCGCACTTACCGACATTCTCGGCGCCGAAGATGCATTTGGCGACATGGACTTCAAGGTTGCAGGCACTAAGGACTTCATCACTGCTTTACAACTTGATACCAAGCTTGATGGCATTCCAGCATCCGTCCTTGCGGACGCACTTACCCAAGCGCGCGAAGCTCGGTTAGCGATCTTGGACGTAATGCTGGAAGCAATCGATGTTCCAGATGAAATGTCGCCGTTTGCGCCTCGCATCATCACAGTAATGATTCCAATCGACAAGATTGGCGAAGTTATTGGACCAAAGGGCAAGATCATTAACCAGATCCAAGAAGAAACTGGCGCTGACATCTCTATTGGGGACGATGGCACGGTTTACATTGGCGCAACTAATGGGGAGGCAGCAGAAGCTGCTCGCACCCAGGTGAACGCTATTGCAAATCCAACAATGCCTGAGATTGGCGAGCGCTACATGGGAACAGTTGTGAAAACAACTAACTTCGGTGCGTTCGTATCCCTTTCTCCAGGTAAGGACGGCTTACTTCACATCAGCCAGCTGCGCAAACTTTCGGGTGGCAAGCGTGTTGAGAATGTCGAAGACGTTTTAAAAACTGGCGATAAGGTTCATGTTGAAATCGCTGAAATCGATCCACGTGGCAAGTTATCACTTGTACCTGTAGTTGAAGGTTCTGATGACAGTTCTGCTGATGATGGAGACGACGACTAAAACGTGAGTGCACGAAACTCCGCAGTGGTCCTTGGGCATGAACAACGCCCAGGGACCACTCGCACATTATTAACTGCTGAACAAGGCGGACTCGTAAAGCGCACGGTACTTCCTGGCGGCCTTCGAATTATTACTGAGCAAATGCCTTCAGTTCGTTCAGCCGCTATTGGTATCTGGGTCAACGTCGGATCCCGTGATGAAGTTGCTTCGCAAACAGGCTCTGCGCATTACCTAGAACATTTGCTATTTAAGGGAACTAAGAATCGCTCGGCTCTAGATATTTCATCCACGATCGATGCTGTTGGCGGTGAAATGAATGCGTTCACATCAAAGGAAGTAACGTGCTTTTACACTCGCGTGCTAGATACCAGCGTGCCGGAGGCAATTGAAGTTTTAGTCGACATGATCACTTCAGCGAAAATCACTGGCACTGATGTTGATCAAGAGCGTCAGGTTGTGCTGGAAGAAATCGCGATGCGCGATGATGACCCAGCTGACATTGTGCACGAACAATTTTCTAGAGCCCTTTTTGGCGATGCGCCGCTAGGCAGATCAATTTTGGGAACAGTCGAGAACATCTCATCACTTTCTCGAAGGTCCATTCATGGTTTTTATCGCAAAAACTATACGCCAGATCGCTTGGTGATCGCCGTTGCTGGAAACATTGATCACGCCTCGATTGTTAAGCAAGTTCGAAAGGCATTCAACCTTGGCGGAGTCGATTTTTCTGGCGATGAAACACCGTATGTGCCGTCGAAAGTAAAAACTAAAGTCTCACACACTGGTGGCTTTGTTAAATTCGATAAGACAACTGAGCAAGCGAATTTAGTCATTGGTGTACCAGGGTTGGATCGAGCAGATGAGCGGCGCTACATTCAATCAGTTTTCAACGCAGCACTTGGCGGCGGCATGTCGAGTCGACTATTCCAAGAAGTTCGCGAGAAGCGTGGATTGGTCTACACCGTTTATTCTTTCGGCCAACAATTTCAGGATGCTGGAATGTCTGGGGTATACGCCGGCTGCAGCCCAAAGAATTTGGATCAGGTAACCCAAGTCATTACCGACGTTCTGGACGAGGTCGCACTTAACGGCATAACTAAAGCGGAACTAGCTAAAGCAAAAGGCCAAGTCAGTGGGGGAATGGTCTTGGGACTAGAAGACACATCGTCTCGAATGAGCCGGATTGCTCGCTCGGAAATGAATCATGGCTACGTTCCTTCGGTTTCGCAGGTGCTAGAGCGGATCTCTGCAGTTACGCTAGAGGAGGTACACGCACTTGCACATCACCTGTGGTTGCAAGAGCGTCTAACCGCAGTAGTTGGACCGGAGTAAATCATGACAAGCATTCGGGTAGGCGTTCTCGGCGTTAAAGGTCGCATGGGCGCGACAGTGTGCCAGGCGATTGCAGCAGCTTCGGATTGTGAATTAGTAGCCGAGCTTGATTTAGCTGATGATTTATCCGAACTTGTTAACAGCGAGGCACAAGTTGTAGTGGACTTCACAGCACCGGATGCTGTCATGGCAAATCTAGAATTTTTGGCAAAAAATGACATACATGCTGTAGTTGGAACAACAGGTTTTCATGCTGAGCGTCTTGACAAAGTTTCGAAATTATTTGCGGAAAGTAAGGCGAACATTATTATTGCGCCAAACTTTGGCCTAGCTGCTGTCCTAATGATGCAGTTTGCACAATTAGCGGCGCCTTATTTTGAAAGTGCAGAAATAATTGAATTGCATCATCCGCGTAAAGCAGATGCACCAAGTGGAACAGCAAAGCGAACTGCAGAATTAATTGCACGAGCCAGAACTGGTATGCCGGAAATGCCAGATGTTTCAACTGAAGTTGTGGCTGGGGCGCGGGGTGCAAGCATTTCGGGAGTTCCCGTCCATAGCGTTAGATTGCAGGGTTTAGTTGCGCACCAAGAAGTTTTGTTTGGTGGCCCAGGTGAATCGTTATCGATTAGACATGACTCATATGATCGCGAATCGTTTATGCCAGGGGTCTTGCTAGCAATTCGTAAAGTAAGCGAGTTTCCAGGACTAACTTTTGGCCTAGAGGGATTACTTGGTCTGCCAGACTAAATTTGCTCAATTAACTGGCTAGCCCAAAGAACCTTAGACCAGCCGCTGTTGCTGCCGCAATTAATACCACCACAATAAATGGGGACTTAAAGCGAAGTGCTAATGTGGCAACAGCCAGTGCCGGAACTCTGGCATCCACCACGAGCGATTGGCTTGTTGCAATAGTTTGCACGGCCACTAGCGCACATAAAAGTGAAATTGGCAATAAAAGCACAACTTGTTTGACTGCGGGTTTTTCTAAAACATGTCCTGGGATCGCGCTGCCAACATATTTAAGTGCGTAGCAACCTGCCGCTCCCGCTAAAACTGCAAACCACATCAGAGAAACTTTCTTCCTGTTGTCCAGCCAATGATTATGGCAACTAATGCTGCTGCTAGGACTGGAATTCCGGGGGAGACAAATGGCGTTAGCGTTAATGCAATTAACGCACCACCAAGGGCCGCCGTAATCTCAATTCGAGACTTAATTTGCGGCCAAACTAAGGCAAATAAGCCGGCAGCAATCGCGGCATCTAGGCCAAAGGCTTTCGGGTCTCCGATTGCCGTAGCGCTAACTGCGCCAATAAAAGTAGCTAGATTCCAAAGCAGGTATACCGATAGCCCGGTTGCCCAAAAAGCTAAGCGAGAGGCTCGACCTTCAAATGACGTTTCGTCTTGCGCAAGTCCCATGGCAGTTGACTCATCAATAGTTAGTTGCACAGCTACGATTCGACTGACACCCTTAGTTTTTAATATTGCTGTCATCCGCATGGAATAAGCAGCATTGCGAGTACCCATTAGCCAAGAGGCGACGACAGCAGTTAGTGCGGTACCGCCCGAGGCCAATGTGCTAACTAAAGTGAATTGACTAGCTCCGGTGAACATTAAAAGAGACAAAGCCATAGTTTGCAAAACTGTGAGTCCTGTTGTGGTTCCAAGAGCCCCGAATGAAACGCCATACATTGCCACGGCCAAACCAATGCTGAGCGCATTGCCAACGATCTCTTTACGAGCTGTTAACCAATCGGTGGATGTGGACTCCATAGTCAGACAAATCTAGCGCACTAAGGTAAAAGGATGACAATGAATTATCGTGGCTTCGCATTTGCGTTTCTTGGAGTCCTGATATTTTCATTCACCCTGCCAATGGTCAAACTAGCGTTGCCTGGCTTTTCACCATGGACGTTAACTTTTGGTCGAGCAGCAATTGCTGGTGTCCTTGCGATTGCCTTCCTTAAGTACGCCAAAGCGCAATTTCCCGATCGAAAACTATTGCGTCCATTGCTTGTAACAGCTGGTGGAATTGTTGTGGGCTGGCCCATATTGACAACACTTGCACTCCAGGAAACAACAAGCGCACACGCTGCTGTTATAACTGCTGGACTGCCGCTGGTAACCGCGATACTTGCAGTCACTCGATTACAAGAACACGTGCCTAAGGCATTTTGGTTTGCGGCCTTGGTAGGTACTTTCACTTTGGTTGTCTATGCCTGGATTCACGGTGGTCAAGAAGGAGCGTCATTAAAAGCCGATCTATTCCTACTGGGCGCCGTTATTGCAGCAGCAATTGGGTACGTTGAGGGAGCAGCGCTTAGTAAAGTAATGCCCGGCTGGCATGTGGTGTCGTGGTGCGTAGTGCTAACTCTGCCAATCTCACTTCCGTATTTTGTAATTTCGCTTTGGCTTGGCAGCGAAAGCCATACTGTTACTCCCGTTGCGTTGCTGGCTTTCTTGTTTACTGCCTTTGGATCCATGTATTTTGGCTTCTTCGCTTGGTACCGGGGGCTCGCAGAATTGGGCGTGGCAAAAGGTTCCCAAGTACAGCTAATTCAGTCACTTTTGACATTGCTTTGGTCCGCTTGGCTACTCAATGAATTCGTGAGTGCCTACACGCTGTTGGCGGCAAGTGTGGTCGTGATTTGTATCGCAGTTACCCAGAAAGTACGGATATCTAAAAGGATTTCGCCAAAGTAGCTAAGACAGCTTCCCAAATTGCGCATTTAACAGGGAGCGGCTATTCTTCTATTTATGCAACAGTATGGTTGCATAAATAGAGAGGTTTGAGATGTTAGGAAACTACCTGATTGGCTTACGTGAAGGGCTCGAAGCAGCCTTAGTAGTGAGCATTCTTGTCGTCTACTTGCAGCGCACGAACCGAAATGCCTTGATCCGATCCGTGCGAAACGGCGTATTACTGGCAGTTGCGATGAGTATCGCCGTAGCCGTAGCTCTGGAATCTATTTCAGGTGAGCTGGCCGAAAGCATTGAACCAATCTTCGCCGGCACCGTTTCATTCGTCGCGGTAATCTTCGTGACCTGGATGATTTTCTGGATGAAGAGCGCCGCCCGGACAATGTCAAGCGATCTAAAAGTAAAACTTGATGCGGCACAGGTCTCAGGTGGGGAATTAGCGGTCGCAATCATGGCCTTTGTAGCAGTGTTTCGCGAAGGTGTAGAAACTGCCATTTTTTATTGGGCAGCGTCACAAGCCTCCGGAAGCGCCGCAACATCATTAGTTGGCCTAACTTTAGGATTAGGCACGGCAGTGCTTCTGGGTTGGGGCATTTATAAATCTTCCGCAAGCATCAATTTGCCGAAGTTTTTCCGAATAACTGGAGTCCTTTTAGTTTTTGTTGCAGCTGGAGTTTTGTCTTACGGAATTCATGAATTCCAAGAGGTGGCTTTATTGCCCGGTGATAGCAATGTGATTTTGAACCTCAGCACGCTACTACCCGAGAATTCGCTGATAACGACTTTACTGGCTGGCATCTTTAACATCAGTGCAAAAACTACGCTGTTACAAGCGGTCCTATATCTGGGCTTTGTTTCGACCGTGCTTTTCCTATTCTTGCGACGGGTAGACGCTCGGCCGTTTAAGCAGAACAAAATTAGTGAACCTACGCTGACCCCTAAATAGCTCGCCGATAGTCTTTACTTGTGAGCCAAGAGGTTAAATTCCGAAGTGATGTAGTAGTTGAGTTGGTAAAGCACTCGGCAGGGGATGCCGATGTTTTATGGGCCGCTCGGGTGTCCACAAAAGGCGATCAGTCTGCGGTTGATGTCGACGCTGACTCCGCCGCATCGGCTGGATTAATTAACTATTTAATGCGCGATCGCCACGGCAGTCCATTTGAGCATTCCGTTTTTACATTTTTCGTAAAAGCTCCAATTTTTATGTGGCGGGAACATTTTCGTCATCGCATGGCAAGTTACAACGAAGAATCTGGTCGATACAAAGTACTTGAACCCGAGTTTTATGTACCAGGTCCAGAACGCAAACTTATTCAAGTTGGAAAACCTGGTGCGTACGAATTTGTTGATGGCACTGCAGAACAATTTGACTTAGTAACAAATGAAACAAAGAAAGCTTGCGCAGTTGCTTATGAATCTTATGAAGCGATGCTCGAAGCTGGGGTTGCTCGCGAAGTAGCCCGCATAGTTTTGCCAGTAACAATTTACTCCTCTGCCTATGTGACGATGAACGCGCGAGCCATGATGAATTTTATTAGCTTGCGTCGCAAAGCTGAGGGTTCTCATTTCCCTTCATTCCCACAACGTGAAATTGAAATGGTAGCCGAAAAATATGAAGAAGAATTTAAACGACTTATGCCATTAACCCACGCATCTTTTGTTTCCAATGGGCGAGTGGCACCTTAATGATAAAGTTTGTCTTGTGAAAGCAATTGAGGCCTTTGGCACTGTACTAACCGCTATGGTTACCCCGTTTAATGCGGATGGAACCAAGATTGACTTTGCTGCCGCAGCCGAATTAGCTAACGACTTAGTTGACCTTGGTAACAATGGTCTAGTCGTTAATGGCACTACCGGTGAATCACCAACTACCGATGAACATGAAAAACTTGAGTTACTTAAAGTCGTTCTCGATGCAGTGGGCGACCGCGCACGTGTAATTGCTGGCGCTGGCTCTAATGACACTGCGCACTCAATTTTGCTGGCAAAAGATGCAGCAGAAGCGGGTGCTCATGGCTTGCTGGTAGTTACGCCTTATTACAACAAGCCACCGCAGGCTGGAATTTACGCACACATGATTGCAGTTGCAGATGCAACCGATCTACCAGTCATGGTTTATGACATCCCAGGACGTTCTGGTGTTGCAATTAGTAATGACACAATGTTGCAACTCAGCGAGCATCCAAAAATTATTGCTAACAAAGATGCAAAAGGTGACATTTGGGCAGCGTCGCAGATTATGGCGCAGTCAGAAATGGCATATTATTCAGGCGATGATCCGCTAAATCTTGCGCTACTTGCCGTGGGTGCAATTGGAGTAGTAAGTGTCACAGGACATGTAGTTGCCGACCGTCATAAGAAGATGGTTGAAGCTATCCAAAATAACGACGTGCTAACTGCGCGCAAGATAAATGAATCGCTAGTTCCTATAACTGAAGGAATTATGACTCGCGCAGGTGGTGCGATCATGGTTAAGGCCGCACTAGATCTACTCGGACGTGTTGGCGGCGGTTCACTTCGCCTACCTTTGGTGCCCGCGACACCTGAACAACTTAAAGTTTTGAAGGCCGATTTAATTAAGGGCGGTTTCAGTCTGTGAGCGTTTCTCAACTTGAGCTCCCAGAACCACCCGCACTTGCCGATAATGCTTTTCGGGTCGTCGCATTAGGTGGCCTTGGAGACATTGGCCGGAATATGACGGTCCTGGAATATCGCGGCAAATTACTCATAGTTGATTGCGGCGTTTTGTTTCCGGAAGAAACCCAACCCGGTGTGGATTTGATTTTGCCAGATTTCGCTCATATCCAAGACAGATTGGGTGATGTTGAAGCAGTTCTGTTAACTCACGGACACGAAGACCACATCGGCGCAGTTCCATATCTATTGCGCGGCAGAGTCGACATCCCAATTGTCGGTTCGAAATTAACTTTAGCTTTCGTGGAAAGCAAACTGAAAGAGCATCGCATATCAGCGCAAACTCAGACAGTTAAAGAAGGTATGACGCAAAAGTATGGTGAGTTTTCAGTTGAGTTCATCGCCGTAAATCACTCGATCCCCGACGCCTTAGCAGTTGCAGTGACTACACCAGCAGGAACTATTTTGATTACTGGTGATTTCAAGATGGATCAATTGCCATTAGATGGTCGCGTAACAGACCTAAATGCCTTCGGCCGCCTTGGTGATGCTGGCGTAGATCTCTTTCTTGTGGATTCAACTAATGCTGAAGTTCCAGGTTTTGTTACGAGCGAAAAAGATATCATTCCCACTCTCCAACAGGTCATTGGAGGCGCTACTGGAAGAGTGATAGTTGCATCTTTTGCCTCGCACGTACATCGAGTGCAACAAATTATTGACGTAGCTACCCGCAACAATCGCAAAGTCGCTTTTGTTGGTCGATCTATGGTTCGAAACATGGCACTAGCGAGTGATCTTGGCTACTTAACCATCCCTGGTGGGACCTTAATTTCAAGTGATGAAATGGCAAACTTGCCTGATGATCAAGCGGTATTAATTTGTACGGGGTCACAGGGTGAACCAATGGCGGCCCTTGCCCGGATTGCGAATCAAGACCACGCAATCTCCGTTGGAACCGGTGACACTGTAATTTTGGCGTCATCACTGATTCCCGGAAATGAAAATGCCGTTTATCGAATTATTAATGACTTGACACGTCTTGGCGCTCACGTGATCCACAAGGGCAATGCTTTGGTGCACGTATCCGGTCACGCGGCTGCAGGGGAGTTGCTGTACTGCTATAACATCGTGAAGCCAAAAAATGTGATGCCAATTCACGGGGAATGGCGACACTTGCGGGCAAATGCCGATCTTGCAATCAAAACTGGGATTCCAGAAGCTCGCGTAATACTTGCGGGTGACGGCATAGTTGTTGATCTAGTTGCTGGCAGAGCCGCAATAGTTGGTGCGATCTCATGTGGCTATGTTTACGTTGAAGGTTCTACCGTTGGCGAAGTTTCTGAATCATTGCTAAAAGATCGAAGAGTACTTGGTGAGGATGGATTCCTTTCCATTGTGGCGGCCGTTAATTTTGCCGACCGCAAAGTTATTGCGGGACCACAAATCCATGCGCGTGGCTTCAGCAAGGAAGAAAGTGTGTTTGCTGAGATTCTTCCTGCCATCCGAAAGACTTTGGAAACTGCGCTTAGTGAAGGTGTTACTGACACCCATCAGCTTGGACAGATGGTTCGGCGAGTTACTGGTAAGTGGGTTGGCGAGAAACATCGCCGCCGGCCAATGATTGTTCCTTCAATCATTTCCGAGTAGCAAGTACTGCTGCCCGGGATCTTGAATATTCAGGAAATTAATTTTTACTGATTCCATTGCGATATATGCTTTTGCTGCGCGACACGCCGACACGCTTGGTGCCAGAGTTACCAGTGTGATTCACATATATTTGTTATATGGCTTCCCCGTCAACGGCAAAGACTCGTCCCCGCCCAGCAGCAAGACCGCAAGGTCGTAACTCTGCCAAGGGACGCGCGCCAGTTAAGCGTCGCAAGTCCTCGAAATCCGCAATGCCTCCAATGTTCACCACTGTCATCAATGGTCTACGCACTTTTAGTTGTGCTGTTTGGCTCGGAATTGCCCATGTAATTGGCGCGATCGCTCGTGGGCTTGGGAGAAGTGCTCGCGATTTAGATCCAGCACACCGCAGAGACGGACTAGGTCTGCTTTATCTTTGCGTGGCAATAATCGTGGCCTCAGTCGTTTGGTTTGATGTTGCGGGATTCGTTTCTGGAGTTATCACCAGTGTTGTCACTGGCGGAGTTGGAATATTTGATGCGTTTGCTCCGCTAGCGCTACTTGGAATTGCAATCCAAACTTTGCGTCATCCAGATGCACCATCGCAAAAGAAAGGCCGACTAACAATTGGCTGGACGTTGCTAGCACTTAGCGTCATGGGAATCACTCAAATTTATGGCGGGAATCCGCAACCAGCTATGGGCGCACAAGCTATGCGAAACGCTGCAGGTTGGGTTGGCTGGTCGGTAACTGCGCCACTAGTGAGCGCAGTAGGAGCTACGGTTACCGTTCTGCTGTTATTGGTTGTGTTATTTTTTGCGGTCTTGATTATTACAGCAACGCCAGTAAATTCGATTCCTGCAAAATTCCAGGCCCTACGCGAGAAGTTCACGCGAACTAAAGTTGACGTCGAAACCTTGGCCTCGCACCCAAATCTAGATGCGATTTCAAGCGCCCAAGCTCAGCTGGCCCTTGACGTGAGCGTTAAACCTTCACGCACCTTGTTTAGTCGCCTACTAAGAAGAAACAAATCAGATATTCCACTTGATCCAGCTTTGGCAATTGGTGATTTGGCAGGAGACTTGCCGTTTGTCACTCCGGTTGTCAGCGCAATAGTTATTGAGCCGGAAGTAGCGGCGATATCCGAAATCCAAGATGTCACGAACCTAGATACGATCGCGGTTGATGTGATGGCACTCGGTGATACCTGGGAGAGCGAAGCGGTTCCAGCCCCAGATGCAGCAACTGCGGCAAGTATGTCCGCCCCCTCACAACCAGTTTCGATGCTTGATTCAATTTCTAAACCAGTTCAACTGCCACTTGCATCCGCATTAAATTACACACTTCCAAGTGAGGCGCTGCTAAAGCCAGGCGCAAAGCCAAAAGCGAGAACTGCAGCAAACGATGCAGTAATCGAAGCGCTAACGCAGGTGCTTGAGCAATTTGAGATTGATGCCAAAGTAACGGGTTTTCAGCGTGGACCAACCGTCACGAGATACGAAGTTGAACTTGGACCAGCAGTCAAAGTTGAACGAGTCACCGCGCTTAGTAAAAACATCGCATACGCAGTAGCGAGCGCAGATGTTCGCATTCTGTCGCCAATTCCCGGCAAGAGTGCAATTGGAATTGAAATCCCTAATTCGGATCGCGAAGTTGTCTCTCTTGGCGATGTAATGCGCAGTGCGGAAGCAGCAGGCGACGAACATCCGATGCTAGTTGGACTCGGTAAAGATGTTGAAGGCGGATTTACTGTCGCTAATTTGTCAAAGATGCCACACCTTCTAGTAGCAGGAGCAACAGGCGCAGGTAAGTCTGGTTGCATGAACGCTCTCATTACCTCCATTTTGATGCGCTCCACTCCGGATGAAGTGCGCATGGTTTTGATCGACCCTAAGCGCGTTGAGTTAACAGCTTATGAAGGCATTCCACATTTGATTACCCCGATTATCACAAACCCCAAGAAAGCCGCAGACGCACTTGCTTGGGTAGTTAAAGAAATGGAAGCCCGTTACGACGATTTAGCTGCTTACGGGTTCCGCCATGTAGATGACTTCAATAAGGCAGTTAAGGCCGGCAAAGTTGCGCCACCGCCTGGCTCACAGCGCACATTACGCCCGTATCCATATTTGCTTGTGGTAGTTGATGAGCTCGCAGACTTGATGATGGTTGCCCCGCGCGATGTCGAAGATTCCATCGTGCGCATCACCCAACTTGCCCGTGCTGCTGGAATCCACTTGGTGCTAGCAACCCAGCGGCCATCTGTAGACGTTGTAACCGGCTTGATTAAGGCCAATGTTCCGAGTCGACTAGCATTTTCAACTTCGAGTCTGGCTGATAGCCGAGTCATCCTTGATCAACCGGGCGCCGAAAAGCTTGTCGGTCAAGGCGACGGACTGTTTTTGCCAATGGGAACTTCCAAGCCAATTCGGATTCAATGCTCATGGGTTACCGAAGCTGAAATTCGCTCGGTAGTAGCGCACGCCAAAACTCAAATGGTGCCGCAATATCGCGAAGACATCACGGCGCCAGTAGCAGCGCTGCGTGAAGTTGATGGTGACATCGGAAATGACTTAGATGATTTGTTGGCGGCCGTTGAGTTGGTTGTGTCCACGCAGTTTGGTTCAACATCCATGTTGCAGCGCAAATTGCGGATTGGGTTTGCTAAAGCTGGACGCTTAATGGATTTGATGGAATCGCGAAACATAGTAGGACCTTCTGAGGGTTCAAAAGCTCGTGAGGTTTTAGTCACTGCAGATGATTTGCCAGGGACAATAGCCATGATTCGCGGCGAGTAGACTTAACCTTGTGACCCAAAATCCCCGAGTTTCAATAGTTTCACTCGGGTGCTCACGAAACGATGTGGACTCCGAAGAACTTGCTGGCCGATTAACTGCAGATGGCTGGAATTTGGTTTCCGATGGCGAGCAAACAGATGTAGTGCTGGTTAATACCTGCGGGTTTATTGAGCAAGCCAAAAAGGACTCAATCGATACCATTTTGCAAGCTAGCGAATTACTCGCTGGCAGTGGGAAAGTAGTCGCAGTTGGCTGCTTAGCGCAGCGTTATGGAAAAGATCTGGCGGCCGAGTTACCAGAAGCCGATGCGATTTTAAGTTTTGATGATTACGTAGAGATTGGGTCAACGCTGCGACGAGTATTGGCTGGCGAGACTATCGCAGCTCACACGCCAAGTGATCGCCGAAAATTGCTACCAATTTCTCCCGTAGCTCGCGCAGAGGCTGCGCAAAGTGTTGTCACACCTGGAATGGGCCCACACATTTATCGTCAGCGTCTTGAGGCAACGCCTTGGGCACCCTTAAAAATTGCATCTGGCTGTGATCGCAGGTGTACATTCTGTGCCATTCCGGCATTTCGTGGTTCATTTGTTTCCCGAGACCCAGGTGAAATCTTTGAAGAAGCCGCTTGGCTTGGCGAGAATGGGGTTCGCGAATTATTACTCGTTAGTGAGAACTCAACTTCCTACGGCAAAGACTTAGGCGACTTGAGATTGCTTGAAAAGTTGTTGCCGCTACTCACTCAGCCTGAGGGAATTGAATGGGTAAGAGTTTCATATTTACAGCCAGCTGAGATGCGACCAGATTTGATTTCGGTTATTGCAAATACACCTGGCTTAGTTCCTTATTTTGATTTGTCATTTCAGCACGCAAGCAACGCAGTTCTACGTCGGATGAAAAGATTCGGTGGAACCGATAGTTTTCTAGATTTATTGAGCGCGATCAGATTACATAATCCACTTGCGGGAGCAAGAACAAATGTAATTGTTGGCTTTCCGGGGGAAACTGATGACGATCTTGCCGAGCTAATTGCTTTTATTGAAGGTGCGCGACTCGATGCAGTTGGTGTGTTTGCTTATTCGGATGAAGAAGGCACAGCGGCAGTAAAGCTTGATAACCATTTACCCGATCATGAAGTTGCTGCTCGACAAGAAGCAGTAATGAAAGTAGCGCTTCGAGTAAGTGAAGATGTTGCACGAAGCCGCATCGGACAAACTGTTGAAGTTTTGATTGAAGAACCAGGCAACTTTGGACGCAGTGCGCATCAAGGGCCTGAAGTTGATGGCGGCACCACGGTAAATTCTGCAAGTCAGCTAAAGATCGGACAGTTTGTTAAGGCAATAGTCGTAGATTGTGACGGAGTGGACTTGATCGCGGAAGAGGTCAGCTCATGACGCAACCCCACATTCCGGATCACATGGGAGATGCTAATAATGACGTTCCTGTTCTAAATATTCCAAACGCACTCACCGTGGCAAGGTTGCTAATAGTTCCAGTTTTTGGCTACTTAGTTTTAGGGGTTACCCAAACGCAGACTGCGCAGTGGGCGGGTGCAGCGCTATTTTTGGTGGCGGCAATCACCGATCTAGTTGACGGCGTTTGGGCGAGAAGGTACGGCTTAGTAACAAATTTTGGAAAAATTGCAGATCCGATAGCGGACAAAGCTCTAATTGGCACGGCACTCATCGCGCTTTCAATCACGGGTGAAATTGCTTGGTGGGTAACGGGCATTATTCTCTTCCGGGAAATAGCGATTACGATAATGCGTTTTTGGGTCATTAATCACGGCATAATTCCAGCTAGTCGCGGTGGAAAAGTTAAAACCGTAAGTCAAATTGTCGCCATAGTTGCATTCTTGATTCCGGTTTCCGGCTGGGTCGATGTAGTTGCTCAAATGTCGCTTGGGGTTGCACTCGCGATGACTATAGTTACGGGCATAGATTATGCACTCAAAGTTAAATTTGCACCTGACAGCGCAAGCTAGCTTCAGGCTGCGAGTAACTTGAGATAATAAACTGAGGCAAATTCTTCTAATACGAATGTGTGATGGTTAATGGCAACTGATATTGATTCGCTAGCAGTAACCGTTATTTTCGCGATGCAGGGACGCTCCGTTGCAACGGCTGAATCCTTAACTGGTGGGCAACTTGGTTCAACAATCACCTCGATACCTGGTGCCTCGAAGATTTATCGCGGGGGCGTAATTGCTTATGCCTCAGATCTTAAAACTGATTTATTGGGAGTTTCCGACGCGCTGCTTTCCGAAGGTGGCGCAGTTCAAGCCCAGGTTGCCCTCGACATGGCAACTGGCGCTGCGCAACGTTTGGACGCTGAATTTGGATTGGCTGTCACTGGCGTTGCTGGTCCAGACTCACAAGACGGACATTTACCAGGCACGGTATTTGTGGCTTGCGTGCAGCGTGATGAGCAGGGTTCGGTTATCGATTCCGTAGTTGAACAGTTGCATTTATTCCCAGAATTAACAGATCCACAAGAAGCGCGAGCCCAAATCCGAGAAGAAACTGTGGCAGCAGCGCTGGAGCTACTCCTGACATTCCTTTAAGCAATAGGTTTAACGCACTCAGCAGCGGGCATACTCTCTCCGAAGTCACAAACAGTGGATTAATGATAAAATCAAAGGCATGGAAAGCACAATGAATCAAAAACTTGTTTCGCGAAACTTAATACCTCAAACTGGACTTACGCCAACGCTGACACACACATTCAAAATCTCTGATCCTGCTGCATCATCCGCAAAATCGGGCAAGAAGATGATTTTGATGCGCCAAGTAATCGGCGAAGAATTGCGCCGCCGTCGCACCGAGCAGTCTCGCACTCTGCGCGATGTGTCTCGAGATGCCCAAGTATCACTTGGTTACCTTTCAGAACTTGAGCGCGGGCAAAAAGAAGCTTCATCTGAGTTGCTCGCAGCCGTATGTAGCGCACTTGATACGCCACTTTCATCATTGCTCGCAGGTGTGAGCCAGGAAGTAGCAAGACGCGAATTAATAATCGCGCGCCGCAACGAGTTCGCGAAAATTTAGATTTTCGAAGACTTCCCCGCGAGTCGTAGTTGCCACATTTTTTAGTTATGTCAGGTAAGTTCTTAATGTGACCGACCAGAAACCAGCAATCAGCCAAATTCGCCGGCACATTTCTGGTTACTTAGACCACTTACTAATCGAACGCGGCTTGGCAAAAAATTCGATGTCGGCATATCGCAGAGATCTAGCTAGGTATGGGGATTTTTTAGAGGCGAAGGGAAAGCTTTCGTTCACTCAAGTCACTTCAGAGCAGGTTTCGGATTTCTTGGTTGCCCTACGTCTTGGCGATCCGATACATCCTGCGCTAGCTCCAACCTCAGCAGCAAGAACTGTAATTGCAGTTCGTGGGTTGCATTCATTTTTAGTAAAAGAGGGGATCACGACCACTGATCCAGCTAGATCAGTAAAACCTCCAGGTGTGGCTAAACGTCTACCTAAGGCTTTGAGTTTTGCCGATATTGAGAAACTTCTCGCGCAAGTGGGTGTTAACAGCAAGGGCGACTTGCCGGTATTGCTGATGCGGGATCAGGCACTTCTGGAATTGCTCTATGGAACTGGCGCCCGAATATCAGAACTAATTGATCTAGATCTTGATGCTGGATCGAATTTGAGCACTGACATGCCGATATTGCGCTTACGTGGCAAGGGAGGCAAGGAGCGCTTAGTTCCTGTGGGTTCGCACGCATTAAGTGCCGTTGCTAGA
>JASJMK010000013.1:0-6958 GCA_037619625.1 Actinomycetes bacterium
CTGACTTGGTTTCGATGATTCTGGGACAGTCTTTAAACGCGTTTTATCCAGATCATGTGCCAACGCCTTCCAAAGAAGTTGTGCTTTCGACGAAAAATATGGCAGCAGGAGGTATTCCAAAACTAAACATCACGCTTCGCCGTGGTGAAGTGTTAGGAATGACTGGGCTTATGGGTGCTGGGCACGATCAAGTTCCATACGCATTGTTTGGCGCGTTGGAACATTCTGATGGAACCATCACCATAAAAAATAAAAAGTATGAAAAAGAAGACTTGAGCCCACGTAAAGCAGTGAGCCAAGGCGTCGCACTCTTACCTGGAGATCGCACTGGAGCCAGCGGCGTACTGCTGGCAACTTTGACCGACAACGTTGGCATGCCAGTTTTAAGTAAGTACTTTAAGGCGGGATTATTGCGCCGAAATAAACTAAAGAAAGATGTGGGCGAGCTACTGCGCCGCTTTGATGTGAATCCACCAGTTCCAGGAATTGAACTTCGTAAACTCTCGGGCGGTAACCAGCAAAAAGCACTTCTGGCAAAGTGGATTCAAATCAAGCCAGATGTATTGCTACTGCATGAGCCAACCCAAGGTGTGGACGTTGGAAGCAAGGCTGCAATTTTCGGCAAGATTGCTGATGCGGCGCGCGCTGGTGCGGGAGTGATTGTGGCATCAGCTGAGCATGAGGACCTGGCAAATATTTGTAACCGAGTCCTAATTTTTGCTGATGGCAAGGTCGTAGCAGAGTTAGCCGGCCGAGAATTAACGCCAGAAAAGATTGTGGAACTTAGCTACTTGGGAACTCGTAAGGGTGGCGGAATTAAGCGTGGCTTCGTATGGCGGCCTCACATGAACGGACTCAAGGGGCCATATCTGCATGTGACCCGCAATTACACCTGGTCACCGCACAAAGTAGGTTTCAAGACGCATATCCAATGGCCTGAGCCAGCAAAGCCAGCGGTGCAATACGAAAAGCAAGAAGCAACTTTTGTTTGGAGTCCGCACACTGTTGGGTTCGTGAAGCGCGAGTATCGCTGGTTCCCACACACAGTTGGTATGCAAAACACTGCCAGGCCATATCCAGGTCCACGTGTTGTGAAGGTAGAGCGAGAGTTCAACTTAATCCCAACGGGTGAACTAAGTTCATTCTTTGTTTGGCGTCCGCATTATGTTGGTAACAACGAACCGGTCTACTTAGGCCCTAAGGATGCTGACAAGTGGAAGACTGAACTGTCTGCGAACTTAGCTGGCATGGTTGCTCGGGGCGAGATCACTGCCTTGGTTGCCGAAAAGATGGCTAAAGCTGCTGGGGTCACACTTGGTAAAGCGCAAGACTTACGAGTGACAATCGAGCTTGATGTTCGCACCCGCAATAAGGGAAATGTGGCAGATGTTGATCGCTTTAAGCATGCGTTATTAAATATGGATCAGAGCTTGCTAGATGTTAATGGCGTACGAATTATTGGCATTGAACTACAGCCTGACAAAACTCGCTAACTGATACCTCACTGACTCCAAAAACCGGCGCAGAATTCTAATCGCCCAAGAATTTGAGTTCATTTGGGCTTGTGACGGTCATCGGTCAAGGTTTGGTAGCTCGTACTTCCAGGCGAACATAATCCAGAGTGTTGTTTGTCATGGCTGTTGCCAGAGTTTCAATTTGAGCCATGGGCCAATCCCGAAATACCAGAGTTTGCAAGTAAGTAACTAGGGTCTCATAGCTCGGCAAAACTGTTGGGTGCGGCCGCAGCACGACTTCACAGTTGCTGAATCCAGCTTCGATCAATAATGAAGTGGTGTCTTCTATGTTGGCGTAGTACCAACTTGGAAAACTTGTTTCTGGGAATAATTCCATAGCTAAATTTAGAGTTTGCTCCAGATTTCCAAAACCACCAGCATCTGTTGCTAGCCTGCCACCTGACTTAAGGGCAGTGAAGAAATTCCGCCAGACATTTTTGTGATCAGATAGCCAGTGCAGCGCTGCAACGGACATGATGGCGTCGATGCTATTTGGCTCCACCGGAAGTGGACTATCTAAGTCACCTTGGGTAATAGTGACTCGAGGATCTGAGCCGATCGCGGTGCGACATTGATCCAGCATGGTCTTGCTTTGATCTACGCAAATTAACTTGCCAGAAGATAGGGTTTCGAGAGCGACTTGGGCATCTCTGCCAGTTCCACAACCTGCATCAAGCAAAGTTTGCGATGGCTGCAGATTTAATGCGGCAATAGTTCGCTTACCCCATTCTTGGTGGGGTAACGGCAGGGCGTCGTAGGCCGGACCATTCCATTCAGTCATCAGTTGATCCAAATGCACCAGAGGCTTTTAGGGCTGCGATTTGTTCTGGCGTGAGATCAAGCAAATCTTTAAGCACTGAAACCGTGTGCTCGCCGCGCTTGGGAGCCCGCGCGTACTCTGTTCGCTTTGGCCCAACATTGACTGGCGATGCTGGCGTGCGGAGTTTGCCAAAGTATTCGTGCTCACTATGCGCAATCATCTCTCGAGCAATCGTGTGCTCCTCTTGGAATGCTTGCTCGATGGTATTTACTGGGGAACAAGGAACACCCGCAGGTACCAGATCAGCAAGCCACTCGCTTGTGGTTCGAGTTTTAAAGATGTCATCGAGTTGACTTACCAATGCATCTCGGTTTTCGTAACGCTTAGCAAAGTTGATGAAGTCCGGGTTGGTAGCCAGGTCAGGACGGCCAATTACTTGGCAGAGACGCTCGTAAAACTTTTCCTTAGCGCAGCCGATAACAATCCAGTAGTCCGTTGTTTGAAAAACTTGAAATGGAACTAGTGATGGATGCGCCGAGTGGGAATGTCGAATCGGCTCGTGGCCGCCAGACAAATGCCAAGCACCGATGTAGCTCGTCATGGAAAGTGCAGTGTCATAAAGCGAAACATCGCAGTCCATACCAACGCCATCACGGCGAGAAGCGTGGATACCACTAATTAAAGCCAGGGCGGCAACGAATCCGCCAGAGAAATCAACAAGTGAAAGACCACTCTTGGTTGGTGGACCATCTGGCTCACCCGTGAGTGACATCCACCCTGCAAGTCCTTGCAACATGTAGTCATACCCAGGTTCCTTGGATCTAGGACCTGTCATGCCAAAGCCACTCAAGGAACAACACACTATGGCTGGATTCAAGTGCTTAAGGTCTTCGTAAGTAATTTTCAGTTTGGCAGGAACATCGCCGCGCAAATTCGAGTAAACCGCGTCGCTTTGTTTTACCAAGTCTTCAAACGTAGCTCGACCACTGGGGCTGGATAAATCAAGTGATATTGATTCCTTATTCCGATTAAAAGCCTCGAAAAAAAGTGAATCCTCTTCATGTGCATAAGGTGGCACATACCTGCCCACATCGCCACCAGAGTTTGGATCTTCAATCTTAATTACGCGTGCACCTAAGTCAGCAAGGTGAACTGTGCCAAAGGGGCCAGCACCAAATT
Organism: Actinomycetes bacterium; assembly: GCA_037619625.1. Lineage (GTDB taxonomy): Bacteria > Actinomycetota > Actinomycetes > S36-B12 > UBA5976 > UBA5976. Next base: position 3,454 of record JASJMK010000013.1, read on the forward strand.
GCTCGAGCGAAAGTATGGTGATCCCCGACAGTGGAAGTGGCATTTTTTATCCTTCTTGTTTGATGACTAGATATTGCAAAATTCATTTATTGCGACGTGCACTACGCAAGAGCCAGTCAAAATTTTACCGACTGTAAAAAATCCTTGATTTTCGAGTTCCTGTTGCAAGCCAGGGGAGACGCTTGCAAGTAGTCCACCATTTGTTTGTGGATCAAATAACGCAGCTTCCGAGAAATGCCCAGATAGTCCACTGGTAGCTAAATCACTTGAAAATCGATTCCGTACGTCCGCTGAAGTACGTATTCCAGCTTCAAAAAGGTCCATTGCTTCTGGAAGCACAGCAATTTTGGACAAAGATAAGTGAACGTCCAAATCTTGCCCGCCGAGCATTTCGGATATGTGACCGATCAGACCGAACCCGGTTACGTCAGTAACTGCGTGAACTTTGTCGCCACATGTTGCCAAGACGTCGCGCGCTGCTTTATTAGAAATTCGCATTTGAGTTAGGGCAGCATGCTCATCAACTAACTCCCGCGTGGCCAGTAAAACCCCAGTACCCAGTGGTTTTGAAAGCATCAGGACGTCCCCAGGTCGCATCCCAGATTTGCGCCAGATCGCTTTGGGATGAACGTAGCCCGTTGCTGCAAGTCCAAAAACAGCTTCGCTTACCCGAACTGTGTGACCGCCAACAATTTCTACATCTGATTCAACACAGGCCGCTTTAGCTCCAGTGACACACGCAACCATGTCTGTCTCGGACATATCGCTAGGGAAACCACAAATAAGTAATGCAGTTCTTGGGGTACCGCCCATTGCATATATGTCCGAGAGCGCATTGAGTGCGCTCACGTAGCCGTAATCAAAAGCATTGCTGACCACTGGTGGGAAAAAGTCAACAGTTGTAATGAGCGAGGTAGTTTCGTTAATCTCAACAACAGCTGCGTCATCGGGCTGGGCTAAGCCGATAATGGTGTCGGAATGTTCACAGCCAACAGCAGCAACGCGCAATGACTTCAGAAGCGCACTATCGGCCTTAGCCGCACAGCCACCACAAGAAGTTAAGGCACGTAAGTTCTCCGCTGTTAGATCAATTGTCATTGCAGTCGAAGAGCCTCGACGAAGTCTCGAGAATTTTTCGTATTTGGAAGTGACATTACGGCGTTGAAAACTCGGTCTGCAACATTATTGTCAGCAACAAGTTCCATGTTGTCTCGGAACTTAGCTTCGACTTCACCGGCCGAAAGCGGCCGTTCATCGGCGCCGCGATTAACATCCTCACGCTTAGTGAAAGTGCGACCGTCCTTTGTCTTAATGACCACTTCGCCATGAAAGTATTTTGGAAAAGTTGGGTTCGGGTCATTCTGGTAAGAAACTTTAGCTGCAAGTTCAAGTAGCTCTGGATCGACTAAACATTCATCAGCTAAGTCGGCCAAAGTGAAGCGCCGTTTTGCAATAGCGGTCGCAACTATAAATGGCAGAGAGAATTTTGCGTCGTAATCGCTGCGCGGGGTTAGCTTGGACTTTGCTGGTTCCGAAACTACCGGCACAACTTGGGCTGGAATAATCGTTAACACTGATTCGATATCAGAGGCTTGTAAATTATTCTCAGTTACCAATTCGATTGCGATATCAATACAGGCGTGGGTGAAGTGACAAGCAGCGTAAGGTTTGATCGCAACTTTCAGCAATTCCCAGACTGAGCCTAGATCGGCAGTTACTGCAGAAATATCAGTGTTATGTCCAGCTGGAGTGTGGGTATTAAATAATCCAAATCGTCCTTCATAGATCGCCAGCGGTGCTTCGAATTTGGCTTTTGCAAGTTCGGCAGAAGTAATTCCACACACTGCAGCCCAACCTGGATGCAGGCGCTTAGTCCAAGCTCCTGTTTCTAGGAATTCCATCGAGCCTGAAGCAAGTGAACCTACAATTCCTTGGGCGCTTGCTATCCCATGCGAATCAAGCCCGATCATTTTTGCAGCTGCAGTAGCAGCGCCAAAAGCGCCAGCTAGTCCAGTTGGATGAAAACCTTGGGCATGAAAACCACCGTTAGCAGCAGTGCCAACGCGCGCACCAATTTCTAAGGCAACCAGGAAGCCCAAAACTAGATCATTACCGCTTAATTCCCGATCATCAGCAATCGCCATTGCAGTTGGCACTGCGCTGGCGGTGGCATGGATAACTCCAGGCACATGGGTGTCATCAAAATCTAGGCCATGAATCAAGATGCCGTTTAGCATGGCTTGATCCCGAACTGTGAAGCGCTCAGCGCAGGCTATTGCACCGCGCGGACCACTTCCAAGGGCTACGGATGCGGCAATACTCTTAGTCGCAAAATCGTAGTTCGTTGAGGCAAATGCAATTCCAACTGCGTCCAGAATATTTAGCAGTGCCTGCTCTTGTACATGTGAAGGAACATCGGAGATTTTTACCTCGGAAGCCCAATCGCCAATTACTTGCGCTAACGTTTGCGAATTACTCATTACCACTCCTAGTTGAATCGTAAGCCGAGAGTTTCGGCGATAGTTGTGCGCTGTACTTCGTCGGTACCACCAGGAATCCGGAGATTTCGGGCGATTTGGAACAACTTGTTGATGTCAGTATCTCTAAGCACTCCGAGTCCCCCATGAATTTGAAGCGCTCGGTCAGCCACTCGGTAGAACGACTCATCGTTACTTAATTTTAGGGAGCAAATTCGTCGCACCTCATCACTTGGTCGAGGTAAGTTCCACCAAGGTCCAGGGGTGTCAATGGCGCGAGCGACATCGAGTGAAAGCGATCGGGTCTGCTGCCAATCTAAGTACATGTCAGCAATCATCCACTGGATGCCCTGCTTGGCGCCAAGTGGTTCACCGCCAACTACGCGAGTCTTTACTCGCTCCAAAGTCTTCTCGATTAAGTACTTGGACCAGCCGGAACACATGCCAGCGCGGCGCATTCTGGTGTAATTAAACGACATGACTGCGATATCAAATCCGCCATTTACTTCGCCTAAGACTGCGCTTTCTGGCAGAACCATGTCTTTAAAGTGAATTTCGCCGGTGTAGCCATCGCCAAACATAGTTTGGTAAAGCTGACCAATTTCATAACCCTTTCCTAAATATTCTTTAGTGTCAAACATGAAGTAAGTAAATGATTGCCGTCCGCCGCCAGGATTTGTGATGGCAAGTACTTGGGCAACATCGGCGTCAAAATAATTCGTGATGTATGCCTTTGTTCCATTTAGTACCCAGTCGGAACCTTTGCGAACCGCATTTGTTTTCATGTCGTAAAGATTTGAGCCTGCGCCAGTTTCAGTGACGCCATGCAGACTTGTCTTTAAGCCCTTGACCAGGGGATCAGTGAACTGTTCTTTTTGATGCGGGTGAGCTTTTAGTAAACGAGGAGTTGCACCCTCGGACCAGGACAGCAGCGCAGGATTAAGGTCAACGCCATATCCATAAACATGCTCTTCCACATAAATCATGTCTTCGCGCCCAAGGCCGCGTCCACCAAGTGACTCGGGTAA
>JASJMK010000014.1:0-10544 GCA_037619625.1 Actinomycetes bacterium
CAGCCTGAGATTTCTTCAGAGCATCTGGGTCTTGGCGCAAAACGGCTAAATCGATCATGGCTTAAGCCTAGAGGAACACCTGTGCGATCGATGCGACAAAAATTCATCTGGGATTTAGTACCTAGCCAACATTTCCAGATAGCATCAGTTCTGCATTTGAACTGTTTTTGATCTGACTCTGGACACCGGAATAAGAGGTACTTCATTGGAAATGAATTGGTTGACTCCCAAGGCGCAAGCCCACGCAGCTGGAGATAAGGGCTGGGGGAGTTTTGCAATCGAGCCGATAAGCGCTGGCGAAACCGTAGGTAGTTTCGGCGGTTGGTCAATACCCCGTTCAGTCTTAGCTACTTTAGAAATTGAGCGCCAACATCGCGCTATCCAAGTTGATGATGATCAGTATCTAGTCTCGCAAGAGCACCGTGAACCTGGCGATTGTTTTAACCATTCCTGTGAACCAAGTTGCAGCCTCAGTGGCGCAACTGTTTTAAAAGCTCGCCGCGACATTGCAGTCGGCGAAGAATTAACTTTTGACTACGCAACTTGCGATGACTCAGACTATGACGAATTCACTTGTGGCTGCGGCACTAAATCTTGTCGTGGGATCGTGACTGGCAAGGACTGGCAACTGCCAGAACTCCACAAAAAGTATGCTGGCGAGTTTTCACCTTATTTGGCTCGTCGAATTGCTAGTGAGTTTATTCTGAACTAGAAGTTCCACCGTCTGCGGAATCTAGTGGGATGACTTGTGTCTGATTCATATTTTCAGCAACGTCATTCCCAGGTTGTGTGCCAGCGATTGATGCGGTGACGATTCCGCCATCGGTGGAATCTTTATTGTCAAAGTGTTCGTGATATTTAAGATCAGCACGATGTAAATCAGATTCACGAATTTTAAGTGCCTCAGCAATTGGCAGCACGATCAGAAATGTTGCAAGAATGTGCATAACACTTAGGGAAAACTTCGAAGCAATAGAGATATCTGGCAATGTGACTGCGCCATAAATAGAGGAAAGGCCAACTGCTAAACCACTTATTAAAAACCAAATACGTGGTCCGATAAGCAACTTGCTAAGTACTACAGCGATAACCGTAGCGATTAATCCAGCGATTGCTGTGGCAAGGGCGATTCGCAATAATGTGGCTTCAACATAAGTCGTGCTTTGGAGTCCCGCAGGCACCGAAACCGTCAAGTTAAAAACATTGGTACATAGCCACAACCAACCAGCGTTGGCGCCCGAAGCCAGCGAAGTAGCGCCGATTCCGACCAGCCAAATTCGAATTGCTGGTGGCGTGATTTGGCGAACCTGTTTTGCCATCAGTTTTGCTCCTTTTAGCGAATTGCTAGTAACAAAAGCCTACGCCATTAAGCGAGTTTCACTACAGTTCAATTCTCGCGTAACCTTACGTTTGATCGTTTTTAAAACGATTTGGCGAGGTGGCAGAGCGGCCGAATGCGGGCGCCTTGAAAGCGTCTGAGGTGTAAAAGCCTCCGGGGGTTCAAATCCCTCCCTCGCCGCAGTAAAAGTGCTAGCCCCCGTGCGGGGCTAGCACTTTTATTTGCGACGAGGAATGAGGGATTTGGGAGGAGCTTGCGCGAGCAAGCGACGGTTCCCTCCCTCGGATTTGGGAGGAGAAATTTTCCAAATCGAATCGATTTGAAAATTTGGACGGTTCCCTCCCTCGCCGCAACTGTGCGTAGTCAGCGCTCCTACAAAAACGTTTTACGCCAAAGGCCATCCGCTTCATCCCCAGGTCATGTTCGGTTTTCCATTATCTTGCGATTGGAAAACCGTTTTTGTACGATTCCCGCTCCTGAGCTTTGACTTTAAAAGTTTTCGTGCGCAGCGCTTTAGTCTTCGCGCCACAACGGACGAGTCAAACAAGTCGGTCCGCCTTCGCCGCGATTTATTACATCTGCTTTGTATGTGTGAACTTCAACTCCGGCGTCACGTAAGCGCTGGGCGGTAATTGGATTACCCGATGGCATGACTGCAACACCTGGACGCACTGCTAATACATTGCAAGCAAGTGACATATATTCTTCCTCTGGCACCGAAACAGTTTTGATTCCACGCTTTGCAAGTTCCTGCAACAAAGTAATTGGCGCTTCACGCTCATAAACAACAGCTAAGTCATCACGAATGGGCGAGATCACACTCATCAAGTGCAGGCAGTATTCCGGGCCCATCGCATGTGGCATGTGAAAAGTTTTAACGTCGATACCTTCGTCAGCAAAAATATCGCGTAGTTGTTTTTCACCCGCTTCATTGGTTCGATAAGTACGACCAATAGCAACTGTCCTATCGTCTAGCCAAAACATGTCGCCAGCATCTGCTGTGGCATCGCCAATTAATACTCCAACAGTTGGCATACCCAGCGCGTTTATGTCACCAGCAAGTAAGGCGGGCTCTTTAACGCGGGCTTCTTTTGCGCCTTGTAGTTGAATCACTCCAGAAGGAGTTGTGAAAGCTGGATCATAAACAAAGCAAGCATCAGCAAGTCCCGGTGCTTCTGGCAGCACATCAACTTCGCAGCCAAGTTCCCTTAGGAGTTCGACGAAAGCAGCGTGATCTACTTGCAGTGCGTCCAGATCTAACTCTTCTGGTGCTCCGAGCCAATGCGCACCTTGATAATCAGCATCGCGAGTTGGGGTTCGAACTGCGACGCGCTTGAGGTTGGCAACGGAAGAGGAAACACCGAATTTAGACATGACCCAATCCTTGCGGGCTGGTGCGATTGGCACAAACTCGGATTTTCGCCAATCCCCCTTAAACCCGTTAATCTAAAGGTTCAAGGAGACGTCGCATAGTCCGGTCGAGTGCGCCTCACTGCTAATGAGGTAAGGAGTCAAATCCTTCGGAGGTTCAAATCCTCTCGTCTCCGCCAAAAAATGGCTCCACCCTTTTGGGTGGGGCCTTTTTTGTTGCGAAGAGCTGCGAGGATTTGGGAAGAGCTTGCGCCAGCAAGCGATGGCTCCTCTCGTCTCCGCCAAAGAGAAGAGCCCCGAACTAATTCGGGGCTCTTCTAAACGCATAGAGATTGACTTGCAGCCTTGACTCTTTACATCATTTCATTAAACGGCAGAACGTCTAGTGTCTATTCAAAATCTAATTTAAATCTGGTTCAAGGACTTGTTCTATGTGACTGCCGCAATAAGAACACTTTGTCGCTTCATCACTGATCGCGTGTAAACAAAAAGGACAAGTTGGAAGTTCTGGATCAAGGCACCCCTTGCAATATGTTTCGTTCTCCCACTGGGTAACACCCCAGTTTGGGTTTCTTTGGATCGAAGGCGGCTGCAGGTTTTTTCCGCAAAAACGACATTTGCTCACCACTACGAGCTAAACCCGCACATCCGCTGCTGGGAATGGCACACGGTCATCAAACTTCATTGATAAGCGACCAGCAGTTCGCCAGACTCTAGCTAGCGAGTCACTGTCCTCATCCGTTACTAAGTTGCCCATAACGCGAAGCGCTAGTTTCATAATTGTTTTTGAGCGCATCCCAACCGGCCCAGCAACTGGCAACAGCCCTGGAACAGTTAACAATCCAGCCAGCCTTCGAGCAATTGAAAACGCTAGGCCGTAATGAGAACGTAACTGCGCTGGCCAGGCCACAGAAAAATCAGTTTCAGTATCTAACATCTCTGCGGCAAGTCGACCAGTTTCTAATCCGTAATCAATGCCTTCACCGTTAAGTGGATTTACGCAACCTGCTGCGTCGCCAATAAACATGAAATTCTTTCCAGCAATTCCAGAAACTGCGCCGCCCATTGGTAACAAGAAGGACCACGGCAAACGAATGTCGCCCGAAAGTTTCCAGTCTTCGCGTTGTTGATCTGCATAGGTATTCATTAATGCGCGAAGGTTTACCTCAGCAGGTCGTTTATGTGTGGCAAGTGTGCCAACTCCAACATTTACTTCGCCATTTGCAAGTGGGAAGATCCAACCGTAACCAGAAAGAATTTCATTTTTGTCGCCGCGCAATTCCAAGTGGGATGAAATCCATGGATCGTCGTGACGCTCACTCTTTATATAGCCACGTGCTGCAACACCATAGGCCGTATCACGATGCCATTCGCGCCCAAGCTTGCGCCCAAGTTGGGAACGTGCACCGTCGGCGATAATCACGGAGTTTGCATGAATGGTGACAATGCCTGAATCTGTTTTTACAATTACTGATTTGATTGCGCCGCCATCAAGTACAACATCAGTTGCGGTGTGACCTTCTAAAACTTTTGCGCCAGCAGCTTTAGCAATCCACATAATTTGTTCATCAAGTTCAAGTCGTGGAGCTGCGCCGCCGTAATCAGGCAGCGAACCACCTGGCCAAGGAAGCAATAATTCTTGACCAAATCCAGCGGCGCGAAGTCCTGAATTACGTGCGCGACCTGATAACCAATCCCCTAATCCAATTGCATTTAATTCCGCAATAGCTCTGGGAGTTAGACCATCACCGCATGGTTTGTCGCGCGGAAAAGTTGCCGAATCAATTAGCGTTACTTGCCGACCACCGCGAGCTGCGTAAGTTGCAGCAGCAGAACCAGCAGGTCCCGCGCCAACTACCAGCACATCAGTTTGGATTTCGCTCACGCTCTTATTCTCTCGCGATTGTGAATTAACCGCAGTTTTGCTTTAGCTACCAGTTACTGGAAAGCCGGTACTAGATCCCAGGAGAAAAACTAGACCACGCCAAATAAGCGGTCGCCAGCATCGCCCAAGCCTGGGACTATGTAACCCTTTTCGTTTAACTTCTCGTCTACAACTGCAGTTACAAGTAGCACGTCAACATCGCGACCTTCAAGTGATTTTTCAAGCGCAGCGATACCTTCTGGCGCAGACAATAAACAGATCGCTGTGATTTGGTTCGCCCCGCGTTCCAACATCAATTCGATTGCCGCAATTAAAGTTCCGCCCGTTGCCAGCATTGGGTCAAGTAAAAATACTTGGCGTCCTTTTAAGTCGCCGGGAATTCGATCAGCGTAAGTAGATGGTTGCAATGTGTCGTGATCGCGAACCATGCCTAAGAAGCCAACTTCGGAAGTTGGTAACATGCGCGTCATACCATCTAACATTCCAAGGCCCGCACGCAGAATTGGAATTACAACTGGAGTAGGTGCGCTGAGCCGAACCCCTTTCGCGGGGGCTACTGGCGTTTGCACTGTTACTGGCTCAACGCGAATATTTCGAGTGGCTTCGTACGCCAAAAGCGTTACTAACTCATCGGCTAACCGGCGAAAAGTTGGGGAATCGGTTTGCTCATCTCGAAGCGCAGTTAACTTGTGAGCTATCAAAGGGTGATCAGTAATTAATGTACGCACGTGCCAACATTAACTGGCTCAACCTGAATTTCATGGGGCGGAGTTGACTTTGTTGCAGGTGGGACGGATGTGGTAGATGTCTAGTCTTGTTCATCACGGATATGTCACGCTTTTGGGTTACTGGGTGGTCAATGCTCCTTGAAAATCCCTACAAAGTACACTTTTCTTGGTGATGCGAATGTCGCATCGTCGAAATGAGAGGAGCCCTCCGTGTTGAAGGGTGTAAAACTTGCCTCCGTCCTAGCTGTAGCGTCATTAGCGCTGGCAGCATGTGGATCAAGTGGCGATACAGCTGAAAGTGCAGCGCCAACAGAGGCTGCAGCTCCAACTGTCAAAGTTGGAATGGCATATGACCAAGACGGCAAGGGTGACGGATCGTTCAACGACGCTGCATTTGCTGGCCTATCAAAGGCACAAGCTGATCTTGGTGTTGAAATCAAGGAAGTTAACTCAGGCGCTGGCGCAACAGATGCGGCTCGCGAAGAACTTTTGACTCTTCTAGCTGATGGTGGATACAACCCAGTCATCGCTGTTGGATTCGCATACAGCGCTGCACTTGCTGCAGTGGCTCCAAAGTTCCCAGCAACAACATTCGCAATTGTTGACTCAGTTGTGGAATCACCAAACGTTGGATCATTGATCTTTGCTGCAGAGCAGGGTTCATACCTAACAGGTGTAATTGCAGCCTCCGCATCCAAGTCAGGTCACATTGGCTTCATCGGTGGTATGGAAATTGATCTAATCAAGGCTTTTGAAGCTGGATACAACGAAGGTGCTCGTTCAGTAAACGCTGACATCATCATCGATTCCAAGTACATGGGCCCTGCTGGTGATAACACTGCATGGAACGTGCCTGAAAAGGCAAAGACTGCAACTGACGGCATGATCGCTAATGGCGCAGATGTTATCTATGCAGCTGCAGGTGGCTCCGGTCTTGGAATGTTCCAGTCCGTTCAGGCCGCAGGCGAAGGTTACTGGGCAATCGGCGTTGACTCCGATCAGTACACCGTGCCAGCACTTGCTGAATACAAGGATTTCATTTTGACATCCATGTTGAAGCGCGTTGACGTAGCTGTATACGACGTAATCGCTGCCGTGGTTAATGGCGCTCCACTAGTTGGAATCCAGGCCTTTGACCTAAGCAAAGAAGGCGTTGGTTACTCCAGCTCTAACTCTGCCGTTGCTGAATACGCTGCTGCCGCTGACGCTGCTGCTGCGAAAATCGCATCCGGTGAAGTTGTTGTTGGCACCACAGTTGAATAACAACTAAACAGATTGGGGCTCGGGTGGATTAATTTCCACCCGAGCCTCACTTTTTATTCACGTTAGTCGTAAGTTTGGTTAAGACAAATGCATCACTTGAAGGGCCTGGTCTCAAGACATGAGCGAAAATTCAGCAGCGGTAGAGCTAAAAGGAATCTGGAAACGCTTTCCTGGAGTAATCGCAAATAGCGACATAAATCTAAAAGTTGCCTCTGGAACTGTTCATGCAATCGTCGGTGAAAATGGTGCAGGCAAATCAACTTTGATGAAAATTCTTTACGGTATGCAAAAAGCTGACGAAGGAATTATTTCAATTAATGGTAAGTCGCTAGTTTTTAATTCTCCATCTGACGCAATTACTGCAGGTATCGGCATGGTGCATCAACATTTCATGCTGGCAGATAATTTCACTGTTTTGGAAAATATTATTTTGGGAAGCGAACCAAAATCAGGTGGCAAATTAGATTTTGTAAAAGCTCGCAAACTCATTTCAGACATAGCTGCTGAAAATGGCTTAGCAGTGAATCCAGATGTTTTAGTTAGTGAACTTGGAGTTGGGGATCGGCAACGTATTGAGATTCTTAAAGTCCTATATCGTGGCGCACATATATTGATCCTTGATGAACCCACTGCAGTACTCGTCCCACATGAAGTAGAAGAATTATTTAATACGCTTCGCGATTTAAAGAAGCAAGGATTCACCGTTATTTTCATCAGCCATAAACTCGATGAGGTACTTTCTATAGCTGATGAAATAACAGTCATTCGCCAGGGCACAACTGTTGGCAGCGTAAATCCTCATACCGAAAATGTCTCGGCGCGCGTCCTTGCCGAGATGATGGTTGGCAATGAATTACCAACTCCCCAATCTGTTGGTAACACTATTCAAGAAAAAGTTGTGCTTACCGTTGAAAATCTCAGTGTTATTGCAGCTGGTGGTAAAGCAATCGTTGATGGTGTCTCATTTAAAATTCGCGCTGGCGAAATTTTAGGAATTGCTGGCGTGGAAGGAAATGGCCAAGCCGAAATTCTAAACGCCTTAATGGGCATCGAATCTGCTACTGGAAAAGTGATGTTTCAGGATGAAGACATTAGTAAAAAATCCACGCGTCATCGGCGCGATCTTGGAATTGGTTTCATTCCAGAAGATCGCCAACGACAGGCCCTTTTACTTGGAGCACCACTTTGGGAAAACAGAATGCTTGGACATCAAACTAAAGCGCCGAATGCAAAAGGTTTTTTGTTGAATCCGCGCGGCGCAAAAGCTGACACCAAGCGCATTGTGGCCGAATATGATGTGCGAACTCCCAGCATTGATGTAAATGCAAGCGCCCTTTCTGGTGGCAACCAACAGAAACTAATTGTTGGTCGAGAAATGTCTGATGATCCAAAACTATTGATTGCCGCACACCCAACCCGTGGCGTAGATGTTGGCGCGCAAGCCGCAATCTGGGATCACATCCGTAATGCCCGCCAAGCTGGCCTCGCCGTATTATTAATTTCTGCAGATCTTGATGAGCTCATTGGCTTGAGTGATTCCATCAAAGTTTTGCTCAGAGGTAAATTTGTAGCAGACGCTGATCCGGCAACTGTTACTCCACAAGAGCTGGGTACTGCAATGACCGGGGCTGGGAGAGCTGCCTAATGAATCTTCGTCGCCTCGCAACCAGCTTGATTGCGCCAGCAATTGGGCTGGGCGTATCTCTTGCAGCAACTGCCGTAATTTTGATTTCTATTGGTGCAAGCGTCACAGTGATTTTTTCTTCAATGTGGAATTACGGAACTTCACCGCGCGCCATGACTCTGATGCTTAACTTGGCCACTGTTTATTTCTTGAGTGCTTTAGCTGTTTCCATTGGATTCAAAATGAATCTTTTCAACATTGGTGTGAATGGTCAATATATTTTGGGTTCGTTAGCCGCTGCCGTAGTTGCTAGCAACTTGCAGCTTCCAAAAGCGATATCGATAACTGTGACGATCTTGACTGCCATGTTGGTTGGCGCAGCCTGGGCTGGAATTGCTGCCTGGCTTAAAGTTGCGCGCGGTGTCAGTGAAGTAATTTCGACAATTATGTTGAACTTCGTTGCGGTTGGAATTATTAGTTACTTAATCGTTCGAACAGATATCGGCACCGAAACCAGCGTAAACATACGTGGTACTAAGTTCATTCCGGAATCTGGAATGTTGCGTGGTAACGCATTTATTGATCCGGACACGAAAGTATACGGATTCTTAATAATCTCTATTTTCGTCGGTGTTGGATATTGGTTTTTACTAAACCGAACCCGATTTGGTTTCGATCTACGCGCAACAGGTAAGTCGGCATCAGCCGCCCGAACAAGTGGCGTGCAATCTACTCGAATGATTGTCACCACAATGTTGCTCTCTGGCGCGATAGCTGGATTAGTTGGTCTTCCATATTTACTTGGCCAAACTGGTTCCTACAATCTGCAATTCCCAACTGAGTGGGGCTTCATAGGTATTGCGATTGCATTATTAGGTCGTAACAATCCTCTTGGAATTGCAGTTGGAGCAATTTTTGTGGCATTTCTAGATGTTTCAAGTGGGCAATTAGTTTTGGAAGGTGTGCCTCGAGAAATTTCCACAATCATGCAAGGACTAATCGTGATTGTCGTAGTTATCTCCTACGAAGTCGTGCGGCGAAATCAAGTTAAGAGTGAACAACGAAGTGTTGCTCGCGCACTTGCCAAACAGGAGGTGTCAGCATGACTTACTTAAAATCGCGTCGTTTTATTGGAGCCGCTTTTACTGCAATAACCATGCTTTCAATTACTCGTACCATTACAGGTAACGGCGACTTAACTGGAACAGTAACAATTGCGCAAGCGCTGGTATTTGCTTCACCAATCGCACTTGCCGGTCTTGCTGGAATCTGGGCAGAGCGTGCTGGAGTTATCAACATTGGCCTGGAAGGCATGATGATCCTTGGCACTTTTGGTGCTGGTTGGGCTGGTTGGCAATGGGGCGCTTGGGCTGGGGTACTAGCCGGAATAATTTTTGGCGCGATCGGTGGCTTGCTACTTGCCGTTGCCGCAGTGACTTTCGGTGTGGACCAAATTATTGCGGGTACTGCCATCAACTTATTGGCGCTGGGCACAACTAAGTTCCTAGCTATTCTGCTCTTTACTAATGCGCCAGGTGGTGGTCAAGCACAATCACCACCGATCAAAGGTGAGATTCCAGTTTTTACCTTGGATTCAATTGTTGAGCCACTAAGTTCACTGCATGAAAAAGGGATCTTCTTCGTCAGTGACTTAGCAGGTTTAGTTGCAGGCTTGTTCTATAACATGTCGCTCTTAACCATCATTACGCTTTTGCTTTTCATAATGACAAGTTATTTGCTTTGGAAGACTGCTTTTGGTCTTCGGTTGCGCAGTGCGGGTGAAAATCCATGGGCTGCTGATTCACTTGGCGTGAAAGTAGTTCAATACAAATACGCTGCAGTTGTGTTCTCCGGAATGCTCGCTGGTCTTGGTGGCGCCTATCTTTCAATCGCATCGACTATTTACCGAAGTGGAAATACTGCTGGTCGTGGTTACATTGGTTTAGCAACGATGATTTTCGGTGACTGGCGTCCCGGTGGCACAGCGGCTGGCGCCGTAATGTTTGGCTACATTGATACTTTGCGGCTAATTGATACCGGAAATCAAAACGTTAAGGGATTAATTTTGCTTGCCGCGATTATTTTATTCGCAATTGGTGCTTGGATGCTGCGAAGTTCCAGGCGGAACACTGCTATTGGATTCTTGTTACTTGGCTCAGTAATGATTGGAGCCTACTTCTCAGCGACTTCCTTCCCACCAGAAGTTGCCCAAGTTGCTCCTTACATCACAACTTTGTTGGTGCTAGCTACTGCATCTCAAAATTTGCGGCCGCCCGCTGCTGATGGAGTTCCTTATCGAAAGGGAGAAGACCACTGATGGAAATAAATTGGGAT
>JASJMK010000015.1:0-12430 GCA_037619625.1 Actinomycetes bacterium
TGGTGTTGGCTCAGGCCCGCCAGGAATAAATGGTGTCGTTGTCTGCTTGACATCAACAACACCCGGGGCAGTGCGCAGTGCTGAAATCATCGCATCTTTATCAGCCTCTGGACCGATAACTATGGTTGGATCACCTGAGCCAGCGGGGAAGTGCTCAGATAATTTTTCTAGTCCAACAACTGAGTCTGGATTGCCGGTGAAGGCATCAGTTTGCGCTAGGCCGGAAGATTTTAGTTGCGTAGCAAATGACATGGCTATCAACAAGAACGCTCCAGTAATTAGCCAAGTTTGGCGCGGCTTGCGCCCCACTAGGCCTGCAACCTTCGACCAAATTCCGGATAGATTTTCATCAACATCATCATGCTGCGGTCGTTTAGGCCAGAAAACCCAGCGCCCAGCAAGCACCATGATCGCTGGCAGCAAAGTCAGCATGACCAATTGAGCTGCAAGCACACCGATAGCTGCTACCGGGCCAAGAGACCTAACGGAAGCAAGATCAGAAAGACCAAGGACAAGTAATCCTGATATTACAGTTAAGCCTGAAGCTGCGATCGGCTCCACAACGCCTTTCCAAGCAGCAATCATCGCAGTAACCCGGCTGTCATAGTGATGAAGTTCTTCGCGATATCGAGCAATCAAGAGCAAGGCATAGTCAGTTGCTGCTCCAATAACTAAAACAGAGAGGATGCCTTGCGATTGCCCATCAAGACTCAAGATTTCTTCCTTAGCAAGGACGTAAACCACGCCACCTGCAACGGATAGCGCTATGACCGAGCAAAACAACGGAATTATCCACAAAACTGGCGAGCGATAAACTGCGATCAAAATTAGCGCTACAACAATGAGTGTGGTCCGTAGCAAGTCAGTGTCGATAGAACCAAAACTGTCAAACAGGTCGGCCAAAATTCCACCGATACCAGTTACGTGCGATTCAAAACCTGCGACCTGGTCCGCCTGAATTCGAATAGCTTTAACAACTTCTGGTAGCGCGGGTTCGCCACCTTCAAGTGGCGTCGCCAACGCATCATTGTCGAGTGGGATAGACATCAAAATGGCTTCGCCGTCTTCGGACGGAATTGGAATTAATTGCGCACCATTAGCTAGGTAGTCGCCTACCACTGCCTCGGTTCCCTCGATCGGGGCACCAGAAACTGCAGCGGCAAACTCTCCGGTGGCAGCAAGTCCAGCTTGGTCTGCAGATCCGATGAAGATAACCAATGCAGGAAGCACTGAAGTATCCTGCGAAGTGAACTTTGTCGCTAGTTCGGACGCCCTTGTCGACTCAGCAGAAGTTGGCAAGAAACCAGCATTGTCATTTTGCTGAACACTGGAAAGCTGCCCAAAAAGTGGCCCAGCAACTGCGCTAACTCCAAACCACGCAATGATTACGGATATTGCTACCCAGAGAAGGCCTCGCCCTTTTTTTTCAGTTTTTGTGGACCGGCGATGTTTTAATTCGGACATAGTTGTGGTGGCCTTTACATTTGGGAGCTTAGATTCCCAGTCTAATTCATGAACTTAAGACCACGGTTTTCGGGACTCTGAAAGGATTATTGGCAATTGGCTTCCTGAAATACGTCTTAGGCTAAGAGCATGACCCTCGCAATAGTTGACACAACTCTTGGGTCAGAACTCGTTGATTACCAAGTGGGCTGGGATAAGCAGCGAGTAACTCATGCGGGCGTTGTTTCTGGGACTCTCGCCGACACTGTGATTTTGCTCGAGCATGCACCGGTCTATACCGCAGGGCGGCGAACTGAAAATTTTGAAAGGCCAACTGATGGGACACCAGTTATTGATGTCGATCGCGGCGGCAAAATTACTTGGCACGGACCCGGTCAATTAGTTGGTTATCCGATAGTGCATTTACCAAGTGCGATGGATGTGGTTTCCCATGTTCGTCGACTGGAAGATGTAATTATTGGAATTTGCGCCGACTTCGACTTAGCCACTTCCCGAATAAAGGGACGAAGCGGGGTGTGGGTCTTGAATGAAGTGCAGGATCGCAAAATTGCTGCAATCGGAATTCGAGTTGCGCAAGGAGTCACCATGCATGGGTTTGCATTGAACTGCAACAACGACCTGTCATGGTTTGATCGCATTGTTCCGTGCGGCATTTCTGACGCCGGGGTCACAACGCTTTCCGCAGAACTTCACAAGGAAATAACAATTGGTGAAGTACGTGCCAGCGCAATTGAGAATCTAATTCGAGTATTTGAACCCTTGACTCCTGGCTACTCCCTGAGCCAGTTGAAGTCGTCTCAACTAGACTCAGTAACGTGACGACGCCAATGACAGAGCAATCCCCGGAAGCAAATGCTGCGCCGCATACTGGACAAAAATTGCTTCGGATTGAAGCGCGTAATTCGCTGATACCAATTGAGCGAAAGCCCGAGTGGATAAAAACCAAACTTAAAACTGGACCAGAGTATTTACAGATTGCAGACCTTGTTAAATCCAAGGGTCTGCATACCGTTTGCCAATCAGCTGGCTGTCCAAATATTTTTGAATGTTGGGAAGATCGCGAAGCAACGTTTCTTATCGGGGGGGATCAGTGCACTCGCCGTTGCGATTTCTGCCAGATCGACACCGGCAAACCAGTCGACTTAGATCGCGACGAGCCGCGCAGAGTTGCCGAGTCCGTAAAGTCCATGCAACTTCGCTATGCGACTGTGACTGGTGTTGCTCGCGATGATCTACCCGACGGTGGCGCCTGGCTATACGCGGAAACTATTCGCCAAATCCATGAAGTTGTCCCTGGTTGTGGCGTGGAAATGCTGGCACCAGATTTTGATGGCAAGCCAGATCTACTTGATGTGGTTTTTCAATCACGGCCAGAAGTCTTTGCCCACAATATTGAAACTGTCCCCCGAATTTTTAAGCGGATCCGACCCGGCTTTAGGTATGAGCGCTCATTAGGGGTAATAACATCTGCGCGCGACTTTGGTTTAGTAACTAAAAGTAATTTGATACTAGGAATGGGTGAAGAAATCTCGGAAGTGCACCAAGCTCTCCAGGACTTACATTCCGCTGGTTGCGACTTGATTACCATCACGCAGTATTTACGACCATCACTTCGCCATCATCCAGTAGAGCGATGGGTGCGCCCAGAGGAATTCGTCGAACTGGCAAAAGTCGCCGAAGAAATTGGGTTTGCCGGAGTATTAAGTGGTCCGCTTGTTAGGTCTTCCTACCGAGCTGGCAAGCTCTACCAGCAAGCCATTGCGGCTCGAAACCCATCCGGCGTTTAAGGTAGAGACATGTCACAGAAAATGCCCGCCCAACCAAAGCAGCGTTGGTACGTCCAAATTAAGGAAACGTATTCATTCGCTTCCAAAGAAATCTCGTTTCTCGCGCTTCGGCTACTTGGAGTTTTTTCGCTAGTTTTCGCGATCATTTTCGGCATTGGCGTGGCATTAGATCAAAAATTATTTTTGGGAATGCTGGCTTTTACCACTTCGCTGCTCGTAACCGTTTTTTACTTTGGAAAAATCGCCGAAAATGCGGCTTACTCATCAATTTCCGGTCAAGTTGGTGCGGCTGCATCCGTGCTTAACGCAATCCGTGGCGCTTGGTTTGTTACTCCGGCAGTTGGTGTCGATAAAAATCAAAACATGGTGCACCGTGTTGTAGGTCGCCCCGGAATAATCTTGGTTGGCGAAGGCACAAGGCCTGGTGTCTTACTTGCCGAGCAACGCAAAGCACACGCCCGCTTCGCCCAGGGTGTACCAATTCACGAGTTAACGGTAGGCGAAGGCGACTTAACTATCTCCAACTTGCAAAAGACAGTTAAAAAAATTGGTAAGTCATTGCGTCCAGCTGAGGTTACCGAAGTGCGAAAGCGCCTTGAAGCGCTTCCTAAAACGGCGTTGCCAATTCCTAAGGGACCAATGCCACAGGGAAGAAAGATGTCGCGCCGATGAACGATTTAGTTTCCACAGTAACTGATTTCTTTTCTTCACTTTCAGTAACGCAACTACTTGGCATCGTGCTAGTAGTAGTTTTCTTATTCAAAAAACTTTTGAAGTGGGCAATACTTTTTGGAATTCTAATGTTTTTCGTATTGCCTTACTTAGACGCTCAAGGTTACTTGGATCAAATTAAGTCGTTCCTAAACTAACAACTACTTAACTGCGCGGGAGACTTCACCCGCAGTTGCAATCCAGACGTCATCATGGGTTTTAACAAAAGCTAAAAATTCTTCCAGCATCGCAATTCGACTTGGACGGCCAATAAATTGTGGGTGCATGGTCAGCATCGTCAATCCCCCAAGGGCGCGAATCCCAATAAACTCCTCTCGCCATATTTCCTGCACGTCTTGCGCTGACCTAATTGTGCGATTCCAATCACTACCTGAGCTAAACCAAAAATATGGTGCATCGTCCAAAATCCACTGCACAGGAAGTTCCACAATTTTGTGGGCTGCATGCACGTAAGGCTTGATGTCATCCATCATGCTTGACGAATACTCAAATCCGTTTGCAGTTAAGAGCTCGAATGTATTTGAACTAACTTCCCAAGAAGGTGACCGGTATCCCGTAACTCGAGTGCCAAATTGCTCTAGTGCCGCTTTGCCCTTTAATAATTCCTCGAGTTCTTGTGCTCTCGATAGCTTTGTTGGCGAAGTATGTGTGTAGCCGTGATGACCGAGCTCATGGCCGTGGGCCACTATCTCGCGCATTTGGTCTGGGTAGCGCTCGGCAACTCGACCAGGTGTGAAAAATGTTGCTTGCAGCCCAAGATGATCAAGGGTGTCTAGAACTAACCCAAGTCCAACTTTTGCGCCATAACTACCCTGCGAAAGCAGGCCAGGGCGATCTGCATTTTCGGGATTTTCAGCCAACCACACTTCTTCCGCATCAAAATCAAAACTAATAACAAATGCGCAAGTTTTTCCGGGCGGCAAATCCATTGGCATATTGCTTACCTCGATTTCATGACTAGCGAACCAATAATTTTGTCGTGCAGGCCGCGGCCATCACGATCCCAAATCATCGCGGGAAATACCAGGCAAAGTAGCGCAGTTCGGGCCAAAATTTTCATGAAGTTTAGGGGCCTAGCGCTCACTGAAACTAAGCGCAGACCGAGGATCTTGTAACCAAACGAAGAACCCGCTGTTGCCATCAACAAGGTAACTTCAAAGGCAAATATCGCAAGAGTCGCAGCCGCAAAGTCAACATCACCATAGACCAAGTCAGGCAAAATCAAGTTAGTTACTAAAATCGCGGCAAACCAGTCAAGGGATAAAGCCAAAATTCGTCGACCGAATCTTGCTGCGCTACCAACTCCAGATTTAGGCATCCCAAAGCGCTCTCCTGGATAACCAAATTCCAGACCTTGCTCAACAAGTGCTGCTTTTGGCCCGGAGAGCCATGAGCCGATGTCCCGTCTATCCACAACTTCACTCTAATTGCCTTGGGTGCCAGGCGCTAATGGGAGCTCTCGTAACAAATTGGAAACACATGGGACATGGTCTGGAAATCGAGGCGGAGTAGTTTTTACTTAAATCAAGGAGCCCTTTGATTGCTACCGCGAGATTTTTAGGAGAATCAATGTCCAATCTTGGACTTAAAACCCACGCCGATGCGCTTAAGTTCATCAAGGAAAACAACATCCGTTTCCTAGATGTGAGATTTTGTGACCTACCAGGGATTATGCAGCACTTTAATGTGCCCGTTGAATCAGTAGATGCAGATTTCTTTGCAGGTGGGCAAATGTTTGACGGCTCTTCAATCCGTGGCTTTCAGTCCATTCACGAATCCGATTTAAAATTACTTGCAGATGTTACGACAGCGTTCGTGGATCCTTTCCGCAAAGAGAAGACTCTAGTGATGAACTTCTCAGTTCATGATCCGTTTTCAGATGAGCCCTATGCGCGCGACCCAAGAACTGTTGCCGCAAAAGCCGAGGCTTACCTAGCCTCCACTGGAATTGCTGATACGGCGTTCTTCGCTCCTGAAGCTGAGTTTTTTGTCTTTGATTCTGCGCGATTCAAGACCACAACTAATGAATCCAGCTATCACGTAGATTCCATCGAAGGTGCTTGGAATTCTGGTAACGAATTTAATGCCGATGGCTCCGACAACCGAGGCTACAAAACTCGGATCAAAGGTGGCTACTTCCCAGTTTCACCAACTGATCAAATGGCTGACTTGCGCGACCAAATGGTGGTTCGACTTTCAGAAGTTGGCTTACTAGTTGAGCGCTCACACCATGAAGTGGGAACTGCTGGCCAGATGGAAATTAACTACCGCTTCAACACTTTGCTCAAAGCGGCAGATGAAGTCATGCTATTTAAATACGTAATTCGTAACACTGCTTGGGAGGGTGGCAAAACTGCAACGTTCATGCCAAAACCGCTCTTTGGTGACAATGGCTCAGGCATGCACGTGCACCAATCACTATGGACAAACGGTGTGCCACTTTTCTACGATGAGCGTGGTTATGGCGGTTTATCCGACCTTGCTCGTTGGTACATAGGCGGAATCCTTAAGCATGCACCGTCACTTTTGGCATTCACAAACCCAACTGTGAACTCATATCGTCGGTTAGTACCTGGATACGAAGCACCAGTTAACTTGGTTTACTCACAGCGCAATCGATCAGCTTGCTTGCGAATTCCGGTTACCGGCAGCAATCCAAAAGCTAAGCGCATCGAATTCCGTTGCCCAGATGCAGCCAGCAATCCCTACTTGGCATTCGCTGCCATGCTGATGGCGGGACTAGATGGCATCAAGAACAAGATTGAACCGCATGCACCAGTGGATAAGGATCTATATGAGTTGCCGCCAGAGGAAGCTGCGGACATTCCTCAGGTTCCATCCTCGCTCCCAGAAGTACTGGATGCACTTGAGTTAGATCACGAATATTTATTGGAAGGTGGCGTATTCACCAAGGATCTAATTGAAACTTGGATCGACTACAAGCGCAGTGCAGAAATTGATTACGTTCGCTTGCGTCCGCATCCAGCCGAATTCGAACTGTATTACGACATTTAATTAACTGGCTAACCACCCGCACTTGCTATATCAGGTGCGGGTGGTTAGCTTTTTGCGCTGTTCATTAGAGTCAAGACATGATTAACGCCACTCCAGGGAGTTGGAAATCTCCAATCTCACCGCAATTACTTGCGGAAGCCGGTGTTTCTTTGGGTTTCGCGCAAGGAGTTGTGGGTGAAATCTACTGGGATGAGTCCAGGCCAGCTGAAGGCGGCCGCACTGCAGTTGTTGGTAGCACGCAAGGCGATCTGCTGTCTGCGCCATGGAGCGCAGTAACTCGTGTGCATGAGATGGGTGGACTGAGTTGGCTGGTCTGTAATTGGCGCAGTGAGACTGGTTTATTGTTTTCTGAAAAAAGTGATCAACGGATATATTGGAAAACTAGCAACGCAGATCCAGTTGCGGTAACCCCCGTTAGCTCAGCCGGAACTCTTGTGCGATACAGCGATTTCCTAATTCGTGGTCAGGAAATCTGGTGCGTTCGTGAGATAACCCACGAACACGAAACCAATCGCAGTCTGATCGCAATTAATCCAGCAGGCGAGATTCGTATTCTGGATTCGGAATCGCACTTTTACGCCCACTTGGCACTATCCCCCGACGAAACAAAGTTAGCTTGGATCAGCTGGGAACATCCGCAGATGCCATGGGATGGTACGCAATTGCGCGTTGCAAACATTACTTCCACTGGTGAATTGGAAGCAGCTCAAGTTCGCGCAGGTGGACTCAGCGAAGCAGTGAACAGCCCAGTTTGGCGCGATGAAGAGAATCTTTATTTCATTAGTGACGCTTCTGGTTTTTGGAATGTCTGGTGCGTTGATAAGGCTGGAAATAGAAATCAAATTTTCACCCAGGATGCGGAGTGGGCACAACCTATGTGGCTCGTGGGCGCTCGCTACCTTCGAATATTGCCCGATGGTCGATTAATTGGAATTCATGGCGATCCGGCTAATGAATCTCTCGTGATAGGCGACCCCAAAACTGGTTTATGGCAGGACTGTAAATCTGAATTGACCAACTTTAGCTATGTGTGCACTTCGAATGACCAAATTGTTGCGGTAGGCGGCGGAACTAAAGTGCCCCAGGCAATTATTGAATTTTCCGCAGCACAACCTTCAAGTTACAAAATTATCCGGCAAATTGAAGTTCCAGTTGATGCTAAGTATTTACCGGTCGCTCGAAGTGTGACTTTTCCAAGTGCGAATGGGCGAGACGTGCACGCATTTATCTCACCAGCTACTAATCCTGATTTTGAAACCATAGAAATTCCACCCGTTATTATCACGGTGCATGGTGGACCGACTGCGCACACCACAGGAGTAGCGAGCATTAAGCGAGCATTCTTTACATCCCGCGGGTTTACCGTTGTGGACGTTAACTATGGCGGCTCAACTGGACATGGTCGGGCTTACCGCGAATCGCTCCGAGGACAATGGGGCGTCGTTGATACCGAAGACATCTTGGCAGTTGTTTCTGGATTAATTGAACAGGGTTTGGCTGATCCAAAAAGTATTTTGATTCGTGGCGGCAGCGCAGGAGGTTTTGCGGTGCTGAATGGCCTAGTTCATAGCAAAGTGTTTGCTGCTGGCGCTAACTACTATGGCGTTGCAGAGTTATCTATGTTGGCCGAAGATACCCATGATTTTGAATCGCGCTACTTAGATTCACTGGTTGGTCCTTATCCAGAGCTTAAAGATCTGTACGCCCAGCGATCCCCGTTGACCTACGCAGATAATTTAACTTCCCCACTGATCATTTTTCAAGGAAGCGATGATCCAATTGTTCCGCCTTCGCAGTCACTGGCATTTAGAGATGCTTGTGTACGGAATAAAATTAAGCATAAATATTTTGAATTCCCAGGGGAAAGCCACGGATTCAGAAAAAGTGAAACTATAACTACTTGCGCCATTGAGGAACTCAAATTCTATGGCGAAGTATTAGGGTTTACTCCAGCGAGTGAAGTTTCTAATTAAGCAAAAATTAATCAGCTAAATCACAGAGGAGAAGTAATGCTAGTAACTTATAAAGAAGATTTAATTGATGGCCCACGTCATCGCAAAGTTTCCACCGGAACAAGTCTTCGTATGCTGACTCGCGAAGATGGCGTTGGATTTTCATTTCACGACACCGAGCTTGAGGCTGGCACCACTACAACCCTGCAGTACAAAAACCATATTGAAGCGAATTACATAATTTCTGGTACGGGTGAACTGGAAAATTTAGAAACTGGCGAGGTATTCGAAGTGCGCCCTGGAATGACTTACACCCTGGATAAACATGATCGCCATCAAATGCGCACTCACACGAAACTTCGCATAATTTGTGTCTTCACACCAGCACTAGTTGGCACTGAAGTACATGACGAAGACGGTTCTTACCCACTGCTATAGAGGAATTAAGTTAATAACGCGATTCCGTTGGTTTAGGCAGAGCTGCAATATCAGCAAGATCTTGTGCATTTAACTTAATGTCAGCAGCGGCGGCGTTTTCTTCTAACCATTTGCGTCGTTTAGTGCCTGGAATTGGCACCATGTTTTCACCTTGTGCTAATACCCAAGCAAGTGCGATTTGAGCAGTACTGACATTATGGCGAACAGCAATTGCGGAAATGCCATCAACTATTGCCTGATTATCTGCAATTGCCTGCGCAGTGAATCTAGGATTCGCGCTGCGGAAATCGCCATCACTAATCGTGTCCGCAGTGACTGTGCCAGTTAAGAACCCACGGCCTAACGGAGAAAAAGGCAGGAATCCAATATTGTTGTCGGCGCAATACTTAATGACACCGTTCTTCACATGCTCATCTGTCCAGATCGAAAATTCACTTTGCACGCTTGTTACTGGGTGAATCGCATGACATTTCGCAGTTTCTTCGACTGTGGTTTCGGAGAGTCCGATGTAACGAACTTTGCCAGACTCAACTAACCCGGCAAATGCTCCCCAAGTTTCTTCAATTGGGACTTCTGGGTCAACGCGATGTAGTTGATATAAATCTATGTAGTCCGTACCTAATCGGCCCAGTGAATCATCGCAAGCTTGACGCACATAATCGGGATGACCGTTTTTGCCATACGAAGTCATATTTACTGGAGTTAGTCCACACTTGGTCGCAATAACGGCCTTATCGCGCAGGCCATCCTTAACGAGATACTCCCCTATTAACTCCTCATTAGTCCAAGGACCATAAACATCTGCGGTATCAAAAAGTGTTATGCCCAGATCTAGCGCCTTGTGAATAGTGGCTCGAATTTCCGCATTGTCCGCATCGGCCACGTTGTAGCCCCAGGACATTGGCATACAGCCAAGTCCAATAGCGCTTACTTCTAGGTCACGTAATTTGCGAGTGGGCATCTGCGTCATTCCAAAATTCTATATCCTTTGTTGTAATCCATTCATCCCATGCTTCGTTTGAGCGTTAAAGTGGGCTTATGAGCGAGATAATAATGTACGGTGCACAGTGGTGTGGAGATTGCACTCGATCCAAAAGGCTACTAACGCAACTTGGTGTTGATTTTGAGTACATCAACATCGAAGAAGTAGCTGGCGCGGCTGACAAGGTGTAGAAATAAATGGCGGAACGCAATCAATTCCAGTGATCACCTTTCGTGATGGCACCCATTTGACTGAACCGAGCGATAAAGATTTACGTAAAAAACTCGAAAGCCTAGAACTAATTTAGTTTTTGTTGTTTTAGAAGATCAGATCGTATCTGCGAAATACTTCATCCTGGATGTAGCCCCGGCCCTCATACAAACTTTGTGCGGTGGTGTTGTCGTTTGCAGTCCGCAAAAATACTCTTGTGGCACCGGCTTCGCGCGCGGCACTTTCCGCCGCCTCCATAAGTTTGCTAGCAATACCACGGCCTCGTCCAGCCTCGTCAACATAAAGATCATTTAGTAGCCAAACGTTGCTCAGCGAGACGGTCGAGAAAGTTGGATAAAGCATGGTGAATCCCACTGCCACTGAATCATCGCGAGCAATAAAAACGACAGCTTCGTCGTTCACCAATCTTGATTTCAAGTAGTCAAGCGTTTTCTCGTTCGCGGGCTGCTTATAAAAAGCTCGATACTTTTCAACTAGCGGATGTAGGTCACCTACATCCGCTAGTTTTGCTCGCACAATCTCTAACATGATCGATGACTACCCGATATGCGCTGGTGCATCATTGGCAGCCAGCGTGTCTTTGTCAGCGTTGATCATAAATACCCAAATTATGGCTCCCACGATCATGAAGCCAGCACTCCAAGTGAATGCCGCAACGAAACCGTCAGTAAGTCCGAATGCGACCGCGCCAGCATTAGCTGGATCAGTTGGATCAATCATGTTTGTCTTGAAGTAATTGGCAGTCGCTGTTACTGCGACAGTATTTAGCAGCGCCGTACCAAGTGCGCCACCAATTTGCTGTGCGGTGTTTAATACTGCAGAAGCCACACCAGCGTCATGATTACCAACACCAAATAGCGCAGTTGCTGAAATTGGCACGAAAACGAGTCCCATACCAAGGCTGAGCACCATGAGCGCTGGCAAAATGTCGCTTACGTAGGAGCTTGCTGGCTCAAGTTGAGTTAATAGCAACATGCCAACAGTCGCCATTATCAGTCCGATGAAGGACACGTAACGCGGTCCATAGCGAGGCAAAGCTTGCGATGCAATTCCCGCACTAATGCCCACGCCAACAGAGAACGGCAAGAATAGTAGGCCTGCCTTGATTGGCGAGTATTGCAAAATTCCTTGGAAGAAGTAGGCCAAGAATAGGAACATTCCAAATAAGCCCGCACCGACGATAAAGGAAGTTAAGTAACTCGCGCCACGATTGCGATTCAGCAAAATTTTCATCGGCAATAGCGGGTGGGTAGTGCGACTTTCGATCACAAAGAAAGAAGCAAGCAGCACGAGTGACGCACCAAACCAAGCAAGTGTTGTTGGATCTGACCAGCCCAGTTCGCCAACTTGAGTAATGCCGTAAACCAACGAAACTAATCCAAGGGAAGAAGTTATGGCCCCGGGTATGTCATAGCGGGTATCGCCCATAGCTTTACTTTCGTGAACATTTGGTATGGCTAAGAAAAAGGCCAGAATTGCAATTGGCACATTTACCAGGAGACACCAGTGCCAAGATGCATACTGCGTCAAAACTCCGCCAAGGATTAGGCCAATAGCTGCGCCGCCTGCGGAGAGACCGCCGTACACACCAAAAGCTTTTGCGCGTTCTTTGGAATCTGTGAAAGTAACGGAAATGAGAGAAAGTGCTGCGGGGGCTAGTAGTGCGGCGAAAACACCCTGCAACGCCCGAGCTCCGAATAACATTTCTTGATTTTGTGCCACGCCACCTAGCGCCGATGCGCCAGCGAATCCCAAGAGTCCGGTCATAAATGCACGCTTGCGTCCCCAAAAGTCAGCTATGCGTCCACCAAGGAGTAACAGGCCACCAA
>JASJMK010000016.1:0-6872 GCA_037619625.1 Actinomycetes bacterium
GGGTTGATTCCAGGCAATCACTAGTTCAGATTTTGGATACTTAACCTGAATTGCTTTGAAGATCGCCTTTACCGTCTTTTTCTTAGTGGAATCTGAATCCTTTAGATAATCATCAAGGGAACCATGTCGCCGGGTTGTCGTAGACCCGCGCGAGTACATTACTAATGCATTTGCATGAGCTTGGCTAAATGCGTGATTTTCGCGCAGGTATGCAATTTGTTCTGGATACTTTCGATCAGCTATTTCTGCCATTTGCCCGAACCAGTATTGCATCGGTTGGCCATATTTTTTTTCAATAGCCGGCCAGAATGCAGAGCGCTCGGGATTACTGGCAGTCATGAACATGAGTTTACAGATGCAGAAGTTGCCACAACTACTTACACTCTGGTTATGACTGAATCAATTAATACCGTTTTAATCCTCGGCGCCTCTGGGGCAGTTGGCTCCAGATTTGCCCAACGCTTCCTTGCTGCCGGAACCAACGTGATTGGCACAGCGAGTAATCAAGGAGCTTTGGCCAAGATCCCGATCGGAGTCAGCGAGCAATACGTTCTTGACTTAACAGATTCGAAGCAGATCAACGCTGTTTGTGAGGCAATCAAAGAAAATCACTCAGCTATTTCAGGAGTTATCGTCGCAAGTGGCGTTGTTGGTTTTGCAGGACTGGAAGACTCAGATGCTGATTTGGTTTCGAAGATGATGAGGATCAACCACTTGGGTCCAGCGCAAGTAGTTTCAGAATTGTTCAGCATTATTGCAACTAATCAAGTGCCAAACTCATACGTCCTTGGCATGACTGGCGTAGTAGTCGAACAAACTTTCCCAGGCATGAGTGCCTACACGGCCAGCAAAGTTGCGCACAGCGCATTCTTAGCGTCAGTTGGGAAAGAATGGCGACGATACAAAGTTACCGCGATCGATGTTCGCTTAGGTCACACGGAAACAGGACTTGCCAACCATCCGCTATTTGGCCAAGCACCAAACATGCCAACTGGATTCGATCCAGATCATGCCTTAGATGTAATAATGACGGGCATTACTAATCGAGTTAGCGTTATAAACTCAACCGAATTTTAGTGCTCAAAACAAGACTTAAATTTTATTGGACTTTTTCAATTTTCCTTTTTTCACAAATCTTGAGACAGCTTTGCTAGTAATGAAGAAAATAGACAGAACAAGCACCCAAGGAATTGCAGAGCCGATAAATAGAATCACACTCTCAAAGCCTTGTAGGAAGTTTCGTAACGCTTGATTCAGAGTTGCACCAATTCCCGCAAGGCCACTTGTGATTGAAGTTGAGTTAGAAAGAATCTGAATGCTAAGTGTCGATTGCGTAACTTGTGAGTTCAAGTAATCCAACTGAGATTGATAGGCGTCTAATTCACTTTGCCGTTGGGCGAGTGCTTGTTCAGCAGCCAGGAGATCTGCTGTCGTTGTAGCCTGCGCCATCAAGTCCGAAAGTCGGTCGCGCGAAATTACCAAGGCATCAATTCGCGCCGTTAGATCTATAACTTGGAGCGTGACGTCTGTAGTGCTTATGTTCAATGATGTACGCTGCCCAAGCTCGCTGACAACTGAAATCACTTCGTCTAACTTTGCTTCAGGTATGCGTGCCACGATATATGCCGATGCACCCGAACTCTCGAATTCAGCGTTCAGACTTGAACTTTCGATTCGCCCACTGCCGGAGGCAATTAGTGAGGTTAATTCAGCAACGGTCTCTGCAACGTCCTTCACTTCTAGGGCCATATCTGCATTTCGGATTATTGACTGTTGCGAGGTGACTACTGGATCCGCATAAGCAACCGAACCCTTCTCTATGCTCGCGATATCTGTGGCAGCACCACTTGAATCGTTGGTGAAACTATCTTGGCCATTGCCAGCGCCACATGCAGAAAGCACTAATGTTGCGCCAAGTACAGCAACAAGTCGAACAAGATTTTTAATCACAAGAACTCCCTTTAATAAGGACAAAATATAGCGCTGAGTTAATTACATCAGACTTGCTTTACAACATCGTCCACTTCTGACGTTTTATGTCTGGTTAACTCGAAACCGAAAGGCCGATCGTATGCCAACCCTCTGCCCCATTGGGGGCGACTGGGACGATCTCACTTGATTGCAATTGGCCATCACCGTTTGTTGCGCGCGCTGAAATAACGGCATCGCCCGCAGTAGCATCCCAATCCAGCCACCATTGTTGCCAAGTAATGTTTGCTAACTTGGGCCCTAGAGTTGCAAGTTGCCAGGGTCCGTCATTAACACTGACTTCAACTTTTGAAATCCCACTCATTGGCGCCCACGCAACGCCAGCGATAACTTGTTTCCCAGTTTTGACGCTACTTCTATTCGCCGGTGTGTCGATTCTCGCTGCAGTTTTAATGGGTGCCAATGTCGACCAACCGCGAGGAATCCAGTAACCCTGGGCTTTATCAAAGCGGGTTAGTTCAATGCGTGTTAGCCATTTAGTGGCAGAGACATAGCCATAAAGTCCAGGGACAATGATTCGCGCGGGGAAGCCATGTTCGGGTGGCAACAGCTCGCCGTTCATTCCAAATGCCAGCATGGCATCACGGCCATCAAGAGATGTGGTCGGAAATCCAGCCGTGAAACCATCAACTGAATAACCCATAATTTGGTCAGCCGAACGATCCGGTTTGGCTTCGTTAATCAAATCATCTAGGCGAATTCCGACCCATCGGGCATTTCCAACAAGTGGGCCGCCAACCTCATTTGAAACACAAGAGATCGTGTTATCAAGTTCAAAAATTGGGCGACTTATAAGTTCGCTGTAAGAAAATTCAAGCGGATTTCCTACCATGCCATCGATCGTTAGCCGCCAAGTAGAAAGGTCGACAACGGGCACAACAAGAGCAGTATCAATTCGGTAGAACGAATTGTTAGGTGTGAATAGTTTTGATAATCCTGGAGTCACTAAAGCGGGATCAATTGGAGCAGGTGGCAAGGGTTTAAGGGCTTTCGGTAAAACCAAGTTAAGTTTTTCAAACTGCTGCGTTGCTTGCGCACGGACATAGTTGCCAGCGAAAACTGCGCCCGCAGAAGCAGCTGAAATTAAACCAACAGCGCGCATTAGATTTCGTCGGCCTAGGTCATATTCTTGCGAACCTAATTGACCAGACTGCTTTTCCAAAATGTTAAGAACCCATATTGTTGTGAGCCCAGCAGCCAAAGATGGCAATAACGAAATTATCGTGGCATTTGCATCAAAGAACGAAGCAGCGCAAGCGGTGAGAGTCATGACCGCAATGATTATTTTCGCTGCTTTTTGTCTTCCCAAAAAAAACAAGCGTCCAATAATTAAAGCCAGAAGCAGGATTACAGCGGATATGGACATTACTAACACGAGTTTGTCTGCCAAACCAAAAGCGCGAATTGCAAACTCTTTTACGACAGGCGGAACGTTATCAATGATGCGATTCCCAATTGAAATCATTGGATCGTTTACCCCACGGAAGATCGACCCAACGAGTTGCGTTGAAGCAAGGCCAGCGCCAACTGCCAACACGCCAAGCAACCCAGATGTCCGGGGACTCATCGGCTGCTTCATATCCCAAGAGTAAAGGAAGGGCTAGAGATTGGTGTCTTGGTGACTTAGTAAATTCAAGAAAGCCATTTTTTTCAAGGATTTTACGTTTATAAAAAAGTGGGCCCGAATACCTGTGCAGAAATCACGTCTGATGTGAGATAAGCATGAGTTTTAGCCCAGGTTTATTTTGCGTAATCACGACTGCTTAATAATCGAGGTTTTTAGCAACGATTGCATCTCAGGAATGCTTAATTTATTCTGAGCTTCAACTCTCTGGCTACAGATTCGACAGCGGAGTTGCCACTCCCAAGTTCCAGGACCTTGAAACCCTAATCTAAATGATTTAACAAAAGTTTTGGCTGGTAACACTTTGCATCTCATGCATCGCGATTGATAAATCAAACTATTTACTACTTGAGTCTCGGCGCGGTAACCACGTTGGTATTCAAAACCAATTCCATAGAGATCCACATCAAGTAAGTAGCTGCCGGGGTTGATTGATCTTTCAAATTTGGCATCACGAAGTTCCTTATATGCGTAAAATCCACATTCGCATTCTGCAACTGGTGGGACATGTTCAGAGTTAAGGGAACAAACAGCTTGGGCATCGTATTCGTAGACATCACCGGTTAAGCCCGTGAATGCGGGAATCTGACCAGTTAATAGGGACAACTTAAAACCATGCATTTTTTCCTGCGGCAAATCAAATGCATCGATGACGGTAAATTGCTGGTTTTCACTTGCTCGAATTCTTGCTTCCTTATCACTGGCATTTCCGATGAAAATGAAAACCGCTATGAAGATTAGTGGAATGACGCCTATGTAAAGGTATAGAAATTGAAGCAGCAACTCGCGTGTGACTAAGGGATTTTGTTTTTCCGTGAACGCCCCTAATTTATAGGCAGCTCCCAGCACCACAGCAGTAATGACTGGATAGATGCGGATCAATTTAATGACCTGCTGCGTCACTCTGGCTGGGTTCACATAGTGATTAAACACCCGTTGCGGGTCTTCGTGCATTTCGAGGAAGGGAGTAAGGGGGTGCTGTTTATTGGATTTAATGCAGGTGCTGTGAATACTTTGCTGTGGTAACTTCTTGTATATAACAAGGAGATGACATGGCCGAGATCGGAAAGCCAGAGCGCGTCGTGCGCCGCGAACGGGAAGCACAACCTGCAATCTCACCGCAAACCCCAGTTAAGCAACCGCAACCTGCTAAGTAATTGAGTTTCGCGGTAAGGCTGGCAATTCCCCCACGAGTATTACAAGTTTGCCCGTAATGTGGCGTTGCGGACGCTAAAAATATTTAAGTGACTTCACATCGGCGACTAGCAGGATAACGTCGAGTCATGAGAAGGTTCCTACGTTTTACGAGTGCTTCACTGCTTCTTTTTGTCGCGGCGTGTAGCACGGGGGAGTCGATGGATTTTGTCGAGGGCACGCAATCAGCGTTTGAAGACTGTGACCCATCGGTTCCTCACGCCAAGGGTGCATTCGAGTTTGACCCCCAAGTTGACGAGAGCCTGCCAGAGTCGTGGCGCACCGAGTTTGCGTTAATCCTGACTAATCTGCAGGCGGTTGCGCCTATTTCTCCTTGTTTGCATGATTCTAGAGAAGTGAAGTCTCCGCTGAAAATTTATGCGTGGAGTAACGCGGTTGATAGCCCCTTCGAAGGCGAGAGGCCAGGAATGTCGGGTTCCAGTGTTTCCGGTGACGGAAAAGAAACCTGGATGATCCTGGAAATTACCGCTGATGAGTTTGAATACGACTCCCTGCACAGATACTCCGTCGTCGCTCATGAGTATTGGCACGTTTATCAGCGGGGTGCTTGGAGGGGTGACTCTCCGCCTGAAGGTGATTCCTGGCCGGTTTGGATGTGGGAGGGTGGTGCGAAAGTCTTTGAAGAGCTTTATGTATCGGAGCACTATGACCGAAGCGAATTTGATAATAATTTACGTCCGGTAATTGCAACTGCTCTAAGCAACCCGTCAGATTTTGAGCTTTACGCTAATGACGGTGGTGCTGTTGGTGGAGATTCGGACATGAATTACAACACCTCTGCATTTATGCTTCTCGCGTTGGCAAAAGAACTTCAGGATCGTCAGGGGCTCACTGAAGCTGAGTCTCTTGGTCTCGTCTTGACGGCCCCCGCCTCGCGTGGTTCGGACACACCATTCCTAGACGCTTTTGGGATGAGTCTGGAGGATTTCTACGCCTCACTCGATCAGTATCCAGCGGTGGAGAGCGGCGAGGATTGGTTTGAGGGCACCGTGGTTGATGCCTCGGTTGTTATGCCGAGCAAGGGTTTGACTCTGGAGGAGATTATGCAACCCGCTAAGTAATTTAGTTTCGTGGTGACGCGATGCAAGTTCGGATAACAGGGTGAACTATGACTAGTGCTGTTCTGAGTTTTATGTCTGGGTTATTTCTGCGTCGCAATGATGGCTGGTGTGGTTACGATCAAACACCGATTACGGGCGATTAATAACTCTACAAATTGCTACTTTTGAGTTTGGCGAATTTCTAGCGTGACTCCAGCTTCAGGAGTTTTGAAGTAGGTAAATCCTGAGCCGTCGGTACGGCGGCCTTTCATCAAAACTTCAACTCCGTCATTAACTGCTTGCGCTTCTGCAGCGTCGGCATCTTGCACCTCGAAGCCCAAATGGAAAACTCCTTCGCCATGCGTTTCAAGAAATTCAGCTTGTGGACTGCCTGCACCGGGCTGGCAAAGTTGAATCTGCATATTACTTACATTGCAGTAGCGGTACTTCATGCTCATAAAACCTTCATGCGATGGCACATCAAGTTCGGTGTAGTCCGCCAGAGGTGGGTAGTCCAACCATGGTCCGACCCCGACTGAAACGTAATAAGCCTGGGCGGCATCGATATCGCGAACGACGATACAGACGTGATGCAAGCTGTCAAAGATTTTCGCCATGGTTTAGTTCCTATCTAGGTGTGGGTATCCAAATTCAGAAAACGGAAAGTGATTTACCTCTGTGGAGTCTGGGCTTTAGAACAGTGTCGCACTTTCTAAGTTGGGCGGTACGTAGCGGCACCATCATGATCACCAGACACAACTAGCCACATAAACTGGCTAGTACTACATTTGTGTAGCAAAGTCCTGAGAATACTTGTGTTAGCCAACTTCTGGGCAATTGGGATCAAGTCCCTAAGTTTGAAGAAGCCCGAGGAGGTCGCATGGCAAGTGATGATCGAGTGATTGTTATTGGCGCTGGCATCATCGGTGCAAGTTGTGCGTATCACTTAGCAGCCCGTGGGCAACAAGTAACTGTGCTCGAGAAGTACGATGCTCCAGCCGAAG
>JASJMK010000017.1:0-79880 GCA_037619625.1 Actinomycetes bacterium
ATTTCGGAATTGAGATTTTGGAGTACCAATTTTCCACGAGACAAAACTTCACGACCTGGGTTTTTTTCACTTGATCTAACTAAATAAAACAGCGCACCAGCGCCAATTAGCAGCGCAGTGAAGACGTTTAGCCGAATGCCCAAAATTAAATGCGTATCGTCAATTCGTAGAGTTTCGATTAAGCCGCGTGCTGCGCAATACATCGCTACATAGAGCGCAAATACTCGCCCATGACCCATGACATATCGCTTATCTGCTCTTAGTAATAGCAGGCCAATTAATGTGCAGGCAATAGCTTCGTACAAGAATGTTGGGTGGAAAGTTTCGAACTGCGTGAAATTAGTTGGACGATTAGCAGTTTCGATTTCCAATCCCCAAGGAAGCGTGGTTGGACGTCCAAAAAGTTCCTGGTTAAACCAGTTGCCGAATCGCCCAATAGCTTGCGCGAACGCGATACCTGGCGCAATTGAATCTGCAAAAGGTGCGAAAGCAACTCCCTGCCGCTTTGCACCAATCCAGGCGCCCACTCCGCCAAGTGCAATAGCGCCCCAGATTCCTAGGCCACCTTCCCAGATTCGAAGCGCCCCAAGAAAACCTTTGCCGCCTTCACTAAAGTAAATTTCCCAGTCAGAAACCACGTGATACAGGCGCCCGCCAATAACTCCGAATGGCACAGCCCACATGGCAATGTCAGTTACTTGACCATCTAGCCCACCGCGCGCAATGAAACGCCGGTTGCCGAGCCACACCGCTTGAAAAATTCCAACCAAAATACACAGTGCATATGCCCGCAGCGGGAAAGGTCCAAGTTGCCAGACGCTTTCTGACGGGCTTGGGATGAAAAACGGTAAGGCAGTCATATCTAATAAGAGTTAGGGTTACTAACTCTTGGTCGCAGCCTCAATAGCAGCAGTTAGCTGAGCCGGATCGAACAAAACACTGTTAGTCAGTGCCGTGCCGTTCAGAATTCCTGTTGGAGTTGAAGACACACCTTCGGAATCAAATGCCGAGTATGAATTTGCAACCCAGCCAGCATACTTTTCACTTGTTAAGCAGTCAGTAAAAGTTGTTAGCGCATCGCCTGTTATTCCGGCAGTTTCGGCAAAACCGATGAGCGCATCGTTGGTGAATCCTGCGCCCTCTTGTGGTTGATTAGCAAAAAGTTGTGCGTGGTAATCCACTTCGGCCCCAGCGTCTACTGCGCAACCAAATCCTAAAGTTGCACGCTGTGATGAATTTGCGTTTCCAGCAGCAGTATTTTGTGCAATTAAGTTTCTATCCAAGAAAATAGTGGGGCGATATTCCACGCGGACTTTACCTGCGTCGATTAGTCCCTGCAGAGTTAAACCAGATGCGGCTTCAAAACTGCCACATGCTGGACATTGAAAATCTTCCCAAATTTGCAAGATTGGGATGTTGTCGGCATCCGGTGCGTCCCAGGCTGGACCTACTTTTACGCCATAAGTATCGGAAGTTACACCTGGCGGTAGCGCTGCATTCGCTGGGATAACAGCGTCGGTATTTGAAATTACGGGAATTGCGATCAAGGCTCCCATAATCAGAACAACGACAGTGCCGCCTATTAGGCGAATCTTGCGTTGGCGCTTTTGTTCAACTGTGGCAGCCGCATTGCGGGCAGCAGCAGCCGCAGCTTTAGCGGCTTTTGCACTCAAATTTTCTTGTGACACGAAAACTCCAAAAATCAATGAAAAATAATTACTCAGTGTGTTCTAATTATGGCGCACTTTACGAGAAGTTGAAACTTGCCGAACCGCTTAGCGTTATCGGCTTAGTCCCTGCGAAAGCGCTTGCGCTAATGCTTTTGCTGCCGCTGGTCCACCATTGGCAATTGCCGTTACAAAGGCACTGCCGACTATGACACCATCGGCATATTGGGCAATTTCGTGAGCTTGCTCGGGTGTAGATACGCCAAGTCCAACAGCAACGGGTAAGTCGGTATGGCGGCGCACTTTAGCAACTAATCCCTCAATGGAATCAGAGAGCGAAGCGCGAGCGCCCGTTACTCCCATGACCGCTCCCGCGTAAACAAAGCCTGTTGTAACACTTGCAACTTTTGAAATTCGCTCATCAGAACTAGACAGAGCTACGAGAAATACTCGCTCAACATCCTGCTGGTCAGTTGCGGTGATCCAATCATCGGCTTCTTCTGGCGTTAAATCTGGCGTAATTACACCCGATCCGCCTGCCGCATGAAAATCAGTTGCAAAACTTTCCAGCCCGTAGCGCTCGATTGGATTCCAATAAGACATGACAAGTGTTGGCACGCCCAATTGTGAAACGCGTTTAACGGTATTTATCACCGTTGCTGATTTAGTGCCACCAACAAGTGAGATATTTACTGCCTCTTGAATCGTTGGTCCATCCATAACAGGATCGCTGTAGGGGAAACCAATTTCGACTATGTCAACGCCGCCGGCAACCATGGCTTCAATGCATTCAACGGCGCCATCAGCAGTTGGGTACCCTGCGGGCAAGTACGCAATTAAAGCAGCGCGGTTTTCTGACTTAGCGCGGGCGAAAACTTCGTGAAGTAAACTCATGGATTCATGTCAAACCACTTGGCAGCAGTTTCAACATCCTTATCCCCGCGACCTGAACAATTCACCAAGATGATGGCGTCCTTGCCCAACTCTTTTCCAATTTCAAGTGCGCCAGCAAGTGCGTGCGCCGTTTCAATTGCTGGAATAATTCCTTCAGTTTCACATAGCAACTTAAAAGCATTCATAGCCTGGACATCAGTAACCGAACGATATTCGGCGCGACCAATGTCAGCTAGGTATGCGTGCTCTGGACCAACACTTGGATAGTCCAGGCCTGCGCTAATTGAGTGACTTTCAATTGTTTGGCCATCATCATCTTGCATTATGTAAGAACGAGCTCCGTGCAGAACTCCAACTGCGCCGCCAACAATTGTTGAAGCGTGCCGACCAGTTTCTACACCATCGCCGCCAGCTTCAAGTCCGAGTAAACGCACTTCGCTATCTTGAATAAATGCAGTGAAAATACCAATTGCATTGGAACCGCCGCCAACACACGCAGCTACGACATCTGGCAAACGCCCAAAGCGTTCCAACATTTGTTCGCGCGACTCATCGCCGATGATTCGGTGGAAATCACGCACCATTTCCGGAAATGGTGCAGGTCCAGCAACTGTGCCCAGCATGTAGTGCGTATTTTCAACGTTTGCTACCCAATCACGCATGGCTTCGTTAATTGCATCTTTCAAAGTTTTGCTTCCCGAAGTTACTGGGATGACAGTAGCTCCAAGTAATTTCATGCGAGCAACATTTAACGCTTGGCGCTTGGTGTCTTCCTCGCCCATGTAAACAACGCATTCCAAACCAAGTAACGCTGCAACTGTCGCAGTTGCTACGCCATGTTGTCCCGCACCTGTTTCCGCGATCACGCGAGTTTTACCCATGCGCTGCGTAAGTAATCCTTGACCAAGAACGTTATTTATTTTGTGGGAGCCAGTGTGATTTAAATCTTCTCGCTTGAGTAATACTGTCGCGCCACCAGCAAGTTCGGAAAATCGTTTAGCGTGCGTGATAGGACTTGGGCGTCCGGTGTAATTTACTTGGAGGTCATGAAGCTGGGCAAGAAAGCTTGGATCAACCATGGCTTTACGAAATGCATCATCTAGCTCATCGAGGGCAGCCATCAAGGCCTCAGGCACAAACCGGCCACCGAATTTTCCAAAGTGGCCGCGCAAGTCTGGCATAACTAAAACTTCATCAACACTCATGTGC
This sequence comes from Actinomycetes bacterium, assembly GCA_037619625.1. Classification (GTDB taxonomy): domain Bacteria; phylum Actinomycetota; class Actinomycetes; order S36-B12; family UBA5976; genus UBA5976. The sequence continues at coordinate 3,771 of JASJMK010000017.1, forward strand.
CTGTGTCCTAACTGCCATTTAATAAATAGTTTGCGCGGGCAAGTTCCCCCGCCTCAGTCCATTCTCTGACAGTTTCGCTCGGAGTACCACCTGTGACTAAAGCCTCGCCAACTAACACTGCTTGGGCGCCACAATTGGCTAAGTCCTGCACTTCCTGGGTGCTGGAAATGCCAGATTCAGCAATAGCAACAATATGCTCTGGAATCAATGGCAAAAGTTCAAAACAAGTAGCTAAATCAACTTCAAGAGTCTTTAAGTTTCTCGCGTTCACCCCGACTAGGGCTGGATTGAGTACCAATGCGCGGGCTAATTCCTGTGCGTCATGAACTTCTATTAACACTGACATGCCCAGTTCCAGGGCAAGGGAGTTGAGGCGCTCGAGTTCGGAATCAGAAAGTGCTGCAACAATCAATAAAATTAAATCTGCCCCATGGGCACGGGCTTCCCAAACTTGGTAATCGTCAACCATAAAATCTTTGCGCAGTACTGGAACCGCAACTTTACTTCGGACGGCATCAAGATCAGCCAGCGTGCCATTGAATCTACGTTCTTCGGTTAGCACGCTGATAACTTGCGCTCCACCAGCTTGATAATCAAGAGCAAGTTGTGCCGGATCAGAAATTTGGGAAAGGTGACCTTTGCTCGGGCTAGCTCGCTTAACTTCAGCAATCACACTAAAAGATCGGTTGCTAAGTATTTGTGCTGCGGGCAGTGCCGCTGGCAACTTCTCGATCTGCGCCTGCAACATTTCAATTGAGACATTTTTCATCCGAACTGCAAGGTCTTCACGAACTCCAGAAATAATTGAAGTTAAAACTGAAGTCATTTAGCGCAGCCCTCCTAGCGATGTATCGAAATAAGTTTTTATAAAGTTAGTAAATTCTTACCTAACTCGCAGATTTACCGAACCCAAGAAGTGCTAGTACTTTCCCAGCGATCAGCGCGATTGGAAGTAATGCGATTCCAAGCCAAAATACCGATGGTGTTGCTATGACAACACCGATGCACCCGATTAAAAATGCCAACATCGCAATACCTACTGCAGTCCAGGCAGCCACTGTATGGCCGTGATCTTCGTGGGCTTGCGACATGTTGTCTCCTTGTAAATTAGAAAAATTTATTACTAAATAGTAGCAACTAACTAATTTCACTTTCGATGGTTGGGTCAATTCCTTGATCCAGAGATTGCCAGGGCGTTAAATTCTTGGGATTACCTCGCTCATAACGCTTAGCTAGGCGCGAATCGAAAGTTTTTCCAGCCAGTAGTGAGCCGCAAGTTGCAATGATTAATCCGGCTGGGATTACGAGCCAGGCGTAAATCGAACTTTCTTGGCTCCAGCCTGAAACATTGCGACCAATTGCATCTGCAAATTCTGATCCCACTAATTCTTCTAAGTTTTGCATCACATCTAATGTGACAAAAACTATGCCAAACCCAATGGCAGCCATCACGACGCCAACTAAGCGTCGGCCAAATCCGCGGGTAGCTATTGCGCCCAAAGTAGAGGCAATAGCTGCAATTGCAAGACCACTAAGTGCTGGAGTTAAGTCATTCGCAGTTACATCCAGCGCCACATTTGGAAATCCAGTTTCTACATACTTCGCGCTAACCCAATTCCTGGAAAGCAAAACTAGAACTAAACCAGAAGCTAAAAACGCGCTAGTAACAATGTTTCGGAAAGTTAACTTCATTTAGGCTGACCGATTAAAGCATTGGCAACTGCAATGGCATTGAGTACTGCCATTGCTTTGAATTGGCATTCCGCATCTTCACTTTCTGGCACGGAATCAGCTACAACTCCTGCGCCTGCTTGCACATACGCCATTTGATTTTTAATCACAGTTGATCGAATTGCAATTGCAGTATCTACGTTGCCTGCGAAATCAAAGTAGCCTACGCAACCGCCATAAACCCCACGCTTAGTTTTTTCTAATTCTTCAATAATTGTCATGGCCATCGGCTTGGGTGCACCTGATAACGTGCCGGCTGGAAAAGTTGCTGCAACCAAATCAAAAGCACTTACTTCCGGGGAGATCTTTCCAATCACAGTGGAAACTATGTGCATGACATGGCTGTAGCGTTCAATGCTCATAAAGTCGGTGACTTCTACTGTGCCCGGTAAACACACGCGTCCTAAATCATTGCGACCAAGATCAACGAGCATTAAATGTTCGGCGCGCTCTTTGGTGTCTGCCATCAAGCTCTGCGCATGCACTTCATCTTCTTGTGGCGTGGCCCCGCGAGGTCTGGTTCCCGCAATTGGGTGCAACATGGCTTCGCCGTTACGCAAAGTCACTAAGGCCTCGGGACTGGAACCAACTATGTCGAAAGCAACTTTGGTTCCAAGCGGTTGATCAGGTCCAGTTAATTCTGGGATGCGAAATAAGAACATGTATGGACTGGGGTTTGATTCGCGCAAAACTTCATAGACATCTAACGCGGACGCATTGCACGAAGTTGCGAATCTTTGACTCAATACGATTTGAAAAGCATCACCAGCTTTGATTCGTTCTTGCGCACTTCTAACTGCACTTTGATACTCATCGCTTTGCGTTTCTCGAGTGAAATTAGCCTTTGCTGTGCGATCGAATTGCTGCGCCTTGGAATCATCTGGTTTGCCAAGTGCTTGCTCCATATTCGCAAGTCGGTTATTTGCATCCGTCCAAGCTTCATCCACTCGCTCATCTGAATTGTCATAATTAATAGCGTTGGCAATCAGCGTTACGGACCCATTTTCATGGTCGAGCACAGCTAAATCCGTGGCAACCAGCATTGCTAATTCAGGTAATTCCAAAACGTCGATCGTGTCATTGGGCAATTTCTCTAACCGCCGCACAATGTCATAACCCAAATAGCCAACTACCCCGCCAGTCAGTGGTGGTAATTCTTCGCTTGTGATGCCTTCATTTACCCCTGGTGTAAAAAGTAGATCTAGGGTGTCGCGTAAAACTGTAATTGGATCAACAGATTCGCAAACTCCGTAGGGAACTTTGCCTGACCAATGCGTCTGACCAGCACGTTCAGAGAGCATTGCGGAACTCGCTACCCCTACAAAGGAATAGCGCGACCATGATCTGCCATGCTCAGCAGATTCAAGTAAAAAAGTTCCAGCTCGTTCATCTGCTAATTTGCGATAAAGGCCCAAAGCGGTTTCATTGACTACAGATACTTTTCGAAATACTGGAATTACCCGTCGAGTTTTAGCTAACTTGCGGAAATTTTCCAAGTCTGGGGTAGTCATTTACTTACCTCAGGGTGTGTTACTTGATCATCGAAGCAAGTGTAGGAACCCGTATGGCACGCACTACCAGTTTGCTCAACGGTTAGTAATAATGTGTCGCTGTCACAGTCTTTAGCCAATGCCACAACGCGTTGGTGTTGACCAGAAGTTTCGCCTTTAACCCACACTTGGGAGCGGCTACGACTCCAATAAGTTGCTTTGCCAGTGTTTAGAGTTTGCGCAACGGTCTCGGCATTCATCCACGCCATCATTAGTACTTCTCGAGTGTCGACTTGCTGCACCACGACAGGGATTAAACCCTGTTCGTTAAACACTAGATTTTCCAAAAATGCGCTGCGATCCATGCCTCTATTGTGCCGTGCTCGAACAGGCTATTGGAAATCAGAGCAAATTTTCCAACTGGCTAGCGAACTTCGATTCCAGTTGACCGCAGTTCATCCTTAACTTGCTGGATCGAAAGTTCACTGAAGTGAAAGACACTGGCTGCCAGCACTGCGTTGGCGCCCGCTGAAACTGCTGGCGCAAAGTCTGTTAACTTGCCGGCGCCGCCACTAGCAATCAGGGGAATGTCTACTGCTTCGCGAACGCGAGTAATTAGTTCCAGGTCGTAACCATTTTTAGTTCCGTCTGCATCCATGGAGTTAAGAAGTACTTCACCAGCTCCGCGCTCGGCAGCTTCAATGATCCATTCCAAAGCATCTTTACCGCTGCTTTTCCGGCCACCGTGGGTAGTGGCTTCAAAGCCACTCGGAGCACTAGAACTCCGCCTGACATCGACTGAAACCACAATGCATTGGTCGCCAAAACGGCTGGCAGCAAGTGAGATTAATTCTGGGTTGGCCAAGCCTGCCGTATTTATTCCAACTTTGTCGGCGCCAGCCCGCAATAACGCATCTACATCGTCCACTGTGCGAACACCACCACCAACAGTGAGTGGGATGAATAGCACATCGGCCGTGCGCTTTACCATTTCAATCGTCGTTTCGCGGTTTGCACTCGAGGCAGTGATGTCTAGAAAAATTAACTCATCTGCGCCCGATTCACCGTAATGTTTTGCTAACTCAACTGGGTCGCCAGCATCAGCAAGATTCTCAAAATTCACGCCTTTAACAACGCGGCCAGCATCAACGTCAAGGCACGGGATAACTCGAATTGCTACACTCACTTAATTTTCCTGCGGTCCGGCAACTTCGATTGCTTCAACAAGTGTGAAAGCTTGCGCATAAAGTGCTTTGCCAACAATCGCGCCCTCTACGCCAATTTCCGTTAGTGAGCGCAGCTGCGCAATGTCAGCAAGGTTGGCAATGCCGCCACTGGCAATCACTGGCTTATTCGTGCGCTCGCACATCTGTTTTAAAAGTTCGATGTTTGGTCCACGAAGTGTGCCATCTTTTGTTACGTCAGTTACGACATAGCGCTCACAGCCATCTGCTTCCAGGCGCTCAAGAGTTTCCCAAATATCGCCACCGTCTTGCGTCCAGCCCCGCGCAGCCAGCACGGTCCCGCGGACATCTAGACCTACTGCGATGCGATCCCCAAATTCAGAAATTACTTGGGAAGTCCATTGCGGATTTTCCAATGCGGCAGTGCCAAGATTTACTCGACGAGCACCTGTGGCAAGGGCTGCGCGCAGAGATTCGTCATCGCGAATACCGCCAGATATTTCAACATTGACATCTAAGCGCTGAACTACCTGAGCGAGAAGTTCGCTATTTTCCCCACGTCCAAAAGCGGCATCTAAATCAACTAAGTGGATCCATTGCGCACCACTTGCTTGCCAATCCAAGGCTGCAGCTAGCGGATCTCCAAATGAAGTAGCGCTGTCTGCTTGACCCTGCACTAAGCGAACGGCTTTTCCGTCGGCAACATCGACTGCTGGCAACAAGATAAGTGACGACATCTAGTTGACCTCTTTACTTAATCGATGTGGAAATGTTTGGCAAAATCTTTTCACTGGGAAAAATTTGATTGATCTCATTTTATTGCAGCGATCCAGTTTGCTAACAATGTCAGTCCGGCATCGCCTGATTTTTCCGGATGAAATTGCGTAGCCCAAAGTGGTCCATTTTCAACAGCAGCAACAAAGTTCTCCCCGTGATTGGACCACGAAACTTTTGGGGCAGCAAGTTTCTCGTGCGGATCTAGTTCCCAATTTCGAGCAGCGTATGAGTGTACGAAATAGAACCGTTCGTCCTCAATGCCAGTAAACATTTGCGACTGTGGTGCGCACGAGATGTTATTCCAACCCATGTGTGGCAAAACTGGCGCAGTAAGTTGATCAACCGTTCCTGGCCATTCATTTAACCCAGCGTGAAAACCTGTTTCGGCGTGCTCAGTGCTCTTTTCGAAAAGCACTTGCATCCCAACGCAAATTCCAAGCACCGGTCTGCTGCCTGCTAACCGACGACCAATTATTTGCTCGCCGCGCACATTCTTCAAGCCAGCCATGCAAGATGCAAAGGCACCAACACCTGGAACAAGCAGGGCATCGCAGTTCATTGCTTCATCGAAATCAGCTGAAATGGAAACGGATGCCCCGGTAGTTTCAACAGCGCGCTGAGCTGATCGAACGTTTCCAGATCCGTAATCCAGAATTACCACAGAGGTCACGAGCTAGAGACTTCCCTTTGTTGAAGGTATGTCAACAACTCGTGGATCAAGTGCAACAGCGTCGCGAAGTGCGCGCGCGACTGCCTTGAATTGTGCTTCGCTTACGTGGTGAGCATTGCGACCGCTGAGAATTCTGATGTGAATACATATTTGGGCAGTCGCAATTATGGACTCCCAGATGTGGCGAATCAAAGTGGTATCAAAAGTTCCGATTAACTCAACTATTTCTGGTTGTTCATGAACCAAGTAAGGGCGACCAGAAAGATCAACTGCTGCGTGGCAGGCCGTTTCATCAAGTGGTACGTAGGCATCACCAAACCGGCGAATGCCGACTTTATCCCCCAGCGCAGTTCTAATAGCCTCACCAACAGCAAGGGAAGTATCTTCTACTGTGTGATGTGAATCAACTTCGACGTCACCCTTAGTTTCTACCTTGAGATCAAACCCACCATGTCGGCCTAACTGCGAAAGCATGTGATCAAAAAATGGCACGCCAGTGTTGATGTCAATCTGGCCTGTGCCATCAAGATTTAATTCAACTAGTACTGAACTTTCCTTGGTCGAACGTTCGATACGAGCGGTACGTGCTGTTCCTGCCATGGTGGTCACCTTCTTATTCGTTAGATGTAACTTTAAGTAATGCAGTCTTGAATAGCGAATTTTCCTGTGGAGTTCCAATACTCACCCGCAACCAGCCCATTGGGCCGGTCTGCCGAATCAAAACCCCTTGCTCAACTAGTTTTTCCCAGATTTGGTTTCGATCACTAAATGTTCCAAAAAGTATGAAGTTTGCACCACTTGCTGCGACTTCAAAACCAGAATCAATTAACCATTTCGTTAGTTCATCTCGTTGGCTTCGAATTAACTCAACTTGACTTAGTAGCTCAGCGCTAAAACGCAGTGCTACCCGAGCAGCTTCTTGCGTGAGGGTTGATAAGTGATACGGCAGTCGAACCAGCTGAATTGCGGCAATAACCTTAGGGTCGGCTATCGCGTAGCCAATTCGAGCGCCGGCGTAGGAAAAAGCCTTACTCATAGTGCGAGTCACAATCAAAAGTGGGTGGTTTTTCAGGTTCACAATTGCACTCGGTGTCCCAGGTGCCCGAAATTCCGCGTAAGCCTCGTCAATAATTACGACACCTGAAAAATTTTCTAGTAAATATTCAATCTCTGCCTGACCAACTACGGTGCCTGTTGGGTTGTTAGGAGAAGTTAAAACGATGATGTCGGGCTGCAAAGCTAAGGCCTGGTCGATAACTTGAAAGTCAATTTCAAAATCTGGTCGTCTTGAAACAGTTTCATATTTTGTGAATGTATTTCGACAATAATCCTCATACATCGAATAAGTCGGATCAAAAGTTACTAACTTCTTATCGGGTCCACCAAACAGTTGAAGCAACTGCTGCATAACTTCATTAGATCCATTAGCTGGCCAAATATTTTCAGCAGTTACCAAAACCTGGCTTTCGGTTTCTAAGTAACTTGCTAAGTCAGCGCGAAGTAACGTCGCTTCCCGATCTGGATAGCGATTGAGGTTGGCGCCAACTTGGGAAATTACCCGAGATAATTCAGCCACTAGTTCAGGTGAAGGATCAAAAGGATTTTCATTTGTATTAAGGCGTACTGGGACATCAAGTTGGGGTGCGCCATACGGTGAGCGCCCGACAAGATCTGCGCGAATTGGCAGCTCAATATTTTTGTTAGCTGCGCTCTTACCTAATGTCATGTTGAGCGAATCTCAATTGCGGCGGCGTGGCCGGGCAGGCCTTCCGCTGTTGCTAACGTGACAACAGTTTCAGCAATCTCACGTAAGGCACTTTCGTCGTATTCCACGTAGTGAATGCCCCGCAAAAAGGATTGCACTGATAACCCAGAGGAGTGACACGCACAGCCACCAGTTGGAAGCACGTGATTAGATCCAGCCGCGTAATCGCCGAGCGAAACGGGTGACCAGTCTCCAACAAAAATTGCGCCGGCATTTTTTACCCGGCGCGCAACTGCAGCAGCATCGCGGGTGTGAATCTCTAAATGCTCAGCAGCGTAAGCATCAACTACGGCTAAGCCATGATCTAGATCGTCTACTAAGACAAAGGCACTTTGTTGGCTAGTCAACGCGATTCGAATTCGATCTGCATTCATATTGAGCGGAACTTGTCGCTCAAGGCAGATTCGAACTTTGTCAATAAGTTCTTGACTATCTGTTACTAGAACAGAAGCAGCTACAACGTCATGCTCCGCTTGGCTGATTAAGTCAGCTGCTACGAATTCCGGGTTAGCTGAATCATCAGCCAAAATCGCAATCTCAGTTGGTCCAGCCTCAGAATCAATTCCGATGAGCCCTTTCAACATTCGCTTAGCCGCTGTGACATACATGTTCCCTGGACCAGTAACAAGGTAAACCGGTTCAATCTCGATTGGACCGGCGCTACCGTATGCCATGAGCGCAACAGCTTGTGCGCCTCCAGCTGCATAAACTTCTGTGACTCCAAGTAACGCACAAGCCGCCAGAATTGTTGGGTGCGGCCAACCACCAAACTCACTTTGTGGTGGTGAGCACACAACTAAAGATTCCACGCCAGCAATCTGAGCTGGAACTACATTCATAATTACGCTGCTTGGGTATACGTACACACCACCAGGTACATAGAGTCCTACTCGCTGCACCGGAATCCAACGTTCACTAACTGTGCCGCCGGGGGCAACTTGAACAACAGATTCTTCACGCCGTTGTTTTTCGTGCACTATTCGAACTCGACGAATGGCTTCTTCCAGAGCTGCGCGAATTTTAGGATCGACCTCAATTAGTGCTTGATCGATGACACTTTGCGGAACCCGGATTTCTGGCGCAGCAACTCCATCAAATTTTGCTGACCATTCTTGCACTGCAACAACTCCGCGATCGCGAACGTCTTCCACGATTGGCCGGACAATTTCTACTACCGCGGCTAGATCAAACTTGGCTCGCGGCACGATATCTCGTAAATCCACAGCTCGGCGAGATCCCCCGCGCAAATCTAACGTCGATAACATATTGCTAAGTTTAACGGCAAAATTGAAGCAATAGGATTCAGAGATATGGCTACCGGTACACCAGCAACAACTTTGCTAACTGCTGCTGGAATTATCTACGTGGAGCACGAGTACCAACATGAAACAAGTGCTACCTCGTTTGGTTTAGAAGCTGCTGAAAAACTTGGAATTGATCCAAGTCAAGTCTTTAAGACTCTGGTAGTAGCAGTAGATGACCACTTTGCAGTTGCGATTGTTCCAGTAAATCAACAAGTGAGCTTGAAAGCACTCTCGCGAGTCCTTGGCGCGAAAAAGGCAACTATGGCTGATCCTGAAGTTGCCGCGCGAATGACTGGCTACGTAGTCGGTGGGATAAGTCCACTTGGCCAAAAGAAGTTGCTCCCAACTGTCATCGCTGAATCAGCGCAACTACTGGGCACAGTTCTGGTTAGTGGTGGAAAGCGCGGATTTGATATCGAATTATCGCCAATTGACTTGGCCGAACTATTGCAGGCAAAATTCGCTGACATTGCGATTTAGCAATTTTTACTTGCTCTTTAAGTTGTCAGCAATTGCGGTGCTTCTAAGCAATTAGCACCTAGCAGCGCTTTTAAGTCGCCAAACAACGAAGGTGACGGCGACACTCTAAGTTTGTCATCAGTCTTTACTGAAACAAACTTGTCAGATTGAATAACCGTCAAGTTGACTTGCGTTGTTCCTGGATGCGCACTCAAAATTTGACGCAAGGAATCCATGACTGCAGCGTTAACTCGAGACTCTGGAATGTAAACAGTTACTGGACCAGAGTGGGCTGCGCTGACATCAGGGATTGAGACTTCCAACGCAGCAACGCGTGGGCCTTCATCGTCTCTTTTCTCAATTCGCACCTTCATTAAAATAATTGCATCTTCATTGAGTAAGGCGGCAACTTTTGTAAAAGTGTTTGGCCACACCATTACTTCGACAACTCCCTCTAGATCTTCCAGGGAAACGATCGCCCATCTGTCACCAGAACGCTTTGTGGTCTTAAGTTGCACGCTGCTAATTAATCCACCCAGTGTTACCACCGCACCATCGGAGGCTTCAGCTACACCTGAAATTGGCATTGACGTACTCATGGCCAACAAGTGCTCGACACCAAATAGTGGATGGTCACTTACGTAAAGGCCAAGCATGTCGCGCTCTTGCGCCAACATGGTTTTCTTATCCCATTCCTCCAAGGATATGTTTACATCGACGCCACCAATGGCATCATCAGAATGATCTTGAGATGTGCCAAATAAATCGAACTGACCAATTGCTTCCGCTTTTTTGGTATCCAGTACTGAATCAACGGACTCCACGTGGATCGCAAATAGTCCGCGCCTAGTGTGACCTAGTGAATCGAAGGCACCAGCTTTAATCAAGGATTCGATAACTCGCTTATTGCAAACTTGAACATCGACTTTTGTTAAGAAGTCACCAAAGGATGTGAATCTACCTTTCTTTGTTCGGCTTACTTTAAGGGATTCCACGACGTTGACTCCAACATTGCGTACTGCTGCAAGTCCGAACCGGATATCAGTTGCGATCGCAGTGAAATCTACGTCAGACTCATTTACATCTGGTGGCAAAACTTTAATACCCATGCGCCGGCATTCGTTTAAGTAAACTGCCGACTTATCTTTGTCATCTTTAACACTGGTAAGTAGCGCTGCCATATATTCCGCTGGGTAATTCGCTTTGAGATACGCGGTCCAGTATGAAACTAAGCCATAACCAGCGCTATGGGCTTTATTGAATGCGTAATCTGAGAACGGAACTAGAGTTTCCCAAAGTCGATTGATGGCAGCTTGGGAAAAATTACGCTCTTTCATGCCAGCTTCAAAGGGCAGATATTCTTTATCTAGAATTTCTTTCTTTTTCTTACCCATGGCTCGTCGTAGCAAATCAGCTTGGCCAAGTGTGTAGCCTGCCACTTCCTGCGCAATTGCCATTACTTGTTCTTGATAGACAATCAAGCCATATGTATCGCCCAAAATTGCAGCTAAAGGCTGTTCCAAATCGGGGTGAATTGGAACTTGGACTTTTCGTTTGTTTTTGTAATCGGCATAGTCAGTGTGTGCGTTCACACCCATCGGGCCCGGGCGATAGAGCGCAAGTACAGCCGATATGTCGCCAAACGAATCCGGGTTCATCGAACGTAGGAGCGAACGAATTGGACCACTGTCGAGTTGGAACACGCCAAGTGTGTCGCCACGGGCCAGCAATTCATAAGTTTTTAAATCATCAAGTCCAAGTTCTTCTAAGACCACTGTTTCGTCGCGATTTGATTTGATGTTTAGCAAAGTGTCATCCAGGACGGTGAGATTTCGCAGGCCGAGGAAATCCATCTTTAGTAGACCCAACGATTCGCAGGCTCCCATGTCGAATTGGGTAATGATTGCGCCATCTTGATCGCGGCGCCAAATCGGCAGGATGTCGAGTAATTCTTCTTTACACAAAATCACACCAGCTGCATGTACGCCAGGCTGACGCTTTAAACCCTCGATACCGCGCGCAGTATCAACTACGGTGCGAACGTCAGCCTCGTCGTTATAAAGTGCTCGGAACTCGCCCGCTTCGCCAAAACGATCATGGTCTGGGTCAAAAATTCCAGAAAGTGGAATGTCTTTGCCCATAACGCCAGGAGGAATGGTTTTATTAATTTTGTCACCGAGTGCATACGGAAAGCCAAGTGCGCGAGTGGCATCCTTTACTGCTGCTTTTGCTTTAATCGAGGCGTAAGTGATGATCTGGGCTACGCGTTCTTCGCCGTATTTATGTGTGGCGTATCGAATCATTTCGCTGCGGCGACGTTCGTCAAAGTCAATGTCAATGTCGGGCATAGAAATTCGTTCTGGGTTTAGGAATCGCTCAAAAAGTAAGCCGTGCTTTATTGGGTCGAGCTCGGTGATACCCAGCGCCCAAGCGATCAACGCACCGGCTGCCGAACCTCGACCTGGACCAACGCGGATTCCTTCCTCGCGCGCGTGCCGACATAAGTCCGCAACCACAAGAAAGTATCCAGGGAATCCCATTTGCTCAACAACGGCAAGTTCGAATGCTGCGCGCTCTAAATGTTCTGCTGGAACCACATCAGAGTTGAAACGTCGCTGCAAGCCAAGTTGAACTTCTTTAACTAGCCAGGTGTTTTCCGTTTCCCCGCTTGGTACTGGGAATGACGGCAACAAATCCTGGCCCTCAACAAAATTTATGTTGCACCGTTCTGCAATTAATAAGGTGTTGTCGCAAGCCTCTGGCAACTCGCGCCAGACTTCGCGCATCTCGGCAGCAGTTTTCAAATAAAAATCCTGAGCATCAAATTTAAATCGCTTGGGATCATCCATAGTGGATCGGGTGCCGATACAAAGTAAAACTTCATGCATTCGAGCATCTTCAGGGTATACATAGTGCAAATCATTGGTTGCGACTAAACCAAGATTTAAGTTCTTGGCAATTTTCAGTAAGTCTTCGCGATGTCGACGTTCGATTCCTAGGCCGTGATCCATTAGTTCAACAAAATAATTTTCTTTGCCTAAAATTTCGCGCATAGTTGCTGCAGTACTTAGTGCTTTGTCATAATTACCTGCCTGCAACCAGCGATTTACTTCTCCCGATGGGCAGCCCGTTGTGCCAATGATTCCAGAACCATAAGTTTGCAAAAGGTCTGCGTCAAAACGTGGTTGATAGTAAAAGCCTTCCAAACTTGCTTTGCTGGATAAGCGAAATAAGTTATGTAACCCAACATTATTTTCGGCCCATAAAGTCATGTGCGTGTAGTTGTAGCGGCCACGGCCTGCGCCATCCAGAGAAGTGTCATCAACTGCTGGTGAGCCAAAATCAAAAGGAGCCCTTAAAGCCCGGCCTTGTGGCGCGTAATAACCTTCAATACCAATGATTGGCTTAACGTTTGTGGCTTGCGCTTTTTTCCAAAATTCAAAAGCACCATATAAATTGCCATGATCCGTCATTGCAATGGCAGGCATCCCAAGCTCATCAGCTTTGGCGAACAAATTATCAAGTCGCGCAGCCCCATCCAGCATGGAGTACTCGGTGTGCACGTGAAGATGCACGAACGAGTCATTACTCACGGGATCAGTTCCTTATGTTTTCGGGGCAAAATGCGAGAGGAAGGACGCTCCCCTAGGTTACTCGCGCAATCAGACATTTCTGCGGGGCGTACCGATGTAACCCGAAGTTGGCCGAAAATTGCGGTTAAAGATTACGAGCTAATTCCAGTGATCTCGCTAAATCGGGTGCGTATGGCGAACTAAAGCTAACTTGATCGCCAGAAATTGGGTGTTCAAACCCTAAGCGAACTGCGTGCAGCCACTGTCGATCAAGTTTCAATTTTGCTGCCAGAGTCGGATCTGCCCCGTAAGTTAAATCGCCACAACATGAATGCCGAAGACCGGACATGTGCACGCGAATTTGATGCGTTCTTCCAGTTTCGAGATGGACCTCCAGAAGTGAGGCGTAAGCAAAAGATTCCAAAGTGTCATAGTGGGTAATGCTCGGCCGACCCCCGCTCATGATCGCGAATCGATAAGAGGAAGTTGGGTGGCGATCTATCGGTGCCTCGATCGTGCCATTAATTGGATCAAGTCTGCCTTGAATTAAAGTGTGATAAATCTTGTCAACTGTTCGGTCCCGAAATTGATCCTTGATGCTCACATACGCGCGCTCAGATTTAGTAACAACCATCAGGCCGCTTGTGCCCACATCGAGCCGATGCACAATTCCTTTGCGCTCGGACGGGCCATAAGCCGTTAATACTGTGCCCATTGCCTCGAGCGAACCGGTCACTGTTGGTCCAGACCAACCCTGACTTGGATGAGCAGCAACGCCAGCAGGTTTGTCGATAACTACAAAAGAGTCATCTTCAAAAACAATCGGAAGCTCAACTGTTGGCTCAGGTTCGTGCAGGTCAGGATCAGGTAAATCAACTTCAATCACATCGCCAAACGCTAAACGCGCACTTTTTTGGGCAACTTTTGAATTGATTGTGACTCGAGCATCCTCAATCAGAGACACACACGTGGCGCGCGATTCACCAGTTAGCCGAGAAAGTGCAACATCGCAACGTTCGCCTTGGAGAGTTTCGTCAATTGGCCAAATCCGAATCATGATTCATCCAATGTTTTTGGCTGCGAAGAAATACCTGGCGCACTGTATTCCACACCTCGGATAGACAGAATCGTCATAGTGATTGCAGAGATAACTACTGCGCTATCGCTGATGTTGAACATTGGATAATTAGGAAGCAAAATGAAGTCAACCACGTGACCTTGAAAAAGTTCTGGACTTCTGAAAATTCGATCGCCAAGATTGCCAAGAGCCCCGCCAAGCATTCCGCCCAGCGCTATTGCCCAAATTCGATTAGCGACTCGTTTAGCTAAAAGTAAAATTGCAACTGAGACTGCGATTGAAATTATGGTAAAAACCCAGGTGACATTTGTACCGATTGAAAATGCGGCCCCAGGATTTCTCAGAAATGATAATTTTAAGAAACTACCAAGTACTTCGATATCGCCCTGATTCTCTAAATTTGTGACTGCCCAAACTTTAGTTGCCAGATCAAGGGCAACTACAAGTAGTGCCGTAATAAATAATGGAAGACGCAACACGGACTTAGGAACGGTCCTGACGTTCGCGACATGGCATGCAAAGTGTTGCGCGCGGATTCGCTTCCTGTAGGCGAAGTTTGCCAATCTGCTTGCCACAGTTTTCGCATGCACCGTAAGTTCCAGCATCAATGCGATCTAGTGCGCGATTAGTTTGATCTAGTAAATCCTTTTTATTGGACAGGATTGAAATCTCATGTTCCCGTTCAAAAGTTTTTGTGCCAGCGTCAGCCTGGTCATCGCCAGCGCCTTCCCCGCTTTCAGTAATCAGCGCGTGGAAGCTTTGTTCAGCTAGCGCGATTTCCACCATAAGTTCTTCGGCTTCTTTATTCAAAGTCTTACGAACTACATTGAGCTCGGTCTTAGTCCAGTTTGATTCATCTTCTTGCACTACTGGGTGCTTTGGTGCAGATTTTTTACCGGGCACAGCTTTTCGTACTGATGGCAAACCTACGGATCCGATGGGATTGATTATCTGGACCGGTGGTCCAGCCAGGGCTGCAGCCGCAGCGGCTTCGGCTTTTGCAATGGCAGCTAACTGCGCTTTTGTAACTTTAGGGACCTTAATAACTACTGGTTTTGGCGCTGCTACTTTTTTTACCGGAGCTGCCTTCTTTGCCGGAGCTGCCTTCTTTACCGGAGCTGCCTTCTTAGTTGCTTTTTTCGCAGGGACTGACTTCTTAGCAGCTTTCTTAGCTGGCGCGGCCTTCTTAGCTGGCGCGGCCTTCTTAGCTGGCGCGGCCTTCTTGGCGGCCTTCTTAGCTGGTTTCACAGCCATTGTTTTACCCCTTTTAATGTAGGTCGAGTCTCTAGACTCTACCGAGCCCACTAGTCAAAGCTGGCATGACGGTACGGTAAAAATTTCATTCTGGCAATTTGAACCCGCGATGCGGAAAATTTGCCTATTTCTAGTAATCTTTGGAACTAGTCGACAAAACTATGACGAAGACACATCAAGGCGCCTGCAACACGGTAAAAAGCGAGCTGGGGACGGTGTAAGCCCAGTTTCGGTGTGCAAATTGCCTTGATATCACTTCCGAGTTACTTCGAAGAACAGCCAAGTTACTTAGTGCCTGGCCCAGTAGAGCGAGTAGTCGATTAACTTAAGTGGATTGCGCATTTTGCTTAGTTGCACATTGCAAGGTCAACAAGGGTGGTACCGCGGGAATGGCCTAAAAAACCATCTCGTCCCTTGAGAATCACGTGGACTTAACGGTTCGCGCGATAACTGACCCGCAAGCGACAAGGAAATTCACCATGGCATACCGCGACGTACCCGCGAAAATTGATCTTCCAGCAATGGAGCACGAGGTGCTTTCATTCTGGAAAGACAATGACATCTTTCATAAATCCTTAGCGAAAACTGCCGATGGTCCGCGCTGGGTTTTTTACGAGGGTCCACCAACTGCAAATGGTAAGCCTGGTACTCACCACGTTGAAGCTCGAGTATTCAAAGACATCTTTCCGCGCTATCGAACCATGAAGGGTTTCAACGTTCCGCGTAAGGCTGGCTGGGATTGTCATGGGTTGCCCGTTGAGCTCGCAGTTGAAAAAGAATTGGGATTTACCGGAAAACAAGATATTGAGAAATACGGAATTGCCGAATTCAATCAACGTTGCAAGGAATCGGTACTTCGTCACGTAGATGAATTTGAAGCAATGACATCTCGCATGGGTTATTGGGTTGACATGGACCAGGCGTATTGGACCATGGACGAGAAATACATCGACAGCGTTTGGTGGAGCTTAAAACGAATTTTCGATAAGGGCTTGCTAGTGCAAGATCATCGGGTTTCACCCTACTGCCCACGTTGTGGAACTGGATTATCCGATCACGAATTAGCACAAGGCTACGAAGACGTAGTTGACGCCTCCGTTTATGTTCGCTTTCCAATTACCAGTGGATCGCTTCCGGAAAAATACGCTGGAATTTCATTATTGATTTGGACCACTACGCCGTGGACGCTAATTTCTAATACGGCAGCAGCCGTTAATGGCGAAGTTGACTACGTTGTTGCACAAATGCCAGATGGTGAGCATCTGGTGATTGCGCAGGCGTTGCGCGAAAAAGTGCTTGGGGAAGATTCTCGAGTGCTTGAAACTATTAAGGGCAGTGACCTAGAAGGCACTTCCTACAAGCGTCCTTTTGATTGGGTGGAGTTCCCAGAAACTACTGCGCCGATTCATACTGTCTTACTGGCTGATTTTGTAACAATTCAAGATGGCACTGGAATCGTGCATGAAGCACCAGCATTTGGCGCCGAGGATCTTGCGCTTTGTCGTTCTTATGGTTTGCCAGTTGTTAATCCAGTTCTTCCTAACGGCACATTTGAGGCTGGCATACCGGAAGTTGCTGGCGTATTTTTCAAAGCTGCCGATCCTCGTCTGGTCGAACTACTGCAGGAAAGCGGCTTACTGTTTCGCCACTTACCTTATGAGCATTCCTACCCGCACTGCTGGCGATGCCACACCGCGTTAATTTATTACGCGCAACCTTCGTGGTACATCAGAACAACAGCGATTAAAGATCAGCTACTTGCTCAAAATGAAGCTACCAATTGGTTCCCCGACACAATTAAGTCAGGTCGTTTTGGTGATTGGTTAACTAACAACGTGGACTGGGCACTGTCCCGAAACCGTTATTGGGGAACCCCGCTTCCAATTTGGCGCTGCGATGAGGGCCACTTAACTTGTGTTGGTGGTCGGCGCGAATTAGCGGAACTTGCAGGCGATGAAACTTTAACTATCGATCCGCACCGACCATTTGTTGACGATGTGACATTTACCTGTCCACAATGCACTGGCATAGCATCTCGGGTGCCAGAGGTTATTGATTGCTGGTATGACTCAGGTGCGATGCCATTCGCGCAATGGGGTTACCCAGAGCAAAACAAAGAAACATTTGAAGCAAGTTACCCGGCAGATTTTATCTGTGAAGCCATTGACCAAACACGTGGTTGGTTTTATACCCTGATGGCAATTGGAACTTTAGTGTTTGAAGAATCTTCTTATGAAAACGTGTTGTGCTTAGGACACATTCTGGATGAAGACGGACGCAAGATGAGTAAGCATCTGGGTAACGTACTTGAACCTATGGGCTTAATGGATGAACATGGCGCAGATGCCTTGCGTTGGTTCATGTTAGTGAGCGGTTCGCCCTGGCAAGCGCGTCGTGTTGGCCACAGCACTATCGAGGAAGTAGTTCGCAAAACTCTATTGACGTACTGGAACACTGTGGCATTCCAAAGTTTGTACGCACGCGCGAGTTCATGGGAAGGTAGCGGCGGAACACTTACGCAGTTGTTGGCGCTTGATAGCCTGACTGAATTGGATATGTGGGCTATTTCCCAAGCCACACGCTTAGCCCGAGATGTCGACCAGGCACTAGAGCAATTCGACACCCAGCGCGCTGGTCGATTCATTGCTGAGTTTGTAGATGATCTAAGTAACTGGTACGTACGTCGCTCCCGTCGTCGCTTCTGGGACGGTAACCCTGGCGCCTTGGGCACTTTGCATCACTGCTTAAAAATAGTGACGCAAGTTATGGCTCCATTCACACCGTTTATAACTGAGCGAGTTTGGCAAGATCTATTCTCCGAGTCCCAAACACCTTCGGTTCATTTGAGCGATTGGCCAACTTGGTCGAACGAGCAAATTAGTGACACACTTCGCGATCAAGTTGAGTTGACTCGGCGATTAGTTGAACTAGGTCGCTCAGCTCGCGCGACTTCTGGGGTAAAGACACGGCAGCCGCTGCAACGCGCGCTAGTTGCAGCGCCAGGTTGGGATAGCTTGCCAGAGAGTCTGCAAGCGCAGATCCGTGATGAAGTTAATGTGCTGAGCCTGGAAAGTTTGGCTGACACTGATGAACTTGTGGATGTCACAGTGAAAGCTAATTTCAAGACATTAGGTGCCCGCTTTGGTAAAACTACGCAAGAAATCGCAGCCCAAATTGCTAATGAGGATGCTCGCGAGTTAGTCGCGGTGCTTCGAAATGGACCAACAAAGATCGAGGCTCTAGGAGTGAGTTATGAAATTAGCTCTGCTGACATTGTCATCACTGAGGTGCCGCGTGAGGGTTGGACGGTTGCCAGCGACTCTGGCGAGTCCCTGGCACTTGATCTGGCTTTAACACCTGAGTTAATTGGCCAAGGCATTGCCCGTGATGTCACGCGATTAATTCAAGATGCCCGGAAAAGCTCAGGCTTTGACATCAGTGATCGGATCAGTGTTACTTGGGAGTCGGGCGCAGTTGCAACGGTAACCGCGCTGAATACTCATGAGGCACTTATCTGCGCCGAAGTATTAGCGACATCCTGGCGGACGGATGCAATTGCAAATCCAACCGCTACCGATGAAGATCTTGACTTAAAGGTCTTCATCGTAAAAGCCTGAATCAATTTGGTTAACTCCAAAAAAAATAAGACCCAGGAATTAACCTGGGTCTTATTTTTTACAGATCAATAACTAAATATTAATTCTCTGTGACCTGACGGTCACCACTTATGATCTTTGAATCTAGTTCGCGAAGTTGTCCCTCTAGGTAACTGCGCAAGCGGCCTCGGTATTCCCGTTCGTAAGCGCGCAGTTCTTCTACACGACGCTCCATTGAAACTCGCTGAGCTTCTAGCTCACGCGTCATGTTTGCCACATTGTTTTTCGCAACAGTGAGCATTTGTTCAGACTCAATCCGGGCAGTAGAAATTGCTTCATCGGCAGTGCGCTGGGCTAATTCTAGAATTCGCACAGAAGCCACACCTTGCTCCGCTGGAGTGGCTGCATTAGCTACTGCTGCTGCGACGCCGTCAGCATGCTCGGCTTGAGCGGCCGCTAGCTTCTCGGTAAGTTCAGAATTCTGCTCGGCTGCGACTGCAGCTTCGTTGCGCAGATTTACCAGTTCGGTCTCGAGGACATTTATCCGATCATGTGAGTCCTTCAGCGCCTCGTTACTATCGCCACCGTCACTTGAAGCATCACTTCGAAGTTGCGCATCCGCTAATTGCCTCTGCATTAGTTCAAGTTCATTCTTTAAGTGAATGTTTTCATCACTTAAAGAACGAATTTCTTCACGTACGGACTCTGGAACTTCACCCTTGGCAACTGCGCGCAAGTCTTCTGCTTCCAAGGTCACTGCCTGCAAAGAAACTTCGACTTCATCTAAAAAGTTATCTACCTCGTCTAGGTCATAGCCCTCTTTGAATCGAACAGTTGTGAACTGCTTATTGCGCACATCCTGGGGCGTCAGGGCCATAACGTATTCCTTTCGTCGAACTTCAAGGTAGCAAGAAAGTAGTTAATTCATTGGGAATTAACTAAATCGCTTAATCAAGAGTAGGGAAAAACCCTGGAAAAGTGAAACCCGGGCATGCTCTAACTTCTGGTCAACTGTAGGGAAACCTTGGGAGGTAGTGATTTTGGCTGGCTAAATACCAGCCAGAATGCCTCGGGAGATAGAGATAGCGAACAGCAAAATCAGAAATGACAAATCTAGGGAAACACTGCCAATTCGGACACTTGGTACTACTTTTCGGATCGCTTTCAATGGTGGATCAGTCAAGGTGAAAACAAATTCACTCAACAAAAGCACCGGACCACGTGGGCGCCAGTCTCGCGAAAAAATGGCTACATATTCCAGTACCAGGCGCGCAATTAGCACAAGAACGTAGAGATTAAGTAAAGATGAAATTAATGAGGGTATTAGTGACACAGTGTCGTCAAATTAGCTTTGATTAAAAAATGGATCTTCGCGAAGTTGTGCGCGAGCTGCTGCGCCAATATCAACATTTGCTGGCGAAAGTAAAAATACTCCCTTAGTGACTTTCTCAATGCTTCCGTGCAGACCAAAAGCTAACCCAGCTGAGAAATCAACTATGCGTCTTGCGTCCGCATCATCCATATCGCTTAAATTCATAATCACTGGCGTGCCAACGCGGAACTCTTCACCAATTCGGCGGGCGTCATTGTAAGTATGCGGATGCAGTGTTGTAATTCGGTAAACATCAGAAAGTGGGGCGGCAGTTCGAGTCGGCGCAACGTAAGAATTTTCATTCTGGCTAACAGCTCGTTCATAACCTGCAGTGCTGGCACTTGGACGAACGGCAACTGACTCTTCATAGTCTTGGAACGCAACTTCTTCACCAAATTCGTCGGTGTACTCGCCGCCGTCAACAAGACCGAGGTACTCGGCCACTTTGCGCATTGCTCTAGCCATGGGGTTAGCTCCTTGCAGGGTTAATTACTAACGAACTTACCCTTTAAACCCACGATTTCCGAGGATCGATGACCCAATTCTTAGGTGTGTCGCGCCGAATTTTAGAGCAGTTGCAAAGTCGTCACTCATTCCCGCTGAGATCCAGTTCGCACTCGAGTTCTGTGCTTGGACCTGCTCCGACACTTGTTGCAGGAGCGCAAAAGCTTGGGCGTCATCACCATCCAGGGGCGCAACACCCATAACACCCTGCAGCACAAGCCCTGGACTCTGCGTGATTAATTCGGCAAGTTCCAAAACTTGGTTCGGCGCAGCGCCGCCTCGATTATCTTTTGGACTTGGATCTAAGTTCACTTGAATCAGAACCGCTAACGGTGTGGTGCGAGTAGTTACCGCCTTGCCCAGCGCACTCACTAAACCAGAGCGATCAACACTGTGAACTACATCTGCCCAAGTTGCCACACTCTTTGCCTTATTCGTTTGCAGCTGTCCGATTGCATGCCAAGTTAGCTTGAGATCTCTAACTTCATCAAATTTAGGTTTTGCTTCCTGATCACGGTTTTCACCCACATCAGTTACCCCAAGTTCCGCCAATATCTTGACATCAGAAGCGGGCCAAGTTTTGGTGACCACAATTAACGTAACTCCGCTTGGTTCGCGCTGCGCTACCTTGCAGGCATCACTAATTTCTTGCTTCACTATTTCCAAATTACTTTGTAATTGAAGTTTTCGTTCCATACCCACCACTCTAGGAACCCGAGCGCACAATCAATAATCCACCACGACCGGTTGGTTGGCCGTTTGCCTTGCGGTAA
Source organism: Actinomycetes bacterium (assembly GCA_037619625.1). Lineage (GTDB taxonomy): Bacteria > Actinomycetota > Actinomycetes > S36-B12 > UBA5976 > UBA5976. The sequence goes on from JASJMK010000017.1 coordinate 25,300, forward strand.
GAAAATAGTTTTTCACTTTCTTGCGTACAACCAGGAAGGTCAGAAATTTGCGCAATGTTGATATGCTGCGCCAAGCTCGAATGCACTCCAGCCCGCAAATCCAAGTGAGTCTCATCAGAAACTGCCGCAGGACATTTCTGCAAGAATTGCAAAACCCGTTCACTTGGAACCTCGTAACAACTAGCGCAAATCGCCGGGCCGATAACGGCACTAGTTTGTGTTAACTTGCCACCGGTTAAAACAAATGCCTGCACTACCTCTTGCATCACATTTGAAAGTACTCCGCGCCAGCCAGCATGTCCGACTGCGATGACACCAGAAATGGAATCCGCAAGAGCGAAGCCGACACAATCAGCAGCTAGCGCAAGTAATCCCAAATTAGTTTCTTTAGTCACAAGCCCATCACCGCTTGGAGCAGTACCCGCAATTGTCACAACATTGACTTTGTTGCCATGCGTAGCCGCCATTACAGAAATGCCACTTGCACCGGCTAACTGCTTAACTTGCGTTAAATTTCCCCGCACTGCATCGGGTTCATCGCCAACATAATCAGCAAGATTAAGTGAGCTATACGGCGATTTACTTAAGCCGCCATGTCGACTCAAGGCGATGACTTTTACATCAGCGAACGTAACCTGATCAAAAACTGCCGCCGAGCTCATGCTTGGTGACCTAGCTTTGGTCTCGAGATATTGCTAGCGAAGAAAGTCAGGGACGTCTAGGTCGCCTGAATCTTCATCTTGGTCATCCCCTGGTACCGAGCCCTCACCGGAAGATGGCGCATCGCCAAATAAATTATCGAAGTTGTCATCTTCATCAGCAACCTGTGTTGCCCCGAATGCGCCAGCTGAATATGAATCTGGCGTAACTGGAATTTCTGCCGCTCGCCCGTCGCGGGCTAAGTCATTTGCCACGGCTGCTGCTAGCGGAGTCTCATCAAGAACTTGCTTGGACAGTGGCGAAGTTGAACGATTTGACGGCGGGGCGCCACCATCAAAGCCAGCCGCAATAACTGTGACCTTGACTTGATCGCCTTGCGTGTCATCGATTACCGCGCCGAAGATGATGTTGGCGTCAGGATGAACCGCGCTTTGCACCATTCGGGCAGCTTCATTAATTTCAAATAGCCCTAAATCGCTGCCACCAGAAATTGACATCAAGACGCCGCGAGCACCCTCGATACTTGCTTCAAGTAACGGACTAGAAATTGCTTGGCGCGCCGCTTCTATTGCGCGATCTGACCCGCGAGCTGATCCGATTCCCATCAAAGCGCTGCCAGCATCCTTCATAACACTTCGTACGTCTGCGTAATCTAAGTTAATTAAGCCAGGCGTAGTGATTAAGTCAGTAATACCACTTACGCCTTGCAGTAATACTGAGTCAGCGTGCCGGAAAGCATCAATTACGCTGATGCCGTTATCAGCTAATTCAAGTAGGCGATCGTTCGGGATCACAATTAAAGTGTCCACTTCGGAGCGAAGTAGGCCAACACCATCATCGGCTTGCGCTGATCTGCGCTTTCCTTCAAAACTAAATGGCTTGGTTACTACCCCGATAGTTAAAGCGTCCATATCGCGCGCAATCTTTGCAACAATCGGAGCGCCACCGGTTCCAGTGCCGCCACCTTCACCCGCAGTGACAAAAACCATGTCTGCGCCGCGAAGCACCTCTTCGATTTCTTCGCGGTGATCCATTGCTGCTTGGCGACCAACTTCTGGGTCTGCGCCGGCGCCTAAGCCACGAGTTAAATCTCTACCAATATCAAGCTTGACGTCAGCATCACTCATGAGCAGAGCCTGCGCGTCAGTATTTATGGCAACGAACTCCACTCCCTTTAGCCCCGCTTCAATCATTCGATTGATTGCGTTTACGCCACCGCCGCCAATACCGACGACTTTGATAACGGCTAAATAATTCTGTGGTGCGGCCATGATGCGTGCCTCTCTCGGAGTTTTCTAAAAAAATCTAAGTTCTATTTCTTATTACTGCCACTACGTAAACAACTCTCAACCTCATCTAGAGCCTTAAAGTTATGTCAACTAAGCGCAGATACAAGTTACGGGTTAGTCCCTGAATTTTGGTTGATTGAGCGCTGGCGTGTCGAACTTTGCCGAACCAGAGTTTGCAGTGGTGTTATTTCAAAACGGTAGCGGCGTCTGGTGCACTTACATTGATTACGGAGTAACCCTTATCCATTAAAGCTTGGGCGACTTCTACTTTGTCTGCTGCTCGCTCGCCGGATCCAAAAGTAATTACAGCGCCACTACCCAAGGTGGCCACAATGTTGTCTTGCGTTGCTGCTGCTAAGCCGACTAGGTTCCACTGCGCAGGTATCGCTGCCAAAGTGTTTATCGCGCCTAACATTGCTTTACTGTCTGGTACCGCCGAGATAACTAAAAGCCCAACCGGTGGAGTGGCCACAACTCCAGCATTTTGTCCCTCGGAGTCAATTAAATTAAATCCATTTATCGTGGCAGCGACTGCGATTGGGGTGCGCTCCGTAACCTTAATCAAAATAGTGTGTGGCCAGCCTCGCTCAACAGTTGCAACTTTTATCTCTGGCAGCGCCATTAGCTCCGACGTCATCGCAGCAGTATTTATTGACATCAAGGAATTTCCGATTGGAACTGCAGCTACTAGAGAAATTTGCTCAGCAGTTAAGCGCGAGTTGCCAGTTACTGTGACGCCTTGCGCAATAAACCACTTTGATTGATACAGACTCCACCAGCCAGAAACTGCAAGTGCAAGTAATAACCAAATCAACCAAGGAGTTTTTGATTTGCGAACATTTTTTGGATTCGCCGAGCGAACTGTTTGGGACATTGGGTTACTTCGAATCCAACAATGCGAGAATCTCGGGGCACATCATTCCAATATCGCCAGCACCCAGCGTCATGATGATGTCGCCAGGTTTGGCATGGGTAGTCAGATGCCCAGCAACCTGCGACCAAGAGGGTTCGAATACAACTTGTTCCGGCGAAAGTGGAACATTATTCGCCATAGTGCTGCCAGATGCACCTGGAATTGGCGTCTCCCCTGGCGCAAATACTTCTAGCACAACCACAAAATCTGCCAGGCCAAGAGCTTGTCCAAATTCTTTCGAAAAAAGTGCAGTGCGGTAGTAATGATGTGCTTGGAACGCCGCCAGCACCCGACCAGATCCAACTACGGTTCGGGCAGCACGCAATACCGCATCAATTTCTGTTGGGTGATGTGCGTAATCATCAAAAACTCGCACACCGTTTACCTCGCCGCGGAACTCAAATCTGCGGTGGGTTCCAGTGAAACTCTCCAGACCCGCTACGCAATCTTGCGATGTGCAGCCTTGTTCAAGTGCTGCAATAAAAGCAGCCGTGGCATTAAGCGCGTTATGCACCCCTGGAACGAGTAATTTAATGGGACCGTGAGTTTGGTCTCGGTATCGAATTGTGAACTCAGAGCCAACGCTCCCGCTGGGCAGCAGAGTCAGTACCGCATCATTTTCGGACCCTTGTCCGTAGCTGATTATTTTCGCCCCAAGTTTTGCTGCCCGCTTAGCAACTTCCCGGGCACCAGCATCATCGCCACAAACTATCGATGAGCCGCCATTACTTTTTGTGCCCACCATAAAGTCAACGAATGCCTGTTCAATGGCTGAATAAGTTTCCCAGTAATTCAAATGATCCGCTTCAACATTTGTGACTATGGCAAAAGTTGTTGGCAAAACTAAAAATGTTCCGTCACTTTCATCAGCTTCAACAACGAAGAGATCACCAGAACCCTGGTGTGCGTTACTTCCAGATTCATTCATCTCGGAGCCAATTACAAAAGATGGATCCTTACCAGCATGTTGCAAAATTACAGTGACCATGGAAGTAGTGGTGGTCTTTCCATGAGTTCCAGCCACGCTAATCGTGGTTGATCCAATAAGTAACTCAGCCAGTGCAGTAGCTCGATTAATAACTGGGATACCCAGTTCCATTGCTTTAAGTACTTCAGAATTACCTGTGCCAATTGCCGTAGAAACTACAACACACGATGGCAAGGTGCCCGATATTTCTAATTGATTTTCATCATGACCGACATAAACTGTGGCGCCAAGTGGCTTCAAAGCCTGCAAACGCCTGGAGTCTTTCGCATCACTTCCAGAAACTTCAACACCTCGAGCGAGCAGTACGCGCGCAATGCCACTCATTCCGGCGCCACCGATACCAATTACGTGTACCCGACTGTTCAAGTAAGTCATGGCTTAAGTATTTCGCACTACAGATAGAACTAGGTCTGCAAGGGCTGCAGCTGCATTTTTGTGCCCTAATGCTGCGCTGGCCTTTGCCATCGCCGCTAAGGCGCTGTCATCTCGCAAAATAGGTAAAATCCGTTTCTCCACAAAGTCTGCAGTAAATTCCAAGTCTGAAATCAACACAGCGCCGCCTTCCGTAACTACCGGCTGCGCGTTCAAGCTCTGCTCACCATTTCCAATTGGTAGTGGGACAAAACATGCTGGTAATCCGGCGGCAGTTACTTCGGCAACCGTCATGGCGCCAGCCCGCGCAATCACAAAGTCAACTGCGGAATATGCCAAATCCATTCGATCTAGATAATTCAGTGGGAAATAACTCGAAGAAGCTGGATGTTGGAACTCGTTCTTTTGGCCAACTATGTGAATCACCGCAATTTGCGCCAGGCTGTCACTGTTCAAGCAATCGTTAATTCCCGAATTCAGTTTTACTGAGCCTTGTGATCCACCAAAAACTAAAATGGCTTTTGCCTCTGGGCGAATACCAAAAAACTCACGAGCTTCGTTACGAGATTTTTCCCTGTCTAAATTTTCTATCGATTTGCGAAGAGGGATCCCAATTAGTTGAGCACGTGGCAAACTGCCTGCCACAGTTTCTGCTACCGCGTCCGCAAATCTCGCACCTACTCGGTTTGCTAAACCAGCTCTGGCATTGGCTTCGTGAACCACGATTGGAAAGTGTCCGCGCGCAGCTAAGTAAGCGGGTATAGAAACGTAACCACCAAAACCAACTACGACATCAGCCTGTAATTCGGTAAGCAAGTTTCTCGTTTGCGCAATTGCAGATCTAAGTCGAGTTGGCAACGTAACTAGTTCTCCGCTTAGCTTCCTAGGTAATGGCACCGCAGGAATCAATTCCAGTTTGTATCCTCGGGCCGGGACTAATTCACTTTCAAGTCCGCGCGCCGTGCCTAGCACCGTGATATTTACATTGGGATCAATTAGCTTCAAATGATCAGCCAAATTTAGCGCTGGTTCAATATGACCTGCAGTGCCTCCGCCTGCAAGTACTATGTTCACAAAATCTTCCAATTCATAATTTGAAAACCTATTGCCGCTGGCTCTGCATCACGGCTTCGTGCTTCGCAAAAGACATCAATACGCCCATTGCAACCAAACTTGGAATGAGTGAAGATCCGCCATAGCTAACCATTGGAAGTGGCACACCTGTGATTGGAAGGATGCCAAGCACAGCGCCTATGTTTACAAGTGCTTGAACAATTATCCAAGTGACAATACCAAGTGCAGCGATCTGAATGAAAGCTTCGTTAGTGCCACGAGCGATTCGCAAACCAATTACGGCGATAGTGACAAAAAGTACCAGAACAGTCATGGTTCCCAGAATTCCAAGTTCTTCACCTATGACCGCATATATAAAGTCAGTGTGTGCCTCAGGAAGTGTTCCCCATTTTTCTCGCGAACCACCAAGGCCAACTCCCCACCAGCCACCAGATCCGAGCGCCTGCTGGCCTCGAATAACTTGGAAACCCGTTCCTTGCGCATCGGCAAACGGATCCAGCCAAGAAGTGAATCGAGCCATTCGATATGGCGCAGCTATCGACAATGCAGCAATTGCTGACAACGCAGCAATTGCCATCGCGGCAAACCATTTCCGCGGCGCCCCCACAAAATAAAGTAGCGATGCCATGATTGGCATCATGACCATTGCAGTACCTAAATCGCCCTGCAACATGATTAAAACTAAAACCATTAAACAAACTGGAACTAATGGAATAAGAAGATGGTTGCGCTGCTCTAACAAATGATATTTTTTATCTAAAACATCTGCACCCCACAAAACCACTGCTAATTTTGCAAATTCTGAAGGTTGGATTCGAAATGGACCACCAAATTCGATCCAGTTTTTTTGTCCGTAACGGGCAGTTCCAATAATGAGAACCGCAATTAACAAAATTCCTACGCCCACCATAAATAAGGTGGACCAGCGTCGAATTGAGTCAACGTGCATTTTAGAAACTGCCATCATTAAGAAAACTCCGAGCGCAGCGAATACAAGTTGTCTAGTTGCTAGCGCCCATGAGTTCCCATCATTTTGCTGATAAGAAAAAACACTAGAAGATGACGCAACCATAACAACACCCATAGTGAGCAAGAAACCAGTGGCACCGAGCAAAATTTGGTAATGCACCATTGGGTGCTCGAGTCGAGCCGCTAGGCCACCTTCGAAGTTACGTTCTTTAACTGAGCGCTTTGTTGTCATGGGGAAAGCGCCTTTACTGCTGCGGCAAATGCATCTCCGCGTGCTGCGTAATCTGCAAACATATCCCAAGACGCGCATCCAGGAGCGAGTAGAACAGTATCGCCAGTCTTGGCCAAACTTGCTGCCATGCCTACAACTAGCTCCATTACATTAGTTTCCTTTGTCGTTATGCGATGAATTGGGACATTCGGTGCGTGTCGCGTAAGCGCCGCAGCGATTAGTTCTTGGTCAACTCCAAGTAGCACAACAGCGCGCATTCGATGTGCGGTATCTAAAACAAGCTGATCAAAATCTTGACCTTTAGCCATACCGCCAGCAATCCAAACCACAGATTCATAAGCCGTTAGCGATGTGGCTGCTGCGTGTGTATTTGTTGCCTTGGAATCGTCTACGTAGTCAACGTCATTAATGCGCGCTACCTGAGAAATTCGGTGTGGTGCTGGCTGCCAAGCACGCAGGCCATCTCGAATTGCCCGAGCATCAATTCCGTGTGCGCGAGCTAATGCGCTGGCTGCCAAGGCATTCAAAATATTGTGTGTGGCTGGCGTTGCGATGTCAGAAATTTCTGCCAGTTCAAGTGCAGCGTCTTTACGATTTTCTAGAAATGCGCGGTCAACAAGAAATTCTTCAACCACTCCGACCATGGATATATCTGGGATTCCAGCAGTGAATCCAATTGCCCGACAGCCATCTACAACTTCTGCTTGTTCGACCATGCGAATCGTTTCGTCATCTGCAACGTTAAATATCGCGGCAACCTGGCAGCGCTCATAAATACGGGATTTAGCCGCGCGATAAGCCTCGAATGAACCAAACAAGTCGATGTGATCCGAGGCTAAGTTTAGGCAAACTGCAGCCTGCGGCGACATAGTGTGCACGAATGGCAGCTGCGGAGCCCCAACTTCGATTGCCAGCACATCCCATGGGGTTGGGTCCATGACAACTTCGACTAGGGACCGACCAATATTTCCGGCCGCAACTGTGCGCTTTCCTGCCGTTAACAAAATCGATTCCAACATTAATGTCGTGGTGGTTTTGCCGTTAGTACCAGTTACTACTAGCCAAGGAGCGGGATGATCTGGATCTCTTAAGCGCCAGGCAAGTTCGAGTTCTCCCCAGATTGGTAACTCGGCAAGTTGCGCCGCCGCCACGATAGGCGCAAGTGGCGATACTCCTGGCGACAAGACAAGTAAATCAATCTCACTTGGCAACTCAGTGTCATTGCCTAGGCGAACATCAGCGCCAAGAATTTCCAAGATAGTTGCGCGCTCCTGTTGACGCTCTTTGGTTGCGGCGTCAACCACGATTACCTGAGCACCTAAGTTCACTAATGCATCGGCAGCTGCAAAACCAGCAACACCGAGTCCCACCACGCAAACACGAACATTAGTCCAGTCGCTAGTTCTTGATAAGCCAGCAATATTTAGGGAAGCCATAATTTTTACTGACGCACCCATTCGGCGTAAAACAATGCCATGCCAGCACCTACACATAGTCCTTGGATAATCCAGAAGCGGACAACGATTTGTACTTCAGGCCAGCCCTTCAATTCAAAATGATGATGCAACGGTGCCATTCGAAATACCCGACGTCCGGTTGCTTTATAAACTCCTACTTGAGTGATAACCGAAAGTGTGATCAAAACAAATAAGCCACCAATTAGTAAAAGTAAAAGTTCAGTTCGAGTCATTAATGCCAGCGCAGCCAAGCCACCACCTAGAGCAAGAGAACCAGTGTCTCCCATAAAGATTTGCGCAGGGCTGGAATTCCACCACAAAAATCCAAAACAAGCTCCCGCGCACGCAGCAGCGAATACTGCAAGATCAAGGGGATCGCGAACTGTGTAACATCTTGGGATTTCTCCCCAAAAACAACTTTGGCCATACTGCCAGATCGACATGACCGTGTATGCAATGAAAGCTACGAGAGCTGCACCCGTTGCAAGACCGTCAAGTCCGTCGGTGAGATTTACGCCATTTGAAATACCAGTTACTAGAAACCAAATCCAAAGTATTAATACGGCCGAAGGCAAAATCCAATTCGTATCTCTTACCCACGAGATTGCGTTACTAATTGGCATGTTGTTGCCCTCGTCGGGAAACTGCATAGCTAGGTATCCAAATGAAAGAGCAGCAACTGCCTGGCCAAGTAACTTGGTTCTTGCTCGAATTCCAGTACTTCGTTGCTTGAAAATCTTTAAATAATCGTCGGCGACTCCAACCAAGCTCAGCGCAAACATCAAATAGATTGCTAACAATCCGGAAACAGTAGGTGGGCGCATCATAATTAAATGTGCCAAGAAGTACGCCAGAACTACCGAGCCAACAATGGCAACTCCGCCCATTGATGGCGTGCCAAATTTACTGCCATGCGCGGGATAATTAACGTCGCTTGTTGATTCTCTAATTGCTTGCGCAATACCTCGACGTCGCAAGAAATTGATGAGTAACGGAGTTCCGATTAACGAGAACAAAGTTGCCAGGCCACCTGCAAGTACTACGAGCTTCACTCTTGGCTCCACTTCATTCGCAGGCGAGCTTGGATATCTGATGCCAACACCTCAAATTGTTCAGACCGCGAGGCTTTAAACAAAACGATGTCTCCAGAATTGACTTCACTGCAAATGTAGTCTGTTGCGGCTTGGAAATCGGGTAACCACACCGCTTTCTGCGCCTGATCAGTGAGATCGGGAAGTCCATAGACTCGCCCATTCTCCCCCACTGCTACCAAATGCGAAATTCCAATTTGTGATCCGTGAGCAATAACGTCATGATGCAACTCAACACTTTTCGGGCCAAGTTCATGCATCATTCCCAGGACTGCCCAAGTCCTCAAGGAGCCAGGAATGTTTTGCAAAGTATCAAGTGCAGCAACCATTGATTCTGGATTTGCATTGTAAGCGTCGTTAATTATTGTTATGTCACCCGGCAAGTTGTGAACTTCCAAACGCCATTTACTTACTTGCTGCAGGCCGGCAAGTGCTTCGACAATTTGCGAAAGTTCCATTCCGACTGCGATGCCAACAGCAGCTGCGGCCAAGGCGTTTGTCACATTGTGTTCACCCAAGATCGGGATACTGGCCGATGTTCGATAGCCGAGATAAACCAAATCAAATTTGTAAGTACCGTTACTGGTTAGTTCCAATTTCTCAGCCCGAATGTCAGCCTGATTAGAAAATCCGTAAGTAAAAACCGTGGCTTTAGTTAAATTGCGCATTGCAAGTACGCGGGAATCGTCCGCATTCAAAATTGCAACTCCTGAATCAGTTAACGATTGAACTAGCTCGGACTTTGCTTGGGCAATTCCTTCGATACTTCCGACTTCACCCATGTGAGCCTGCCCAACATTAGTGACCACACCAATTGTTGGACGAGCGATTTCGCAAAGTGAAGCAATGTGATGCAGACCTCGCATCCCCATCTCTGCAACTAAATACCGAATGCCTGGCGCAGCAGCCAAAATGGTAAGCGGCAAACCAAGTTCGTTATTTGGTGAACCAATTGGCGCATGCGTTGGGCCAGCATGAGATAACACTTGCCCGATCATGTCTTTAGTTGAAGTTTTTCCAGAAGATCCTGTTATCCCAATTACTTCTACACCCGTCATTAGATTTCGGACATGTGTTGCAAGTCTTCCTAGCGCAGAAATAACTGAATCAAGTTCACTAGAACTAGTTGGTGCAACGACTTGATCGCCACTGACTTCCCGTGAAGTTAGGAAGGCTACCGCGCCATTAGCTTTAGCTTGGATTAAATGATCATGGCCATCGGTGCGTTCGCCCAAGATGGCACAGAATAAGTCACCAGGTTTAGTGGTTCGAGAGTCAGTGGAGATACCAGTGACCCGAATATTTGGCTTACCAATTAGAGTCCCATCAATAATTTGAGCAACTTGAGAAAGTGATAAATCAAACAAGTTCGGACTCCTGCGCTGCTACCAAGCGATCATCAAACGGAAAAATCTCGCCGTTTATTTCTTGCCCTGTTTCGTGACCTTTGCCGAGTATGGCAACGGCATCACCTGGCTGGGAGATTCGCAATGCCATCGCAATCGCTTCGCGGCGATTAGCTATTTCAAAAACTTTTGCAGATTTAGCATCTATTCCTGCCATCATCTCACGTCTGATTTTTGCCGGATCTTCTGATCGAGGGTTGTCATCGGTGATTATGACAACGTCCGATAATTGCGCAGCAACGCGGCCCATGATTGGTCGCTTCATGGCATCTCGATCACCACCACATCCAATTACCGTAATAAGTTGACCAACACCGGATTCACTAATTGTTTTGAGGGCAGTCGCCACTGCATCGGGAGTGTGGGCATAGTCCACAATTACGGCGCCACTACTTGCAATCTTCACGCTTTCGAGTCGACCTGGAATTGCTCTAATCTTTCGAAGTGATTCAATACCTTTAGCCAATGGCAAACCGAGTATTTCACCAGCCGCTAACGCGCAACTTGCGTTCATCGCGTTGTAGGCACCGAGCATATTTACTTCAATCGAAAAACTAACACCATCTGAACGTTGAATTTCTTGTGTAGTGAATCCAACCGAACTTGCGGTTGCAGGTTCGGTTTTCCAATCTCCAGTTTTCCCAATTGAGATCGCAGGAATTTCTATTTGCTCGAAAAGCTTTTTTCCCCAGTCATCGTCTACGCAAACAACAGCTGTTTTGGCATAACTTGAAGTGAATAATTTAGCTTTGGCAGCAAAGTAATGTTCCATTGAGCCATGGAAATCCAAGTGGTCCTGTGTCAGGTTTGTGAAAATAGCAACATCAAACTGCAAGCCTAAAACTCGATTTAATTCCAAGGCATGGCTGGATACTTCCATGAATACGTGAGTTATGCCACGCTCCGCCATTACCGCCAAAACAGCAAATAGATCAGTAGCTTCTGGTGTTGTGCGCGCAGTCGGGATTGATTCCAGATCCAAGAAAGTTCCTAATGTCCCAACAACTCCGACATGGGCACCAGAATCAAGAAACATTGAGCGCAACATATGCGTGGTTGTAGTTTTTCCGTTAGTTCCCGTTACTCCAACAATTTTAAGTTTGGTTTCTGGGTGCCCATAAATCGCGGCTGCTAACTTAGCCATATCTTTTCTAGCTTCACTTAGTTCCAGGCAAGGCACTTGTTTAGTGTCGAGTAATTTGTTCCCTTTGGAGTCGGTTGCGATTGCGACTGCGCCATTACTTATTGCCTGATCTATGTACTCAATCCCATGAGTATTGGCACCGGGAAGGGCGACGTACAAATCCCCCGGTTGTACTGATCGAGAGTCGTGGGTAATGCCAGTGACAGTTGCCTCGCCTTTGTAACTTCCCGAGACAAGTGTCGCCAGCTCGGATAGTGAGGAATTGATCTTTACTGGTCGTATGTCCATTTAGTAAAGCTCCTACCATGCAACTGGGAGCTTAGGCGGTTTTGAAGTAGACGGTGGAACTTTGTTATTCGCTAACGCATAGGTCATGGCAGTTTTAAACACTGGACCTGCAACAACGCTTCCGTAAGTACTGGTCTTGGGATTATGCACGCTAATAGCCATTACAAATGCTGGATTTTCAGCCGGCGCCATCCCAATGAAGGACGAGGTGTATCCGTTGTAGCCGCCCGTGGCTTGGTCATATCTATTTGCGGTTCCAGTTTTACCTGCCACTCGGTACCCCGGAATTTGCATACTTCGGGCCGTGCCATCTTCGGAAACAACGCTCTCGAGCATTTCGCGCACAGTCTTTGCAGTTTCGGCACTCACCACTCGTTGGCCTTCGCTCAATACTGTTGGCTCAAATACCCCTTGCGAATTTGAGTAACCTGAAATCAATCGTGGCTTCATTCGAATCCCATCATTTGCAATCGTTGCAAAGACGCTTGCTGCCTGCACAACATTCACTGATAGTCCTTGCCCAAATGCCAAAGTTGGAAACGTGGTATCTGACCACTGGTTTTCATCTTCAATATCTGGAAGTGAGCCAGCACTTTCACCTGGAAAATTCATGCCAGTTGATTCGCCTATTCCAAACTTCTGGAGATACTTATAGAAAGTTTTCTCACCGATAGTTTCAGATGCCAAAATTGTTCCGATGTTACTTGACTTAGCTAACACGCCAGTAAGGGTTAACTGTAAGTCGCCGTGATCGTTGTAGTCCTTAAATGAAGAACCACCACGGGAAATGCGATTGGGAACTAGGTATGGAGTTTCTGGCCGTGCGCCACCTTCTTCAATCACGGCTGCCATGGTCATGACTTTGCTCGTTGACCCAGGTTCAAAGACATCAGTTACCGCAGAATTACGCTTGTCATGATCTGAAGAAGCAAAAGGGTCATTTGGATCAAAAGTTGGATAAGTTGCAAGAGCTAAAATATTGCCGGTTCCTGGCTCGACGACTACGGCAACACCACCCTCAGCGCCAGTTGCAACTATCTGATCCTGTAGTGATCGCTCAAGCGTTGCCTGCAAGTCAGCATCAATTGTGAGTCGCACGGAAAGTCCATTAACTGGTTCAATACTTTGTCTCTCGCTCGCTGGAATTTCGCGGCCATTTACTCGCTCAACGGTTAACTTTCCATCCTCACCACTGAGTTGCTTGTTTAACCCAAACTCCAGTCCGCCAAGACCAGAGCCTTCCGCGCCAACATATCCAACGATGCTTGCGGCGAGAGTGCCGTTGGGATACGCCCGATTAGTAGTTGGCTCACTGAAAACACCAGGAATCCCAAGCTCGGCGACTCGTTTCCAAGTTTCTGTAGTAATTCGTTTTGCTACGTAGGAAAATCGCGAATCAATAGTTAAGGATTCGATTATTTTGTCCTGGTCAATTCCAAGGATTGGGGATAACGCCGCTGCAGTGCCAACTGGGTCTGTAATTAGTTTTGGGTCCACCGTAACGTTACGGGCCAAGATGGTAGTTGCGACTGGTACACCGTTTCGATCAGTAAAGCCACCGCGCAGTGCTGGCAACAGTAAAGTCTGGATCCGAGAATTTTGCGCATTAGCTGCAAGCTCAGGCCCACGAACAATTTGGATTTCAACTAACCGTGTTACGTATAGCGACATGATGAGCAAGAAAATTATGGTGGTAAATCTAATTCGTTTGCGCGGACTTTCCAGGGGAATCATCACTGGATACTTTGGCGCAACTGGCTGTGGCTGAGTTGGTCTTGGCCGTTGGCTTAGTTGTGGACCGTTAATGCTCATGGCACAACCTGTGGGGCCGCAACAACTGGAGTACCTAAAATTTCACGATCGGAAAGACGTAAAAATACTGGAGTTTGCGCAGGTACCATTCCCATAGTCTTTGCACTTTCCAGCAACATTCCTGGAGATTCACTTAGCAATACTGTGCTTGATATTGCTTGCTCCTGCGCAGTCATCTGGCTTAGTTGAATTTGTAATTCATACTTTTGGAATGATGCTTGCGCAGCTAGCGTATTTACATACAGCAAAGTCATCATGCCAGCAATGATCATCCCAAGAATTATGAAAACGAATGTTCGCTTACTTGCTCGTCCTTGTGGCACACCAACTGGAATAGCTTGCGCAATTGGGGAAACAATTGGCCTGAGCATTGGCTTTACAAGTGCCAACTTTCGCATGGTGGCCGATTTGCGCGGAATTGGCAGAAGTGTTGGAGTCCTTGCTGGCATAGCGCTCATGCAGCAACTCCAATGCGCTGGGCAGCGCGCAACCTTACGGATGTGGCGCGCGAATTTTGGGCGATTTCCGCATCACTCGCTGGCTCAGATCCTCGAGTCAATACTTTTAGCCAGGGCTTATCTGAGTCTGGAACAAATGGCATATCAACTGGAGTTGTTGACATAGTCCCGATGCGCAATGCCTTCTTGACGATTCGATCTTCAAGAGATTGGTAGGACAACACGACAATACGGCCGTCAAGTGTGAGGCAATCAAGAGCTGCCGGAATTGCCCGCTCTAAAACGGCAAGTTCATCGTTTACTTCAATGCGCAATGCTTGGAATGTCCGCTTTGCAGGATTTCCGCCCGTACGCCGAGTTGCCGCAGGTATTGCATCGCGAACAACGGTTACCAATTGATCACTCGTTGTAAATGGTTTAATTTGCCGTTCCCGAATAATGGCATTTGCAACCCGACTAGCAAATCGCTCTTCGCCATATTCGCGCAGGATTCTGGCTAAGTTTGCGTAGTCATAAGTATTGACTACATCTGCAGCAGTTTGGCCAACTGTGCCGTTCATGCGCATATCGAGTGGAGCATTTCGGGAATATGTAAAACCACGATCGTCTTTATCAAGTTGCATTGATGAAACGCCTAGGTCAAACAGAACACCATGAACCTGCTCAATATTTAAATCTGCTAAAACTTCAGAAATTTCGTCGTACACCGCGAGGACAAACTCAATTCTCGGAGCGAACCGAGATAACCGAGTTTTAGAAAGCTCTAGGGCTTCTGGGTCACGATCAATTCCAATAACGCGTAAATTTGGAAACTCAGTTAATGCGGATTCAGCATGGCCACCAAGACCTAAAGTTGCATCAACCAAAATCGCATTCTCAACGCTGATAGCCGGTGCTAAAAGATCTAGGCACCTTTGCTGCAAAACTGGCACATGGGTAAATGTCGACATTAGGCTGCGTCAGATCTTGCTGCTGCCTCTAGTCCCTGGCCGTTGGAGAGCCTGGCACCGGGGAAGGTGCGCCAGGATCTAGCCAACGGCCAGAGGCCACAGGCAACATCGTTTGAAGTTGGCAAGCTGAAACTTATTTTTGCTGTCATGGCATTACGCCCTCATCCAAAGTCGCAAAACCAGGTTCTTGGACAGCGAGATATTGACTCCAGGCCAACGTGTCCCACACTTCAATTCGGGTATCTGCGCCAACTACAACTAAGTCACGATTAAGTCCGGCCCATTCGCGCAACGATGCGGGAATCGTTACCCGACCTTGCTTGTCTGCGATGTCATCAAATGCCGATGAAAAAAACACCCGAGTGTAAGCGCGGACTTTTTCATTATTTTGCGAACGTTGCCGCAAGCTCTCAGCAAATTCTTGAAATTGCTCATTTGGCCAAATCACAACGCAGCGTTCTTGGCCCTTAGTCATAACTAAGCCCGTGCTTAGCGGGTCTCGGAATTTTGCCGGCAAAATGACCCGGCCTTTTTCATCAAGTTTCGGCGTGTGCGTACCTAGAAACACCCAGGCCACCTACCTAAAACAATGGCAACCCTTCCCCGAGTCACCGCGTTGTCCCAGATTACTCCCTTTTGCTCCACTGTCAACCCAATTTAAACCCCAATATCCTCATTGGTAACAAATATTTGGAATTTATTCAATGAATTAAGGGTGGAGCGAAATGGGGTGAATTAAAAATTAATTACTTTGTAGGGGCAACAAGCCCGATTGGATCCCCACACATGATGTTTCTATCTAAGGTGACACCGTTCACGGTAGCTACAAATTGCACCAGATCCGGAATTTTCCCGCCAAATGAGCCCTGTGAACAGGCAGCTTTTGAATCTGCTACCCCGGCTGGAATGTCCGTATAGGGACCAAGTGCCAGCCAAGTTGGAAGCGCAAGGTTTGCATTGCCCGTTATCTCCAGCCAGTGCGCCGGCGGCGCATAAATACCAACTGGATATCCAGCAGCAGTTAAGGAGATTGCGAGTTCAGTTAAGACTTGAACTGAACGATCCGGGCTCGTCCAAGTGTTATAAGTTTCGACATCTAACCAAATTGGCGTGCCAGGGGCAATTGCGTATTTGTTTAATCGCGCCAAGGTATCGTTCGCAATTTTTTTACCATAACGAACCGGCGACTCATCCCCAGGGTCTGCAGTGTTTATGTAAACAGCAACTGCGTCGTGTGTTAAAGCCCATTCCCATTGCTTAGAAAAGCAATCGTTTTCGGAAAATGGCTTGCCACCGTTTAAACCAACTATGGCAAAGCCAACAAATTTATCTGGCAGGGCACTTTTGCATTGCGGATAACTAACGTCATAGCCGCTGTTGTCTAGTTGCTGCGAAAACGGAATGAGTTCGGGCTGGGTAGCTTTGATTAATGGCCGGCCATCGACGCTTTCAATAGTTAAAGGTTCTGGATACAACCAAGAAGTAACTATGGAATATCCAGCCAGCCCAGCAAGCGCCAAAGCGCCTGCTGTTACTAAGAACCCAAAAAACCTGCGCAAACTTTATTCGATCGGACCAGTATTTGCTTCTGGGAAATAATCTTGTCCAATACCTGAAGCTCGGGTCGGAATCATTACTGAGCGAACCCAAGATAAAACTTCGATGCCATCTTGGTTAATTCCACGGGTTCGCATAGTCAAAATTCCAAAATCTGGACGTGAGGATGACTTGCGCATTTCTAAAACTTTACTTTCAGCGTACAAAGTGTCATTTACATAAACTGGTGCTTTCAATTTAATGTCTGTCCAACCCAGGTTCGCAACAGCGTGCTGACTCATGTCCAGTACTGACATTCCTAAAACCAACGCCACAGTAAAGCCAGAATTTACGATGATGCGGCCTTCAGCAATTGGATTCATTTGTGCGTAGTGCTCATTGAAATGGTTTTGGTTGGTATTTACCGTTAATAACGTGAACCAAGTTGAGTCGGCCTCCGTTATGGTGCGACCCAATGCATGCTGGTAAACGTCTCCAACAATAAAGTCTTCGGCAAAATTTCCAATTTCAGCTTTGTGAATAGTCATAGGTAAATAATGCCTTACCGGCATCAAACTCGCCTAACTAGCCGTTGTCTTGGCGACGATCCCAGCGCTCTTCTAGGCCTTGCATGAACCCGCCATTTGTTGCTGGCTTTGTTGTCGCTGCAGGACTTTGTCCAGTTGCTGCGGCTTTAGTGCCAAGTTGGGCAAAGTAAAAACCAGCCACAATCGATAGAAAACCTAGTACGCCAAGGGCAGGAATCGCCAAAGTGACAGCTGCAATCAATATTCCGATACCAATTACCACACCTAGTACTGCAATTCCGATACTTTTTGGTGCAGTTCGACTAATCATCGGGACGCGAAGTGCCGAAGCAAATTTTGGATCTTCGGAAGCAAGCGCGCGCTCCATCTGTTCAAGGAGTGCTTGCTCGTGATCTGAGAGTGCCATGTCTGCCTCCTAATTCTTGGCAATTCGTCTGCGTTCCTTAAGCCTAAGCCCGGATCGGGAATCCGGAAACTTAAACCAGGGATTTAGCAACTAATTTCGGGAATTTGTTCCCAAAATCACCTAATTGTCGGTCTCAATTAGTCGGGCAGGTTTAACGGCTGCGTTACCAAATTTCTCGGTAACTTGATCCATCGCTGCCTGCGCCTCCCGCCAGCCAGCGTCCCGCTCTGATAACTCCAGTTGAATTGCTGATTTGCTGGTTGGAATTAGCCCAGTTGCTCGCACTCCAACGAGTCGAACTCGAGCTCGTTGCAAATTCATTGCCTCAAATAAATTCTTACTAGTTGTATAAATTTCTGTGGCAAGGTCAGTTGATGAAATCAGTGACTTGCTGCGAGTTACTGAAGTGAAGTTAGCAAATCTAACTTTGATTGTGATGGTTCGGGCAAAGAAATGTGCATCTCGTAGTCGTTTTGCCACTTTATTACTCAAATCCAAGAACTGAGCCAGCAGTAACTCTGGGTCATCGATATCAGAATCAAAAGTGCGTTCAGCACCGATACTTTTCTCAGCTTGATTTGGTGTTACTTTGCGTGGATCACGCGCCCAAGCTAACTCGTAAAGGTGCTCAGCGGCTGCTTGACCAATTACGCGAGTCAAAGTTTTTACTGGGGTATTTGCGATGTCCGCTACCGTGACCAGTCCCAGCCGAGAAAGTTGTTCAGCTGTTTTCTCGCCAACACCCCAAAGCGCTCCGATTGGTAGCGGATGCAAGAACTCAATGACTTTGTCAGCGGGTACTACGTGTAAGCCATCTGGTTTTGCAAAGTTAGTTGCAAGTTTTGCAATGAACATTGTTGAGGCAACACCCACTGAGCAGGTAATTCCCTGTTCATCGCTTACGCGGGCTCTAATAATCTCACCAATTTGCGTAGGTGATCCCATTAGTTTCTGGGCTCCGGAAATATCCAAGAAAGCCTCATCTACAGAAAGTGGTTGAACCTGCGGAGTTATAGATTCAAAAATTGCCATTACATTTTCTGAGATCTCAGAATACTTGCCATGATCTGGTTCAACAACTACGGCGTTTGGTGCCAAGCGAAGTGCGCGTGACATCGGCATTGCTGAGTGCACGCCTAATTTTCGAGCTTCGTAAGTTGCTGAGAGAACTACTCCACGATTTCCGTCATAGCCAACTATTACTTGCTTGCCTGCAAGTTTGGGGTTCTCACGAACTTCAACAGAGGCAAAGAATGCATCCATGTCTATATGCAAAATGTTGCAGTTTGTATCATCACCCTTGGGGTTACGCGCAGCACTTCCCCGATTTAATTGAGATCGACTCATGGTGCCAACTTTGCGGCTGATCGCATAGCTCGAGCTATGTCATTGCCAGCAGGTCGCACATCTGCATACGGTGAGGATCTAAAGCCGCTGGCATGTTCCCAAATTTGAGTCGGCGCAACTGGATCTAACTGGACTTTTGGAGCTACGCCAATTAATTCCTGCACTGCGCGCACACCTCCAAATTTCCAATGTTGATAAACCTGCGATAATTCCCAGCACCCATTAGCCAGAATAGATACCCCGCGTGGTCCAGTTCGACGCACTGTGCCACTAACTAAAAGTAACCAAGAATGAAACAACGTGGGTGCATATTGATCCTGCGCCTCCTCGAAAAACGTAGCGTCAACTGGCCCGGTTGAATCCTCCAAAGTAACGAATGCCACACGTTTGCCGGATCGAATCGGTGGTGTCTGAGTGGCAACCTTAACCCCAGCAATTAAGACATTGGATTGTGAGCGCACTTGAAGTAAGTGACCTGCTGGCACCGCATTTAATTGAGTTAGCATTTCGCGATAGAAACTCATGATGTGAGCGCTGACGTCAATTCCAAGAACTTCAATTTCATATCTGACTCGATCTGCTAGCGATAGTGCCGGTAAGCCAGTTGGCTCTGGAATCCAATCAATTTCTGTCATACCAAATGTGATTTGAGCTGTGGCAACTGCTCTCCCAGTTCTTTTGAGTTTGAATTGAGCACTTAACTCTGCGACGTGAAATAGCAAATCTCGTCGAGAAACTAATTGGCTATGCAGTGCATCAAAGCCACCAGCTAATACGATGCGCTCAATAATTGGCCGCGAGGCCTTAGCGCGATAAGCAAAGTCAGCTAGTGAGCGATAAGGCGCAGCAGAAATTATGTCACTGACTTCTTGCTGACTAATGCCCTTAACTTCTGAAAGTGGAATTCGAATTCCATAACCACCATTAACTGTGCGCTCTACAACATAAGTATCACTTGAGACATTTACATCAAGTCCTAAGATTTCTACGCCACAACTGCGAGCATCATCAGCGATTAATCGCTTTGGATACATACCTGGATCATGCGTTAAAACTCCGGCAATAAATGCTGCTGGGTGGTGCGCTTTGAACCAAGCTGACTGATATGTAGGTAGGGCAAAAGCTGCAGCGTGGGCTTTACAGAATCCAAAAGATGCAAAAGCTCGTAAAACTTCCCAAACTTGTTCAATTACCACCAGTTCATATTTCTTTTTGCGAAGTGCCGAATAAAACCATTCTCGAATTTCATCAAGTTGCTCATAGTCGCCCATACGACGACGAATTAAGTCAGCAGCCTCGAGTGAACAATCTGTCATTACTGAAAGGATTCGCATAACTTGCTCGTGGAAAACTACAACACCACTGGTCTCAGCCAGAATTGGCGCTAAGTCTTTGTGCATATAGTCAGTAGTTGCCCAGCCTTGCCGAGCTCGCAGAAACGGTGTAATCATGTCGCTTTTTACTGGTCCAGGACGAAATAGTGAAATGTCAGTAATCAAATCACCGAAAGAAACTGGCGCGAATTTTCCAATTAGTTCGCGTTGTCCTGGTGACTCAATTTGAAAACAACCCAAAGTTTTAGTGCTTTGAATTAGTTCAAAAGTTTTGGGGTCATCGCGTGGCACTGCCTCTAAATTAATTAGCCCAGTGTGATCTGTGCCATGTGCACTTGGGCCTTCTACTTTGTGTACTTGCTTAATGGCATAAGCCAGAGCAGATTGCATTCGGACACCAAGCACATCTAGTTTGAGTAATCCCATGTGCTCAACATCATCTTTATCAAATTGGGACATTGGAAACTCTTGGGCACTTGGTTGCACTGGCGTGCGCTCTAGTAATGACAAATCAGAAAGCACTATCCCACAGGGATGTAATGAAGTATGTCGAGGTAGGCCATCTAAGCCTTCGACTAAATCTAAGAACTGATCAAGATCTCCGCGCGCAGCCCTGATGCCAATGCCACTTCGGCGCAATTCAGGTAATTCTGCCAAGGCGCTTCGGATGTGCCGAGCCCTGATGTGTGGAAAGGATTTAGCAAAAGTATTAATCTCACCTGGTGGCATACCTAGCGCAGCTCCAACATCTCGAATTGCGTGTCGAACTCGATATGTTTCGCGCATTGAAACGCATGTTGTGCGCTTATCTCCAAATCTGTCAAAAATAGCTTGGTAGATCTCAATCCGGCGATCTGACTCTACGTCGATGTCTATGTCTGGCAACCCTGGGCGAAGTGTGGATACGAATCGTTCCATCAATAAGTTGTGCGCGATTGGATCAACGCCAGATATTCCTAACAAATGGTTGATAAAACTTCCAGCTCCAGAGCCACGAGCTGCCACTCTGACTTTCATTTGGCGAATCATGTCAACAACTTGCGCCACAGTTAGGACGTATCCAGCTAAGCCCATTTGGGCAATGATCGCTAACTCAGAATCCAGGCGCGCTCTACTGCTGCGCTGATCATCGACTCGAGTAACTGAGTTGTCAATTAAGTAATTAGTGAATCCAAGCTCACAACGCTCCTGCAATATGGCGTCAGCACTACGCGATTCACCCGGCAACAACTTTGCTAACTCAGGGACATAAACCTGATTCATTCCCAAATCGGCCTTTGGATCAATTACGCATTCCAGACCCAACTCCACAGTTTGACTCAGAAGTATTCTGCTGATGTCGCGTTGATCGCCAACCATGCCTGAAATCCGTTGTGCGATAGCGTGCATGTGCGCTGTGGTTGCAAGAAATGCTTGATTTGTTGGGCCACTATTTGTTTTTGCTGACAACGCCAGCTGTCGGCGCGACGCATCGAGAACATCAGCAATACGAGAATCCTGTTGTTCGCGATATCGAACCATGTTCGTCAACACTGCAGGAACTTTATGCACAATAGCCCACTGCAACATGCGGGCTGCAAAAGTATCGGACAAATTAGCGGCATCTGGACTTTGGCAGTGCGTAGTAATTTCTAAGTAAGTGCGAACGCCATGTTCTTGCCAAGTGCGCAGATGATCAAGTGCTCGATCAGGCCTGCGATTAAGAATGTTGTAGCCAATGTCCGAGCGTGGACCTAGCAAGGCAACTAGCCCATGTTCGCCGGCTAGTTGCAATAACTCTTGTCTATTAATTTCTGGGTCTTCCCGCGAATCAAGATGAGCCCTGGAGATGATCGCGCACAATCCAGCCCAGCTTTGTTTATCGTGCGCTAATAAAGTTATGCGTGGTCGTTCTGGCTTAACCCACTTGCCACCATGAGCTGGAGTAGGTAAATAAGGTTGCGGAGTTTCGAGCGCAATGTCTACGCCAAGAATTGGGGAGATCTGCGCGCTTGCGCACGCGTGAATAAAACTAACTGCGCCCGCTACGGTATCTCGATCTGTTAATGCCAGTGCACTTTGCCCATATTCGCTGGCGCGATTCACTAAGTCTTGTGGCGTTGTTGTGCCATAACGCATCGATAATGCTGATGCCACATGAAGGTGAACAAATTCTTGCGGCATAACTTACTTAGGAGTTGATACTGCAGGACTAGATACTGCAGGGCTAGATACTGCAGGAGTTGATACTGCAGGATTAGATACTGCAGTGCGGCGGTTAAGCGGAATAACATTATTTGGAATTACATTTTGGGCAGCAACGTTAGTTGGCAAAGTTAATTGTCGTGAGACACCAAGTTTTTCTGCAACTAAATCAATAAATTCATGCGCATCTCTAACTAAGTCATCAGCCTCACGAGGCGTAACAGCTCCCCCAAGTCCAACTTCAGCAGCCGCACGCTTACCCGCGCCCGATGCAAAATACTGTGCCCATTCAGTGAACTCGGGATCGACTTTACTAACTAAAGTCCACACACTGGTTGGTCTACTTCGGCTTGGCTTGGTGTGGGCTGCAAGTAAAGCTGCTGCAGCGCGCAAGGCTGCCAGGTGTGCGGCAACATACTTTTCGCCCGCACGAGATGCAATGATCGCGGTATCTAAACTTCGCAATGCGCCAGCTAATAAATCAATGCTGGCTACAGTTGCTTGGATTTCGTGTGTTGGTTGTGAGCTCATTATTTTCTCCCGTTAAGTTATTTTTTGTTAATCAAGTAAGTGGTATACAAACCAGCGTTCATCACTGGTTGCAATGTCATAAATTCCAAAATTGTTTTTCGAATTTTGCGAAGTCGCTTCAACTCGCCAAACTTGCCATTCCCGTGCTTGCCGCGTACGCCACCACGGAGCTGACTCCAGCCAAGTGAACAAAATCGTGAGCACTAAGTAACTGTGGCCACGCCAACTAAAGGACTTGGGTAAGCCGCTGGCATTAGTGCGCACTTGAGCCAAGGATCTGGTGCTAACACCGTAATTTCGGGACATAATGAGCCTTTCGAACATTTGTTCGAACAGCATAAGGCTAGCGCCCGACAAGTTTCCAATCTTTGGAAAAGTGGGCTAAAAATCCCCTACTTAGTGGGAAAACTAAAGTTTGTGAATCTTGGCAGCCTGGCTGATGCGCTGGCTTTGGGCAGTATTTAACGCCTGATCTGGCAATCGGTCATAGCCTTCTCCGAATGGGTCTGGCACATCAGTTTTAATACCAGACATAGTTTCTAGAACTGCCAAACCGCAATATGGAACATAAATCGGTGAGTAGCCACCTTCGTGCGTCATCATCAATTTACCCTCACAAACTTCATCAGCCACATTAAGTAATAACTCAGTTAGTTGTCGGTAACCAGCGGAGGTCACCAACATGCGGCCAAGCGGGTCAGCTGCGCTGGCGTCGAAACCAGATGCCACCACAATCACATCAGGTAAGAAATTACGAATTGCAGGTAAGACGACTTTTTCTAAAGCTTCAACATATGCGCCATTACCGGAACCGGCAGGTAGCGGGATATTAATTACGGAACCAGTTGCTGCTACCCCACCAATGTCATCAATGAGGCCACTGTCAGCTGGATATAGATTGTCTTGGTGAATTGAGATACATAAAACATTTGGGTCCGAATAAAAAATTTCTTGCGTACCATTACCGTGATGAACGTCCCAGTCAACAACAACTACGCGCTGTACTCCCAATGTTTCTCTGACGTTTTGAATGGCAATGGCTGCATTTGCGAAAATACAATAACCCATTCCAGTTTCTGGCCGAGCATGATGTCCAGGTGGACGCACTAATGCATATGCATTATTTACTGTGCCATTAACTACTGCACGCAGCGCTTCAATTGCCCCACCAGCAGCAAGTGCTGCGATGTCATAGCCACCATTGCCAAATGGTGATTCGCCGTCTCCGGCATCGCCGCCCTTAGGTAGCAAGCTTTCAGCTTTGATTCGAGCAAGGTACTCTTTAGTGTGCACGCGCAAAATATCAGCTTCAGTTGCTGTAATTGCAGGAATCTTAACTAGTTGCTGGCCAAGGCCAGAAACTTCAATTAGCGAAGCAAAGCGAGTTTTAGTCTCACTGCTTTCGTAGTGTTCATACGGCTGCACTTTGGTGCTTGCAAATGCATGACCAGCCGCAGTTCCAGTATCGTGCCAGCCATAAAGTTCATTCCAAACAAAACCAGTTTTCATGACGCTCACACTACAACGCGGGGACTGCCTAATTCTAGAAAATCAACTTTCCGTTACTTGTTAAGAATCAAATCCCATGCCTAGCCGATCAAGGCTACGTAGCCAGATGTTTCGCTTACCTTGATTGCGATCCGCCTTATCGAGAGACCAGCGAGTGAAGTTAATTCCTGCTGATTTAAAAGGCTCAGGTGGGAACGGGATCGGCAAAGTGTTAACCATCTTGAGGGTTCGTCGATCGGTATCACGATCCAACAACTTGTCGATCGATACTTGGGCGCCAAAGCGGGAGGCCCCAACGCCAAGTCCCGTATAGCCGGCAACGTAAACAACTTTGTCATTCATTGCGGTTCCCCAGAATGCGCTGAAGCGAGTGCAAGTATCGATCGCACCACTCCAGGCATATTCAAAACGTAAACCTTCTAATTGCGGAAAAGTTGAGAAAAAGTGATCAGCTAATTTTGGCCAAGACTTTGTTGAATGTTCATGCTGGACTCCGAAGCCACTGCGGAAATGATACGTCGCGTCGTATCCGCCCCAGAGAATCCGGCCATCAGCAGTTGGTCGGTAGTAATGGAATTGATTACCGGTATCGCTGACACCTTCATTTCCAGCCCAACCAATATCTCGACGTTGCTGTTCACTTAGTGGCTCGGTCACTAAAACTGAATCGTAAACCGGAACCATCAAATACTTAAGACGGCGTAATAACGGTGGAAATGCATTAGTTGCAAGTAGCACCTTGGGGGCAGTTACGCTGCCGAACTCAGTTTTTGCGGTGACTCGATCGCCGCGTTCATCTAGCGCGGTTACTTTGCTGTGTTCGTAGATTCTCACGCCAAGTTCAAGGGCAGTATCACGAAGTCCCCAGGCCAAACGCGCTGGATCACAAATTGCCACATTGTCCGGATTAAATAATGCGCCAAGGTAGGTAGGTGAATTTAGACGACGTCGAGTTTCGGCTTGATCCAGCCAAATAAGTTCTTCGCCATATGGTTTTGCAACGTCAATGAATTCTTGCAGCTCAGTGACTTGATATTCCTCGGTAGCAACATCCATTTCACCAACGCGCATCCAGTCGCAATCAATTTTTCGATCGCTTACGAACTGTTCCATTTCATTTAAATTTTGCTGACCGAGTTGAGTCAGTTTGGCAATGTCATTTGGCCAGCGATCTAAACCGTTTGCAAAACCGTGAGTAAGTGAAGCCGCCACAAAGCCACCATTTTGACCAGATGCCCCGCGCGCTACTGCGTTTCCCTCAACTAACACCACATCCAAATTTGGATTGTGTTGCTTAGCTTCAATTGCTGCCCAGAGCCCGGTGAAGCCACCACCGACAATTAACAAGTCTGCCGTTAGGTTTCCAACTATGCGCGACGCATCATTAAGTGGTTCGGCCTCGTCATCAAGCCAATATGAGCCCTCCCAAACATCGGCTAGGGATGGTAAAACATGTGCTGAAGGTAGGTGTGAAAAAACCATTGCAAAAGTCCAAACGATTGGGTGAGAAGGATTCTCACTGGTGATCAGATGTGTCTGGCAAATTTGCCAGCATTAGTGTCTGTCGGAGTTCCGCTGATTCGCGAATCCGGATCCCACCAGTCCCTTTCTCTAAGATCACTAGGCCTTGATTTCCTAGTGCCAATCGGCCGTCTCTACAGACGATCCCCTTGCTCTTACATTTAAGCACAGATTTGAAATAAAACGGCTAAATAGGTGGCAATTGGATAGCGCCAGCAAGCAAAATGGGCACCTCCATCAAGAGGCGCCCATTTTTTTAGGAAGTCAATTAACCGTTAATACGGATTAGCTTCTTGTTCAGGAATTCTTCGATTCCTAGTGGACCAAGTTCGCGGCCGAATCCAGATCGCTTAGTGCCACCGAATGGAAGTTCCGGAGCGTCCAAGCCAACACCATTTACGTAAACCATTCCAGTGTCTAGTGCATCTGCAACCCGAAGTGCTTGTTTGTTGTCGGTAGTAAATAGGTATGAACCCAAACCAAATTGTGAATCGTTGGCAATGCGAATTGCATCGTCTTCATCCTTTGCGCGATGAATCTGGGCAACTGGACCGAAGAGTTCTTCGCGGAAAATTTCGTTTTCTGGAGTTACCTCTGTGAGAACGCCGGCTGGGAAGAATGCACCATTTCGGGAACCTGCACTTGCCAACTTTGCACCTTGCTTTACTGCGCGATTAACCTGCTCTTCAAGGATTTCGGCAGCTCGCACTGAGCTAAGTGGGCTTGATATTTCTGCTGACATCATGGCGGCAGTGAACTTTTCAACGAATTCTTCATAAAGACCATCAACGACAACCATGCGCTTTGCAGCGTTGCATGCCTGACCAGTGTTGTCGATGCGAGCAATAACTGCGGATTCAATAACTGCGTCCATGTCCTTTGTGCTGAGCAAGATGAAAGCATCCGAGCCACCAAGTTCTAGAACACACTTCTTGAGGTGACGTCCAGCGATTTCTGCAACTGCTGCGCCCGCACGCTCTGAACCAGTTAGCGAAACACCACGAATTGCGGGATGTGGAATCATGTCTGCAATTTGCTCGTTAGATGCAAATAGATTTTCATAAACACCTGCTGGGACACCTGCATCAGCGAAAATCTTCACAATGGCTAATGCTGATTCTGGACACTGCGGAGCGTGCTTCAAAATAACAGTATTGCCCGCTACCAGGTTTGGACCAGCAAAGCGTGCAACCTGGTAAGCCGGGAAGTTCCACGGCATGATTCCCAGAATCGCACCTACAGAAGACTTGCGGATTACGGCGGAACCCTCACCATCTGACAATTCGATTGGCACATCTGTCAGCAGAGCTGCAGCGTTATCTGCGTAGTACTGATAGATGAAACCAGAAAACTCAACTTCGCCGGCAGCATCGGCTAATGGTTTGCCCATTTCGCGATTAATAATCGCCGCAAGTTCATCTTGGCGATCAATATGTAGCTGTCCGATGCGATGAACAATTGCCGCGCGCTGCGCTACTGGAACTTTGCTCCATGTCTTATGCGCGTTATCAGCAGCAGTAATTGCAGCAAGGCACTGCGCGTCAGTTGCCGTTGCGAATTCTTGTTCAACTACGCCGGTTGCAGGGTTGAGAACTTTATATTGACTCATTGGATTTTCCTTTTTAAAAAAAGTTGGGTTTAGCTGATTGCCTCCACAATACCTATGAACTAGCCCTGCTGTCAGGGGGTTTTTTGCGATATCTTGACTCAAATCTCAAAAAACCTGCGAAATTCGTATCTATTTTGGTCAAATACTGCGATTTCGCTTGTTATTACGACGAAAACCATTGAGACTAGAGGTATGGCAAAAGTTGCAGTTCTCGATGATGTCTCAAAAGCCATAATCGAGCAACTTCAGCAAGATGGCCGCCGTCCCTACGCAACTATTGGTAAAGCGGTTGGTTTGTCAGAAGCTGCAGTTCGACAGCGCGTAAGCAAGCTCCTGGAAACCGGAGTCATGCAGATCGTTGCCGTAACTGATCCACTTCAAGTTGGGTTTAATCGCGAAGCGATGATCGGAATTGAAGTAGATGGGGACATGGAAGCAGTCGCGGACTTGCTTTCGGAAATGGATGAAATCAGCTACATCATCCTGACGGCAGGAAGCTTCGACATAATTCTCGAAGTTGTCTGTGAGGACGATGAAGCACTTCTTGAAGTGATAAATCGTAAAATTCGTGCGATTCCTGGGGTCCGGCGCACGGAAACATTCATGTATTTAAAACTGCGTAAGCAGAGTTATACCTGGGGAACCCGCTAACTAAAAGCATTGGATACGTAATGACTGCACTAGAAGAACGCACAACAAATTCTGCCCTGTCAGATATGGCTAGAGATCGACTATGGATGCACTTCACTCGCCATTCAACATTCGAAAATGGTGGAGAAGTTCCAATTATTACTCGCGGCGAGGGTGCTTACCTTTATGACGAGCACGGCAAAAAGTACCTCGACGGTCTTGCTGGTCTATTTACAGTGCAATTAGGACATGGCCGCCGCGAACTAGCTGAAGCTGCTGCAAAGCAAATGCAGGAATTAGCATTCTTCCCACTTTGGTCTTATGCGCATCCAAAGGCAATAGAACTTGCGGATCGCTTAATTAGCTATGCGCCAGCATCGCTCAATCGAGTTTTCTTCACCACTGGTGGTGGCGAAGCAGTTGAGTCAGCTTGGAAAGCCGCGAAGATGTACTACAAGTTAATTGGTAAGCCAATGAAGCACAAAGTAATCAGTCGCGCAGTTGCATATCACGGCACACCACAAGGTGCGTTAGCTATCACTGGTATTCCAGATGCCAAGAAATACTTTGAGCCGCTTACTCCTGGTGGGTTTCGCGTTCCTAATACCAACTTTTACCGCGCCGAATACCACCAAGATGACATCAAGGCGTTTGGTCGCTGGGCTGCTAACCGAATTGAAGAAGCCATTCTTTTTGAAGGTGCCGACACAGTTGCTGCCGTATTCCTGGAACCAGTTCAAAACTCAGGTGGCTGTTTCCCACCACCACCTGGTTACTTAGAGCGAGTTCGCGAAATTTGTGATGAGTATGACGTGCTGATGGTTGCAGATGAAACCATCACTGCATTTGGGCGGATCGGAGATATGTTTGCCATGAAGCGCTTTGGTGTTGATCCAGACATCATTACTTGCGCAAAGGGTATGACTTCTGGCTACTCCCCAATTGGCGCGATGCTTGTTGGCGACAAGGTTTTTGAGCCATTCAAGAAAGGTGATACTTATTTTGCGCACGGCTATACCTTTGGTGGTCACCCAGTTTCAGCGGCAGTGGCACTCGCTAACTTGGACATCTTTGACAAAGAAGGCATTAATCAGCACGTCCGGGACAACGAAAATCAATTCCGTAAGACTTTGGAAAAGCTAAACAATCTTGACATCGTTGGCGATGTTCGAGGTGAAGGCTTCTTCTACGGCATTGAACTTGTTAAAGATAAGGCAACTAAAGAATCATTTAATGATGAGGAGTGTGAGCGGCTGCTTCGTGGCTACATGTCCAAGGCGTTATTTGAAAATGGTCTTTACTGTCGTGCTGATGACCGTGGGGACCCGGTCATTCAGCTAGCCCCACCGCTAATCATTGGCCAGAACGAGTTTGATGAGATTGAACAAATCTTGCGTCACGTTCTTACTGAAGGTCAAAAGATTCTCTAGTGCAAAATAAAGTTGGCGCGACGGACCGCACTGCGGTCCGTCGCTTTCCTGAAAAAGCAGTCACGGACCGCACAAAAGTAAATGCAATTCTTGACGCCGGATTAGTTGCCCACGTTTCCTGCGTGGTGGATGGTCAACCATTCGTAATGCCAGTTGGTTACGCCCGAGATGGTGACCGGGTGCTATTTCACGGATCGAGCGCCTCAAGACTTTTTAAGAATTTAGCAGCCGGACAACCTTGTTGCTTAACGGTCACATTGCTTGACGGTGTGGTTCTTGCGCGCAGTGCATTTGAATCCAGCATGAATTACCGATGCGTTATAGCTTTGGGTTCTTGCGAAGTTCTCGAAGGCGATGAAAAAGAAGCCGCACTTATTAGAATTACTGACCACTTGCTGCCAGGTCGCACAGACCACGCCCGAAAAGCAGCGCCGAAAGAAGCAAAGGCAACTTTGATGCTTGCGCTTAATCTCGATGAGGTTTCTTGCAAAGTTAGTGAAGGTGACCCTGATGATGTACCAAGCGACCTAGTCGATCCAATTTATTCCAACATTTGGGCTGGCTACGTTCCAATGAATGAAGTGTTCGGCGAACCTGTCTCGGATCCGTTAACGATAGAAAAGAACATCCCGATTCCGGACTACATCAAAAAGTGGAAACGCTGAGAAGAGAGCTACAAAATGACTGACTACCGATCAAAGTCTTTATGGTGGGATACTCTTCCCGAGGAATTGGCAACTTCCACCAGGTACGCGCTGCACTCTGACATCGATGTTGACGTGGCAATTATTGGTGCTGGTTACACCGGACTTTGGACGGCTTATTACTTGCAGCAGCAAGATCCCAATTTAAACATCGCAATCATTGACGCTGAAGTAGCTGGCTACGGCGCATCTGGTCGAAATGGTGGCTGGTGTTCGGCCTACTTCCCTACCGAAATCGACAAGCTTGGAAGAATTCATGGCCGCGAATCAGCGCGCGCAATGCAAGACGCGATGCATGACACCGTTACCGAAATTGAAAACGTTGTAAAAGCTGAAGGCATCGATTGTGAATGGCAACGCGGTGGCACGATTTCATTTGCCCGTACGCCATTGCAGTGGAAAAGAGCTCAGGATTACATTCACCATTGGGAGCAATGGGGTTACGATGCGCAACATTACGCATTACTAAGCGCTGGCGAAGCTAAAGAGCGCGCGCAAGCTACAAATCTTTTCGGCGCAACATACACACCACATGTGGCAGCAATTAATCCAGCAAAGTTAGTTCGCTCACTTGCCAACATTGTAGAAAAACGCGGTGCCACAATTTATGAACACACTGCTGCTACCAAGATTGAACCAGGCAAAGTAACAACTACTGGTGGCGTGATAACTGCGCGCTACATTGTTCGGGCAACCGAGGGTTACACCAGATCTATTTCGGGTCAAAAACGTAAAATTGTTCCTATTTATTCACTCATGATGGCCACGGAACCATTAAGTGCCCAGACTTGGGATCAGATTGGTTTAGCCCAGCGAGAAACTTTTGGCGACTTTAGAAATTTGATCATCTACGGACAGCGCACTGCGGATAACAGATTTGCTTTTGGCGGACGTGGTGCGCCTTATCACTTTGGCTCGACTATAAAAGATGAATATGACCAGCACGCAAAAGTTCACCCATCTCTGCTTGGCGTATTAGCTGAACTTTTCCCGGTTGTTGCTGGCGCAAAAGTGACTCACACTTGGGGCGGACCTCTTGGGGTTGCGCGGGACTGGATGGCATCAGCAGGTCTTGATCGGACAAGTGGTATTGCTTGGGCTGGTGGCTATGTGGGCGATGGAGTCGGCACAACTAATCTGTCGGGACGAACTTTGGCTGACTTGATTACAAGCCAAGACACCGCTTTGACTAAATTGCCATGGGTAAACCACAAATCTAGAAATTGGGAAGTTGAACCACTTCGTTGGATTGGCGCAAATACTGGCTTACAGATTATGACGCGCGCTGATAACTCAGAGGATAAGTCTGGAAAACCTTCAAAGCTTGCCGGCGTTGTTTCAAAGCTACTAGGTCAATAACTCCACATGACTGCGATTTTTTTGGCGCTAGTTTGTGCGCTCAGTTACGGTATCGCTGATTTTTGGGGCGGCTTGGCAACCCGACGTGGCTCAATCTGGAAAGTGTTGCCCATAATTGTTGCCACTGGCATAGCGACTTTGTTGATCGCGATTCCATTTTTCGGAGCGGACTTTAGTTCTGGCGCAATCAAAGCTGGAGTAGCCGCCGGCTTAGCGGGAACCATTGGGTACATATTCATTATGTACGGCTTGGCGCTTGGTCCAATGAGCGTAGTTGCGCCTATCTCAGCCGTGATCGGTGCGATCATTCCATTTGGAGTTGGATTTTTACGTGGTGAAACTTTATCGACTGTTGGATTTATTGGCGCAGGTCTAGCTTTTATTTCAATTGTGTTAGTAAGTCGTTCAACGGAAGATGCCACGCATCCAGTGACAACTAAAGCGGTGATCGTGGCAATCATTGCTGGACTTGGTATCGCTGGATATCTTCTGGGTATCAGTAGCGGTCCAGATGACAGTGGCTTGGCTCCCGTAATGGTTGGCCGATTAGTCACTGGTGGAATATTCATTTTTATCGCGATTGCAAAGTGGAAAACTATTCGAAATGGAAAAATTGATTACCGACTTGCCATAGCCTCGGGTGCGCTTGATGTTGTTGGTGGCGCAACTTTTATGCTGGCTACGCGCGCTGGTGATCTCGTACTTGTTGCTGTTCTAGCTGCTCTCTACCCAGCTTTTACCGTATTACTTGCCAGATTCGTTCTTCATGAACGCATGGAACGTCATCAACTTGTTGGCTTGCTTGGCGCGGGAGCTGCTGTGCTATTACTGGCGACAAGCTAGCCACTAAAGTTAAGTTCTCATGTCCGCCATAATCCTTGCTTTTGCTTGCGCATTCTCATATGGCTTTGGCGATTACTTTGGTGGACTTGCCACTCGCAAGAGTCCGCTGCTTAAAGTCCTGCCAATCACAGTCGGCACTGGCTTAGTTTCGCTCTTAATTGCAGCGCCATTTCTGGGCGCGCAATTTAATCAGCAAGCGGTGATCGCTGGTTTATCTGCCGGAACCTGCGGAATTGTTGGCTATATCTTCGTTTTGAAATCACTCGGTCTTGGGCCAATGGGAGCAGTAGCTCCCATAACTGCGCTGGTTGCTGCGCTCATTCCATTTAGTGTTGGGTTATTTCGTGGTGAACGACTCACGCTAACTGGATCCATTGGTGCGCTAATTGCGATGGCATCCATTGTGCTTGTCAGCCGATCAACTATTGATGCCACGCATCCACTTTCCAAAGCAGCAGCGATATTTGCAGGTTTAGGTGGCTTTGGGTTTGCTGGATTTTTGTTGAGCGTAAGTAGCGCACCTGTTGGCTCAATGCTGGCGCCAGTAATAATGGCGCGCTCAGTAACAATGGTGGTCTTTTGTATTGCTGCGCTTGTCACCTGGAAATCCATAGCTAGTAGCCCGGTGGACTACAAGCGAGCCATGGCATCCGGCGCCCTTGATGTGTGGGGTGGCACCACATTTATGTTGGCTGCCCAGCGCGGGCAACTGGTTACAATCTCGGTAATCGCCGCACTTTATCCAGCAATTACAGTGCTGCTAGCTCGCATATTCCTCAAAGAACGCCTTGAGCGCCACCAGGTTGTTGGACTGGTTGGCGCGGGGCTGGCCATAGTGCTCCTCACTAGCTCCTAGTTTTAGGGGAATTTTGGCCCAAAACGCTGATATTTGCTTACTTGCAGATTGGATCCAATCCTGTTAATTTGGTGATAATTGCAATTTTGCACTTGGGATAGGAATCCGCCATGGCCGCACCACAACATCCATTTGATCTTTACGCAATTGACCGTTTGTTTACCGACGAACAACTTGCCATCCGCGACTCAGTTCGCAAATTTGTGGATGACCGCGTTAAGCCCCATGTTGGTAAGTGGTTTGAGGACGGCGAATTCCCAGCCCGCGAATTAGCTAAAGAAATTGGCCAAATGGGTATGTTCGGCATGCACCTTGAAGGTTACGGCTGCGCTGGCACTGATGCCACTTCCTATGGCCTAGCTTGTCTAGAACTTGAAGCAGGTGACTCAGGGTTGCGATCCTTTGTTTCCGTACAAGGATCTCTGGCCATGTTTGCAATTTGGAAGTTTGGCTCCGAAGAACAAAAACAAGAATGGCTACCGCGCTTAGCGTCTGGCGACGCACTTGGTTGCTTTGGTTTAACTGAAGCCGATGCTGGCTCAAACCCTGGTGAGATGCGCACAAATGCAAAGCGTGATGGCGATGACTGGATTCTTAATGGTTCAAAGATGTGGATCACAAATGGCAACATCGCAGATGTCGCCATTGTTTGGGCGCACACCGAAAACGGCATTGAAGGTTTTGTGGTTCCAACAAATACCCCGGGTTTCAAGGCCAACTTAATTAAGCACAAAATGTCACTTCGAGCATCAGTTACAAGTGAATTAGTTTTTGAAGATGTCCGCCTACCAGCTTCTGCTGTGTTGCCAGAAGTTCAAACACTTCGTGGTCCACTTTCTTGCTTATCGGAAGCGCGCTTTGGAATCTTATTTGGTGTTGTTGGCGCCGCTCGGGATTGTTTGGAGACTGCAATTGATTACACCATGAGCCGCCAGCAATTTGGCCGGCCATTAGCTGCCTTCCAACTCTCCCAGCAAAAACTTGCTGACATGACGATTGCAACTGGAAATGGAATGTTGTTAGCTTCGCACTTAGGCAAGCTAAAAGATGAGCACTTACTTCGTTCTGAGCAAGTAAGCATTGGCAAGAAAAGCAATGTCCGGATGGCACTAGAAGTTGCGCGCGAATCTCGCTCAATGCTTGGTGGCTCTGGAATCACATTGGAATACCCAATTATTCGTCACATGAATAACTTGGAAAGTGTTTACACCTACGAAGGCACCAACGAAGTTCACACTTTAGTTGTTGGCCAAGCTCTTACTGGAATCGCCGCTTACGCGGATTACAAGGCATAGTTAGTCCAAAAAAAGCCCCCGAGTGATCGGGGGCTTTTTTTTGTTAATGATTAAGTAGAAGTTGGTTTCTTCGTAAGGGCCTTGTCGATACCCCAATAAAAAACGGCAACAATTATTGATGCAAAGAGAATTCCAAGTACAAAAATAATGACGTTGGCATAACCATTAACGACGACATCAAAGAAGTCATATGGGTACTTATCGATTATCGCTCCGCGGAATAGCGTGTAAAACACATAAACGATAGGAAGCACGAGTGCTGCCACAATGTTCTTTAAGTTAATCCAACCACGCGGTCCTGCGATGATGAAAATCAGCACTGTGATCAGCGGTGTAATAGTGTGCTGAATTGGGCTTGAGATCTGATTTAAACCCTGCGGTGGATAATTAGGGCCTAGTAGCAAGTTATAAACCACGCCAGTGACCGTAATCATCAAAACCGTATCCGTGCGCATAACACGAAATAGCTTGCCATCTCGTGTTGGGTTTAAATAAAGCAAAGTCATAATGATGCCAACGGCGATCTGGCTCCAAATTGTGAAGTAACTAAACAAATCCATGATTCGCTCGGGCGCACCTGCCAAACCATTCGCATAATCTCCGTAGTGGCCAAAAAGGGAGGTGACAGGTTCATCCGCATATTTTGGAGTCTTTACAAGTCCAAAGAGTTCAATCAGGAAACTCATTCCAAAACCGAGCCAAGCACTCAAGGCATTGATACCGAATAAATTGCGTTTAGTTTTAGTTGAAAGGGCCATACTGGATTTTATTGGTTTGGTGTGTAGAAATGTCGCTAATTTGGGGTCCCAATTTATTCACTTCGTAATAGGGGTCGCAAAATGTCAAGAATAGAGACATCTTCAATAGTGCTTGGAATATCTACCTGTTTTCCATCAGCGATGCCCCGCATGGTTTTGCGCAGGACTTTACCTGAGCGCGTTTTTGGCAAGCCTGGTACGACCACAACTTCGTTAAGTGCAGCAACGGGCCCAACTTCTTTTCGAACTAAGGCAACAATTTCTTTGCGCAAAACTTCAGCGTCAACCTGCGCGCCAGATTTTAGAACAACGAAAGCTTTTGGAATTTGGCCTTTGATTGCATCAGCGACCCCGATTACAGCGCACTCAGCAACTAATTCATGGGTTGCCACAACTGCCTCAAGTGATCCAGTGCTCAATCTATGACCGGCAACATTTATCACATCATCAGTTCGACCCATTATGTAGACGTAACCATCTTCATCTAAGTAGCCACCGTCGCCACTTGCATACATTCCGGGGAAAACTTTCAAATAAGAATCGATGTAGCGCTGGTCATCGCCCCAAAGTGTCGGCAGGGTTCCAGGTGGAAGTGGCAAAGTAATTGCGATGTTTCCCTCAGTGCCAATCGGAAGTTCTTTTCCAGTTTCATCCAATACCTTGATGTCGTATCCAGGAATTGGAACCGATGGTGATCCAGGCTTAATCGGCATGGGATCCAGGCCGCGCAAATTGGAAGCGATCGGCCAGCCAGTTTCGGTTTGCCACCAGTTATCAATTACCGGAACACCTAGGTGCTGCGTTGCCCAATGGTAAGTGTCTGGATCTAGGCGCTCCCCAGCTAAAAACAAGTTTTCAAACTTTGACAAATCAGTTTTCTTTATAAATTCCCCGGTGTAATCCTCTTTGCGAATCGCGCGGATTGCTGTCGGGGCTGTGAACAATCCCTTTACGCCATACTTCTCAATTACTCGCCAGAATGTGCCCGCATCAGGTGTGCCAACCGGCTTACCTTCAAAAACAATGGTAGTAGCGCCAGCGAAAAGCGGCGCATAAACAATGTACGAGTGTCCAACTACCCAGCCAACATCTGAGGCAGACCACCACATGTCCCCGGCCTCGATGTTGTAAACATTTTTCATCGACCAGGTCAGCGCAACTGCGTGGCCACCGTTATCTCGGACAATTCCTTTTGGTTTGCCCGTTGTGCCTGAGGTATACAAAATGTACAGCGGGTCAGTGGCTGCCACTGATACACATTCAGCAGGTTCTGCCATGGCCATGGCAGCTTTCCAGTCGATATCTGTTGGACCAAGGTCAACCACATGCTGTTCGCGCTGCAAGATGATGCAGTGATCTGGTTTGTGGCTTGCCAGTTGTATTGATTCATCAAGCATCGGCTTGTATTCCACAATTCGAGTTGGCTCCAAACCGCAGGAAGCGGAAACAATAACTTTTGGTTTGGCATCATCAATGCGAGCTGCCAGTTCAGCAGGGGCAAACCCGCCAAAAACTACCGAATGCACTGCGCCCAATCGAGCAGTAGCCAGCATGGCAATGAGCGCTTCCGGCACCATGGGCATGTAGATAACGACCCGATCGCCTTTTTCAACCCCAGCCATTCGCAGGGCGCCAGCAAATCGGGCAACTTTTTCCAGCATCTGGGCATAAGTCAAAGTTAGAGATTTCCCAGTTATCGCACTTTCGTGAATTACTGCAGGTTGATCGGCTCTGCCATCTATGACATGTCGGTCGAGTGCGTTGTAACAAGTGTTAAGCATGCCATCAGAAAACCATCGATATAGCGGTGGATTACTGTCATCTAAAATCACTTTGGGGGTCTTATCCCACTTAACTAATTTCGCCGCATTTCCCCAAAATTCACTTGGATCAGCCATGCTCTGGGCATAGGCACTCTGGTAATTAGTCATAGGTATTTCTACCATGCCCTGACTTTTGATTAGTTCTTTGTAGCGGCTGCGAGTTGCCCGCAAGCGCCATCGATATCGCGACCTCGGGTATCGCGCACAGTTACTGGCACGCCATGGCTCTTCAGGCGATAAACAAATTCTTCTTCATCTTCGCGCCTGGATGCGGTCCACTTGGATCCAGGAGTTGGATTTAGCGGAATTAAGTTAACGTGTACTAAATTTCCAGCAAGTTTCTCGCCGAGTAAATCAGCGCGCCAAGCCTGGTCATTAATGTCTTTAATCATGGCGTATTCAATTGAAACCCGGCGACCAGTTTGATCTGCGTAATACCAAGCGGCATCCAAAACTTCCTGGACTTTATAGCGAGTATTAATTGGTACCAATGTGTCGCGAAGTTCATCATCAGGTGCATGTAAAGAAACTGCCAAAGTAACTGGGATGCCTTCTTCGGCAAGTTGACGCATCCGAGGAACTAATCCAACTGTCGAAACGGTGATGCCGCGTGCTGACATTCCAAATCCTGCTGGTGCTGGCTCAGTTAGTCGACGAATCGCGCCGATCACGCTGTTGTAGTTCGCCATTGGTTCGCCCATGCCCATGAAAACTAAATTATTAACTCGACCTATTCCGCCAGCTACTTCATCGTTGGCAAGTGCGCGAGCGCCCGCCAAAACTTGCTCGACAATTTCCCCTGTTGAAAGATTGCGAGTTAACCCACTTTGCCCAGTTGCGCAAAATGGACAGTTCATGCCACAACCTGCTTGCGAGGAAATACACATTGTCACGCGGTCGGTGTAGCGCATTAAAACGCTTTCAACTAAGACGCCATCAAATAATTTCCAAACTTGCTTAACAGTTGTTCCGTTATCGCATTTAAGCTCGCGAATACTTGTCATGAGATCCGGAAATAACAAATCTTTAACTACTTCACGCATATCAGAGGGAACATCTGTCCAGGAAGCTGTGTCATTATTTAGTCGCTGGTACCACTGGCGCGAGAATTGATCCGCGCGAAACCCAGGTAAACCAAGTTCGATAACTTGTGCTTTGCGCTCTTCAACCGTCCAGTCTGACCAATGTTTTGGCGGTTTTGGTCGCTTGGGTTCGATCATGATCAATTCACCGGGTGCAGGCATACCGTAAGCCTACGGGTGAATCGCCAGTTAGAGAAAAATACCGAACAGCGCCCAAGCCACGAACGAGTTAATTACAAGTGAGTCGAGTCGATCCATAACTCCGCCGTGTCCGGGTAAGAGCCTGCCCATGTCTTTAACGCCAAGATCGCGCTTAATCATGGATTCGATCAGATCACCAAAAGTGGCAGTGAGCATCATGACTAAGCCAACAATTGCGCCTTCCCACCAGCTTTGGTTAAAGACAAAAATCCACAGCAATATTCCGATGATCAGTTGCAGTGCAAGCGCGCCGGCAAAACCCTCCCAAGTTTTATTGGGAGAAATTTTTGGAGCCATTGGATGCTTGCCAAATAAGGCTCCGGCAATGTACCCACCGAGATCAGTTGCCGCCGTAAGTAATACGAATGCCAAAACTTTCCACGCACCATCAGTTTGCGTAGATAGCAATACGGCGAAGCTCGCTAAGACGGGTGCATAAACTAGCGCAAAAATCGAACGTGTTACGTGATGAACATATGCTTCTTCGCCGTCTAGTAGTCGAACGGACAAAATTAAAATCACACTTGCCATAAATGTGCCAGCTAATCCCGTCGTGCCATTAAGGCTCGCTGCAACAACAATTAGTGGAGCGAGGATTTGCAGCAAAATTATCATTCGCTGCGAAAGGCCAATAACTAAGGTTTGGGAAAGTTCGCGCGTTGCCAGCACCGCTGCCAGGGCAACTAAAATCGTGAAGAACCGGATGTCAGCAAATAACGAAATTACTAAAGTTGCAAACAATCCAAGACCAACTGCAATGGCAGCAGGTAAGTTACGTCCCGCTTTGCCGTAATCAGTTGAGTTTGTGGTCATGAACTAGACCTCGAGTAGTTCGGCTTCTTTATGCTTAAGCATATCGTCGATGTGAGCCACGGCTTTGGTGGTTAAATCCTCAAGCGCTTTTTCAGCTCGCGCAACTTCATCCTTACCCGCTTCGCCATCCTTCGCCATTTTTTCCAAAGCTTCTTTTGCAGTTCTACGAATGTTTCGGATCGCAATCCGAGCATCTTCGGCTTTAACTTTTGCGACTTTGATGAATTCTTTGCGGCGATCCTCGGTTAATTGTGGGAATGGCACTCGGATGAAGACACCATCATTTGATGGATTCACGCCAAGATCTGAATCACGAACTGCCCGCTCTATTGCGCCCAGTGCAGTTTTATCAAATGGATTAATTACCGCAACGCGTGGTTCCGGAGTTTGGATGGAAGCAACTTGCTGCAACGGGGTTGGAGTTCCGTAGTAATCCACCATTATTTTTGAGAACAGCGCAGCAGAAGCGCGACCGGCGCGAATCGTGGTGAAATCTTCCCGAGTGACTTCAGTTGCTTTTGCCATCTTGGTTTCGGCATCTTTTAAAGTTTCATTAATCATATTTTTCAAATCCCCTAGTGAACAGTTCTAATTAAGGTGCCGATTTTTTCACCGTGAACAGCGCGCGCGATATTGCCATCAGTTAATAAGTTGAAAACCACAATTGGCAATTCATTGTCACGGCACAAACTAATTGCAGTTGCATCAGCCACTTTGAGATTCTGTGAGAGTACATCGTCATGACTCAAGTTTTCATATTTCTTAGCTGAAGCATTTGCTCGGGGATCAGAGTCATAAACTCCGTCAACGCCCTTAGCCATAAGCACAACTTCACAGGCAATTTCCAGCGCGCGTTGGGCAGCACAACTATCAGTGCTGAAATATGGCGTTCCAAGTCCGGCGCCAAAAATTACGACGCGACCTTTTTCTAAGTGGCGAACCGCGCGGCCCGGGATGTATGGCTCAGCCACTTGGCTCATTGGGATAGCGGTTTGCACCCGAGTCGCTATCCCTTGCTTCTCAAGAAAATCCTGCAGGGCTAAACAGTTCATAACCGTGCCGAGCATACCCATGTAGTCAGCGCGCGCCCGGTCCATGCCACGTTCCGCAAGCTGGGCACCACGGAAGTAATTGCCGCCACCGATTACGACCGCAACTTCCGTGCCACTATTAACGACTCCGGCTATCTGGCGCGCAATGTCATTGACCACATCTGGGTCTACGCCTAGTTTTCCTTCGCCCGCAAATGCTTCGCCAGAAAGCTTTAGTAAAACCCGCTTCCAGCCACCGCTTGGAACACCAGGCCAGATATCTTTGGATTTATCAGATGCGCCCACGACCTCAATCTTGCCGTATCCAACGCAGAATCTGTGCAATGCCCCCGGCAAAATACTTTTGGCACTCACCCTTGTGAGGTAAGTGCCAAAAGAGCCTAATTTCCAGCGATCAAGTTCGATTTAGCCAGGCAATGAATTGCCTTACTGGCTATCTCTGCTCAGCAATTGATCGCCAACGATCAAGCTGAGCCTATTTCGATCCGGACGAAGCCTGTGACGGTAGTACCGGCATCTGCCAGCACTTGCTTTACTGTCTTTTTGCTATCAACAACTGATGACTGCTCAAGTAAGCAACTCTCTTTGAAGAAGCCATTGACGCGACCCTCCACGATCATTGGCAAGGAAGCCTCTGGCTTACCTTCCTCTTTCGCGGTTTCCAAGGCGATGTGCTTTTCGTTTTCCACAACATCAGCTGGAACTTCATCGCGAGTTAAGTAAGTTGGACGCATTGCAGCCACTTGCATGGCAGCGCTACGAGCGGCCTCTTCACTGCCTGAGTATGAAACCAGGACACCAACAGCAGGTGGCAGGTCAGCAGAACGACGGTGCAGGTAAACGGCAACGTCACCATCTGGATTAGCTACGCGACCAAGTTCGATCTTTTCTCCAATAATGGATGCCATGTCAGCAACTGACTGCTCGACAGTTTTGCCGTCGCTCAAAGTTAATGCAGCAGCAGCGGCTGAATCTTTCACACCAGCAGCTTTAACAGCTGCCACGATTTGCGTTCCAAGCTTGAGAAAATCTTCACTCTTTGCAACGAAATCGGTTTCGCACAATAGTTCAATCAATGCTCCGGCATCATGTGAAACGATTCCGGCAGAGGTTTCGCGCTCAGCGCCACGCTTGGCAGCTTTTGCAGCACCTGAAATTCGAAGAATTTCGACGGCCTTGTCGAAGTCACCAGCAGATTCTTCAAGTGCTTTTTTGCACTCCATCATTCCGGCTGAGGTAATGTCGCGAAGTTTCTTTACTTCTGCGGCTGAAATAGACATGAATTAGTTCCTTAATGTATTTGATTTTGGTATGAAAGTTTTTTGAAAATTGCGGGCAACTAATAGCTGCCCGCAATCACAATGAATTATTCGGCAGCAGGCGCTTCTGCAGCTTCAGCCACAGGTGCTTCAGCCACAGGCGCGTCAGCTGATTCGCCGGTTAGTAGTTCCTTTTCCCAATCAGCAAGTGGTTCTACGCCTGCTTCAACAGGAGCTCCAGCAACAGCGCCACCAGCGCGTGCCATAAGTCCTTCAGCAATTGCATCACCAATCATGTGAGTCAGTAAGCCAACGGCGCGCAGTGCGTCATCGTTTCCTGGGATTGGGTAGTCCACAACATCTGGATCGCAGTTGGTGTCAAGAATGCCAACAACTGGAATGTTTAGCTTGTGTGCTTCGCCAACAGCAATATGTTCTTTGTTGGTATCCACTACCCAGATTGCACTAGGAAGTTTTTGCATATCGCGAATACCTGTTAGCACAAGTTCTAATTTTTCTTTTTCGCGGCGAAGTACCAAAAGCTCTTTCTTGGTAAGTCCAGAACCAGCAACATCATCAAAGTTGATCTGCTCTAGTTCTTTCATGCGCGAAATACGCTTCGAAACAGTCTGGAAGTTGGTAAGCATGCCACCTAACCAGCGGTGATTCACATACGGCATACCAACGCGGGAAGCTTCGGCTGCAATCGATTCCTGTGCTTGCTTCTTGGTGCCAACGAACAAAACAGTTCCACCGTGCGCAACAGTTTCGCGCACGAATTCGTAAGCGCGATCAATGTAGGCAAGTGACTGCTGTAGGTCGATGATGTAGATGCCATTGCGCTCAGTAAAAATAAAACGCTTCATCTTTGGATTCCAGCGGCGGGTCTGGTGTCCGAAGTGAACACCGTTTTCCAGCAGCTGTCGCGTCGAAATGACGGCCATGGGAGTACTCCTATTTCTTAGGTTGGCCCCTGGCCAACCTCATTGCGGTTTGTGTGATCTCGGTTGAGAGCACCCTTGGTTCTCGTGTCGCAGACCGCCTGTTGCCAGGACCGATGGTCTTTCGAATCACTTTTAGTGAACCTGTGATGTCACTTATTTCTAAGTGCATCTCCTAGTTTACGGGGTTTTTGGGGCGCTAAAACCACAGCCAGTAAGTCTCCCCAGAGGCAAGCGCAGGGCGCAATTCGCAATCTGGGTCAGGGAATCTATAGCTATGTCTAACTCCCCTAGAAAGTCTTGGTCTGTCCTGCTGGTGGCAAGTTATTTGGCGCTGACGATCGCTCCAGTCCAGGCTTCAAGCGCGTGGGTCTGGCCCATGGATCCACACCAATTAAGTACCGGATTTGATCGGCCGGCCCAAAACTGGTTACCCGGACATCGCGGCCTTGACTTAGTTGGAGGAATCGGAGATGAAGTTTTAGCGGCCGGAGGCGGAACTATATTTTTTGCTGGACTTATTGCTGGCAAAGGTGTTGTGGTCCTCAAACATGGCGCGCTTAGAACGACTTACGAGCCAGTTATCGCGAGCGTTACTTTAGGTGAGCGAGTGCGCGCTGGCGATGTGCTCGGAACATTACAACCCGGCAACAGCCATTGTGCTAATGCCACAAGCGTGACCTGTTTACATTGGGGATTAATTCGGGGCACTACATATTTGAATCCACTGGCATTAGTACAAAAGCGAGTTAGGTTAATGCCACAATTCAAAAACAATTAGTTCTTGGACATTGATTACGGACCCTCGTTATGCCCGTGGGTGTGACTGCGCAAAGACTGCACGCAGGCGGTCCATTGATACGTGTGTATATAGCTGAGTTGTTGCCAAACTCGCATGACCCAAAATTTCTTGAACGGTTCGGATGTCCGCGCCACCTTCAATTAGATGGGTCGCTGCTGAATGCCGCAAGGCGTGTGGTCCAAGATTTG
The DNA here is from genome assembly GCA_037619625.1 of Actinomycetes bacterium. GTDB lineage: Bacteria > Actinomycetota > Actinomycetes > S36-B12 > UBA5976 > UBA5976. The sequence continues at coordinate 68,964 of JASJMK010000017.1, forward strand.
GCATGCCAGCCAAACTAGAGAGAACTTCGTGCACCATGGAGCGAACAACACGTTGATCAATTCGCTTACCGCGTTGTCCTAAAAATAACGCGGCCCCACTTTGCTCATTTGCGAGTGCGGCCCGAGAAGTTGCTAAATAACTTGAGACTGTCTTATCTGCAATCGCTCCGTAAGGAACTACTCGCTCTTTGGCGCCCTTACCTAGTACTCGAATTGTTCGGCGCGATTGGTCTAAGTCATGGATATCGAGTCCAACCAGTTCGCCTACCCGAATTCCAGTTGCATAGAGCAGTTCCAGAATTGCCAGATCACGAATATGTGTTGGCGAATTGTCGTCAGCGCGCAGCGTTGCTCGGTCCATAACTTCTTCTGCTTGCTGGCGCTGCAAAACTTGTGGTAATCGTTTACTGACTTTTGGAATTACTAATGCGCTAGCTGGGTCTTCCTCGATCAATTTGGTGTGTGTGGCCCAAGCAAAAAACATTCGAATAGCAGTGGCTCTTCTGGCAATCGTTGCGGAAGATAATTCGGCCTTTCGTTGCTGCGCCAGCCAGCCTCGTAATTCCACAATTCCAATGTCTTGGAGTTGTTCGCACCCTACGGTTTGCGCAAAAGTAAATAACTGTGCGAGGTCTTTGCGGTAGGCCATCACGGTATTGGCGCTTCGCCCAAGTTCTAACTCGACATACTGAATAAACCGATCGGTGGCGGCAGCAAATGTTGAGTTAGTTAACTCCATAGTTCTAGAGTTTCAATGGCTTGGCTAAATTGCAAGCACATCGAGAATTGGTGGCACTTAACGAAGTTGCCAACCTGCATTAGATAGCGAAATGAATTGGCGGACTTCCAATAATGCAAGCGCTGCTTGTAGTTCATAGAAATCAAGGTTCGCACCTAGCAAATGGCTCAGGGATTGAAAAATGTCGTGCGTGTCCATTGGGCCAACTTCAAGTGCGGTCATTATCGCGCCATCAATAATCCCCAGTTGAATTGATTGATCCTGCTTTCGATAACTAAGAAATATGTCTTGCGAACTGGCGGCAAGTTTCATTACATTGTTACGAATCGCAGTGTGCACTCCGGCAGAAGTTGCGCTGGTTATTGGACCCGGAATCCCCCAAACTTCCCGACCCAAGACCTGCGCCCAGTTTGAAGTCGAAAGTGAACCCGAGCGAAGGGCAGCCTCAACAACTAAAGTTCCCTGCGACAGCGCAGCTATCAATCGATTCCGGATCAAGAAGCGATGTTTATGTGGCTTAGCACCCGGCGGGGCTTCGCTAATTACTACGCCCGCTTCACTGATTCGCGTCAGCAAACCCCGATGTGAAACTGGGTAAGCAACATCAACGCCGCAAGCAAGCACGGCCACTGTCGCGCCAGCACCTAGAAGTACGCCGCGATGCGCAGCGGCATCAATTCCATAGGCCGCTCCAGATACAACGGTTACGGCTTCTTGCGCTGCTTGCACTGCGATGTCGGTAGCAATGCGTTCACCATATGCAGTAGCAGCGCGCGCGCCAACAATGGCCAGACTTCGTTTTGCTAACTCCGCAAGTGACCCAGTACCAACGCACCATAACCCAACTGGTGTCGCCAGATCTAGATCATCAACTGCTGTCGGCCACTCACTATCTTCTGGGGTGATAAATCTTCCCTGTACTGAATTTAAGGATTTAACTGCCTGCTCTATTGCCCTTGAAGCCAATACTTGATTGATGGATTTAACCATTGCGCCCGCGCCAATACCTCGTTGCCAATTTTGTACTGCCTCGATCGCGCCAAACTCAGCTACGGCTTGCCCAACGCGTTCATCACCGGGCTCACCTGCAATCGATATGACTAGTCGCGCTTGCAGGTCAGTTAACTGGCTTGCCATGAACCATTCCCATCTCGATACATCAAAGCCGCCGCGACATCGGTTTGTGTTGGGATGTCGTGTCCGCGCAAATCTGCAATTGTCCAAGACACCCGTAATACTCGATCAACACCGCGCGCCGACAATGTGGAGGAGTCTGCGTAAAGCAAGCTCTGTCCTTTTGTCGAAACGGGATAGCGCTTTCGCATTAATGGTCCAGGTACTTGTGAGTTAGCGGAGAAAGCCTCACCTGCGAACCGGTGTGCCGCCCGCGCACGAGCTTCTAAAACTCGCGCTGCCACAACTTGCGTACTTTCAGGTTCCCCTGAGCTTGGATCTAACTCAGCCATACTTGGTCGCTCTAACGTCACGCGTAAATCAATGCGATCAAGTAGGGGGCCAGAAAGTCGAGAAAAATATCGCCGACGAACTTGCGATGAACAACTGCAATCTGCGCCGATACCAACAAATTTGCCGCATGGGCATGGGTTAGACGCTAAAACAAGTTGAAAGCGGGCCGGTAGCACAGTGCTAAAACCAGCGCGGGCAATTGCGACCAATCCTGATTCCATTGGTTGTCGGAGCGCATCAAGTACTGAGCGCTCAAACTCGGCAGCTTCATCCAGACACAGCACACCGTGGTTAGCCAAAGTGACCATGCCTACTCGCACCGTGTTGCTGCCACCACCAATTAGTGCGGCTTTAGTTGTGGTGTGATGCGGACCCTGAAATGGTGGCGTGCGAATTAGTCCTTGTCCAACTGGAAGTAAACCAGCTGCAGAATAAATCGCCGTTACTTCAATAGCTTGCTCGTCTGTTAACTGTGGCAAAAGTCCAGGAAGACGCTGCGCCAACATTGTTTTGCCAACACCCGGGGATCCCAAGAATGCCAAATGATGTCCACCCGCTGCAGCAATTTCAAGTGCGTGCCGAGCATTGCTTTGACCTCGAACGTCACAAAGGTCTGGAACTACTTGGGCACTATCCCCCAAAGGCTGTACTTGCGGTAACTCATTTAGTTCCCCGCGCAAATAAGCAACAGCGTCAAGCAGAGTCCTGACTCCGATAACCCTAAGTCCTGGGACTAACTGGGCTTCACAGACTTGGGAAAGCGGCACAATTAAGGTTTCATAACCACGCCGATGAGCAGCAAGCGCAGCGACTAAAACGCCTCGCACTGGACGGACTTGGCCATCTAGGGCAAGTTCGCCAACTGCAATAGTGTTGGAAATTTCTGGTACTTGCGAGTGCGCGGCCAAAATGGCCAGCGCGATTCCTAGATCAAGGGATGCGCCGCGCTTATGGATTGATGCAGGTGAGAGTCCAACTGTTATCCGGCGCTGCGCCGGCCACGTCAGCTCGCTATTTAAAACGGCAGCGCGCACTCGATCTCTTGATTCACCAACTGAAGTGTCCGGTAGTCCAACAATTGTCATACCCGGTAGACCCTGGCTCAGATATGCCTCAATGTCGACAACTAAACCTTCAACGCCGTTAACGACTACACCGCAGGCTCGCGCGAGTGCCATTAATCCAATCCCTTGATGTGAGTGATCTTTGAATTTTCGTCATAACCGTAGAGCACGCTGACGAGATCAAAGCGAACTCCAGAATATGAATTTCGATTCTGAGCGAGCCAATGAAGCGCGGCTGTTCTTATGTGCTCCAACTTGAGCGCTGTGATTGCCTCACTTGGATATCCATGACTTATTGATCGTCTAGTTTTTACTTCGCAAAATATCAAAGTATTTTTGTCGCGAGCAATTATGTCGAGCTCAACTCTTGCGCTTCGCCAATTGCGACCCAAGACTACATAGCCGCAACTTTCTAGGTAATCTGCGGCTAAATTCTCGCCAATTTTTCCAAGCTCAATATTTGTTAGGTGCACTCAGTAATGCTGGAACAAAACTGGCCAGTACCTACCAAAATTATGCTGCTGTGAGTTTAACGCTGGTGTGGAAAAACTTAACTAACTTCCATATCAGGCTTGGAAAGTTCTTCAACGTTTATATCTTTGAAAGTTAGGATGCGGGCTTTTTTAACAAAGCGCGCCTGACCATACATATCCCAAATCCAAGCATCCGTAAGCGTGGCTTCAAAGTACACATCGCCTGCATCATTGGTGCGCACCTGGACATCAACGCCGTTCGCTAAATACATGCGACGCTCGGTATGGACTATGTAACTAAAGAGGTGAACTAAGTCTCGATATTCGCGATAGAGCTCCAGCTCCATCTCGGATTCATAGCGTTCAAGTTCATCAGCCGACATGTTAATAGCCTATGCGCAGCAACCAGCTGGCTTTACTCTGACACAACCATTGACGCGGACTTGTTGCGCTAAGAGTCACTGGGCCCAATTGGTAAGTTCCAGGATTTTCGATGTAAGTCAGTGGCTCCGAGTTGGGCTATCGCGGCCATGTGCTGTGCGGAGCCATAACCAACATTGCCTTCCCAACCAAAGCCTGGGTAAATTAACGCCGCTTCACGCATCAAATTATCCCGCTCAACTTTCGCTAAGACACTTGCCGCCGAAACACTTGCGCAAGAAGCGTCAGCTTTAATTTTCATCGTCACAGGTAGCACGATTTCTGAAATCGGTGGCGTGAACAAATCATTGTCCGGCTCTAAGAGCCAGTTATGCTTGCCATCCAAAATTACGTGATCCGGCTTAGTTCCCAATTGTTGGTAAGCGCGTACCCAGGCCAAGCGCAATGCGGGAACTATGCCAATTTGATCAATCTCATTTGCTGCTACATGTCCAACTGCATAGTCAACCACCCATGCGATCACCGGCGTGATTAATTTTTCGCGCGCAATTCCACTGATTTGTTTACTATCACGAAGCCCAGTGGGTACTTGCAAAGTTTGCTCGCAAACAATTGCCACTCCAACAGAAACAGGTCCAGCTAAAGCGCCTCGGCCAACTTCATCTACGCCTGCAACAAACTTCGCGCCAGAACTGAAAAGTTCGCGCTCAAGTTCCAGCGTGGGAGGCTGTGAACTAATTTTCAATTCCACCAATTCGACCAATTGGCCAAATTCGCATGGAAACTCGCCCAATAATTTCTTCGACAGGGACCATGCCGTTATTTTTATCTAGATGAAACCGTGAGTCTTCTGAGTTTCCACGATTGTCTCCCAGGACAAAAACATTTCCCTCTGGCACCAACACACTAAAAGTTACTTGGTCTGAAGTGACGCCGTCTTTCGTGAAGGACGCATCATTTGCAATTCCATTGACTGTAACTCTGCCTTCTAAATCGCAACACTCGACCTTGTCATTAGCCACCCCAATAACGCGCTTAACTAAATCGTTCCCAGAATTTGAAGGCACAATGCCGATTGCCTGCAGCACTCGTCCAACCGGATTGTCGTATGGATTTGGAAATCCCTCACCCAGCCAGCCACCTGGATCATGAAAAACGATGACGTTACTACGATCAATTCCCGTTATTCTTGTGGAAATTTTAGAAACTATTATGCGGTCATTTTCTTGCAAAGTATCTTTCATGGAAGCACTCGGTACATAAAATGCCTGGATTAAAAAAGTTCTTACCAAAATCGAAAGAATCAGCGCAGTACCAACTACGGTCACAAGCTCGCGGCCAAGACTTGGCCTCTTTTTATTTCTGGCTTTTTTATGTCCCATAATGCTTCCATCTTACGCTTTTGACTTTAAGTAATTTTTTGTAAATTAAAGAAGGACCCACCAGCTGGCAGGTCCTTCTTTAATTTTAGGTTTACACGTTGTCGCGTAGTTCCTTGATCTTTGCCTTCTTGCCACGCAGATCGCGTAGGTAATAAAGCTTGGCACGGCGGACATCTCCACGACTTACCAACTCAATCATTTCCACGATTGGTGAGTGAAGTGGGAAAGTACGCTCTACGCCAGTTCCAAAACTGACTTTACGAACGGTGAATGTCTCGCGAAGTCCACCACCATGGCGACGAATTACTACGCCTTGGAAAATCTGGATACGAGAACGGGTGCCTTCAACAACTCGAACGTGAACTTTAACGTTGTCGCCAGCACGAAAAGTTGGGATACCAGTTCGCAGCGAGGCTGCGTCTACTTCGTCTAGAAAATGCATAATTACTCCACGCGGACATGTCGCCACAGGTCGAAAGTCCAATAAAGGTTCTTGCCGAATTTTGTTAGGAACTTTATGTTCAAGCTCCCCTGAGGCGGAGCTATCGCGTTTCCAACAGTTTTGAGTGTGCCATAACTAAAGGGATTCGAGCAAATTGCTGGCTGAATGCCCCGAAATCGTGGGGTCATATATATGATTAGAGCGTTCCCTACCGAAAGTTTGCGCATGCCTAGGCCGCCAGCCACTTCTCCCAAACCTCGATTGGGTAATCCGCGAGTAACTGGCAAAGAACAGTTTTATACCCCGCCGGCAATTGCCGAAAGCATTATTAAGAATGTTTCCAAGCGAATGGGAAACCTTTCGGGATACACCTTGCTAGAGCCCGCTGGTGGTACTGGGTCATTTATTGAAGCAGCCAAACGCCATGGCCTCACCAAAGTTATAAGTTTCGACATTGAACCGCACCATAAAAAAATTACCTTAGGCGATTTCCTGGATCAAGAAATCACTCGGAAAGGCTTAATAACTATCTCGAATCCACCTTTTGGACGGAACAATTCACTTTCTATTCCATTCTTTAATAAGGCCGCGCAAGTTTCGGACTTGATCGTATTTATCGTGCCTCGTTCTTGGCGTAAGTGGTCGGTACAGAATCGGCTGAATCAAAATTTTCACTTAGTTAGGGATGATGATTTAGCAATTAACTACGTTGATGTAAATGGTGAGGATTCCCATGCAAAAGATAGATTGCGTACCTGCGTTCAATATTGGGAACGCAGGGAAACCATAAGGCCATTAATCAAAGTTCAAGATATGGGAATTATTGAGCGGACCACGCCAGAAAAGGCTGACGCGGCGCTAACTATGTTTGGCTACAACTGTGGCAGTCTGACAACTGATTTTGAACGTCGCAAGATCACTACCCGGATGTATTTGAAATTTACTCACCCTAAAGCGAAGAAAGCCATTGAGAATTCGGATTTTTCAAAGTTCTACTTAAACACTGCCTACACCGAGGCGCTGGCTCTACCCGAGATTAATTACGTGCTTAACGAATACATTTTTGGTGATCCGAAAGTATTGCTAATTAAGTAAGTCCGGTCGATTCTGTGTAGTTCGTTGAATTGCTTGCTCATGTTTCCACGCTGAAATTTTTGCGTGATCACCCGAAGTTAAAACTTGCGGCACTTCTAAGTCGCGCCAAACTGGTGGGCGGGTGTAGACCGGACCCTCAAGTAAGTTTTGCATGTCGCCAGCTGCAAAAGAATCATCAGCGAAGCTATCCTGATTTCCCAGTACGCCAGGCACTAGTCGAGCGATTGCTTCCACAATCACTAGAACGGCAACTTCACCGCCAGCGAGCACATAGTCGCCAATAGAAATTTCCTCAACTCGAATTCGAGTTTTGTAATGCTCAGCAACTCGAGAATCAATTCCTTCATATCTTCCGCAGGCAAAAACTATGTGCTCAGCAGTTGAGAGTTCCTGCGCCAGGCTTTGCGTAAATGGCACCCCTGAAGGTGTGGGAATTACCAAAATAGTTTCATTCGAAACTATTTCGTCCAGCGCATTTCCCCATGGCTCCGGTTTCATGACCATGCCAGGTCCCCCGCCATAAGGAGAATCATCTACAGTTTGGTGTTTGTCGTGGGCTTGATCTCGTAAGTCATGAACTGAAACTGACAAGAGTCCATCTTCGATAGCTTTACCTAGGAGCGAAAGTTGCAGCGGTTCTAAGTAGGCAGGAAATACTGTCACAACGTCGAGTTTCAACATCAGATTTCCTCGCCAATTACAACTATTGCTTCGAGTTCATTTAAGAGTCCTGGTGGAGGTGTAATAACCACAGTTTTTGTCGCCAGATTTATGTCGGGCACAAATTCAGTGACAAATGGGATCAATGCTTCGCTCTCGCCTTCGCGCAAAACCGTAAGTAGATCTTGACTTGGCAAGTGAATGACTTCGCCAATGGTGCCAACGTGCGAACCATCTGCGAGGACGACCTTTAAGCCAACTAGCTGATGATCGTAATACTCATCTGGATCTTCTGGTGACTGCGCTGGATCTACTTCGATTGAAAGCGTTAAACCACGAAGTGTCTCGGCAGCATTGCGGTCATCGAACCCCGCGAAGTGAACAACAAAACGCCCACTATGCCATTTTGATGTGGCAACAGTGAGCGTTGTGTCATTGGAAGTCATCAAAACCGTGCCATCTGCATATCGATGATCTGGTTCATCTGTCATTGGTTCAACGAAAAGGTCGCCGCGCACGCCATGTGCTCGGCCAATGCGCCCAATTACGAGCTGCATTAGTTACCTTCCGTCGACGTCAAGAATGTCGATTCGCACATTGCCTTTGTCAGACAACGCGTTTACGACAGTGCGAAGCGCTGTTGCGGTGCGACCGGCTTTGCCGATCACCCGTCCCATATCTTCTGGATTTAGTTTGACCTCAAGAGTTGCACCTTTGCGATTGTTTTCGCGAACGACAACATCTTCGGGATGATCAACTATTCCCTTTACCAAGTGTTCTAAAGTTTCATCAAGCATTAACTAAGCCTCTTCAGTGACTTCGGCTGGAGCTGCTTCAACTACTTCTGCTGCAACTTCCACAACTTCTGGAGTTGCTTCTGCTTCAGTGGAAACAACAGGTGCCTCTACAGCGATTTCTTCGCTAGCTACAACTGCAACTTCTTCTGGCGCTGCGACAACAACTTCAACTGGCTTTTCTACCTTGGGACGAATTGTTGGAACGCGAGGCTCGTTTGCCACGGCTGCAACAGTCTGGGCAAAGATGTCGTTCTTGGTGACCTTTGCTTCTTTAACGCGAAGTGTTCCTTCAGCGCCTGGTAGGCCCTTAAATTTTTGCCAGTCACCAGTGATCTTCAGCAGAACCATTACTGGTTCAGTTGGCTGGGCGCCAACGCCTAGCCAGTACTGCACCCGATCCGAATTAATCTTGATAAGACTTGGTTCTTCTTTTGGATGGTACAAACCGATTTCTTCGATGGCACGGCCATCACGAGCGGTGCGGGCATCGGCAATTACTACGCGGTATTGCGGGTTGCGGATGCTTCCCATGCGCTTAAGTTTGATCTTTACGGCCACGAGTTCTATTTCTCCTGATAATTGGTGTGACACAAAACCGTTATTGCAGCGGGGGCGCAATTAGTAAGTGTCTATGAATCCAACAAGGTTGCGGGTAGAGGGCCGGCTACCAAGTCGGGATTACTTGTTAAATCATGCCAGACAAGGCAAAAATCAGGAAATTGGCCAAGTTTTGTCGAGATTATCGCTTCAGCTACTTCAGGAAATCCTTGAATGCGGAAGGAATCTCAGTAAGAGTTGCACTTGGTGCCTCGAGCTCAATGCCCGATTCTTGGCCAGCGCGCTTAGCTGGGTTGCCGGATTTCTTCGCGCCCTTACCTGGCTTCTGAACTTTCTTTTGCTGTGGTGCTCGCATACCTGGCATTGGCGGCATACCTGGAATAGATCCACCGGCGGCCATTTGTTTCATCATCTTTTGTGCCAACACAAATCGATCCATCAATGAGTTGACGTCACTAACTTGCATTCCCGAGCCAGAGGCAATTCGGGCTCGACGCGAACCATTTAGCAATTTTGGATTCTCGCGCTCAGTTGGAGTCATCGAGGAAATTATTGCTTCTACGCGATCAATCTCTTTTTCATCAACATTTTCAATTTGCTTTTTCATGTCAGCCATACCCGGCAGCATGCCAAGCATTTTTGTCATGGAACCCATTTTGCGCAGTTGTTGCATCTGTTGCATGAAATCAGTGAGCGTGAAATCTTCGCCTGCTTTTACTTTCTTGGCAAACTTTTCGGTTTGTTCCTTATCCAGGTTTTGTTCTGCTTGTTCGATCAGAGTTAATAAATCCCCTAGATCAAGAATGCGCGATGCCATTCGATCCGGATGGAAAATTTCAAAGTCAGTTAACTTTTCACCAGTTGAGGCAAACATAATCGGCTTGCCAGTAATGGTCGCCACGGAAAGCGCCGCGCCACCGCGGGCATCGCCATCAAGTTTTGTCAGTACGACTGCGTCAATGCCGATGTCGCGTGCAAAGGTTTCTGCAGTATTAATTGCATCTTGCCCAGTCATGGCATCGATAACCAGCAAGGTTTCATCTGGTTTTGCTTCGGCCTTTACTTTTGCAAGTTGATCCATAAGTTCGGAATCGATAGCTAAACGTCCGGCAGTATCAACTATGACAATGTCGTGCTGCTTATCTTTAGCAAACTTCATTGCCTCGCGCGTGACTTTTACTGGGTCACCGACACCGTTACCGGGTTCTGGCGCAAAAACTACAGTGTTAGCTTGCTGTCCCACAATCTTTAATTGATCAACTGCATTTGGTCGCTGCAAGTCAGCGGCAACGAGCATGGGTTGATGACCTTGAGACCGCAGATGCACAGCAAGTTTTCCTGCCAGGGTCGTTTTACCTGCGCCCTGCAGACCAGCAAGCAGAATTACCGTTGGTGGATTTTTTGCAAGTTTTAATCGGCGGGTTTCGCCGCCCAGAATTCCGATCAATTCTTCATTAACGATCTTGATGATTTGCTGTGCTGGGTTTAAGGCTGCCGAAACTTCCGACCCAAGTGCACGTTCTTTAATTCGGGCGCAGAATTCTCGAACCACTGGCAGAGCAACATCAGCGTCAAGTAAAGCAATTCGAATTTCCCGAACGGTTTCATCGATGTCTGTTTCAGTAAGTCGACCCTTGCCACGCAACTGCTTAAAAGTCGCTGAAAGTCGATCAGAGAGGGACGCAAACATGTGATTAGTCTAATCATTGGCCAGATGTATTCGATCTGGGCAATTGCTACTGGGGTAATTACTAGGCTTAGTTCATGCGATCAATTGCCGGAACTGAACTATCCAGACAAACGTACATTTCATATTTGACTGCTGACTATGCCCGCTTATTGGCATGCCTGCCTAATGA